>DATAZF010000162.1:0-29500 GCA_036272235.1 Bryobacteraceae bacterium | reverse complement strand
GATTTGCGCGGCGTGGCGGAATTGATTCTCGCCAAGCAGCGCAATGGCCCCATCGGGAAGATCGACCTGGTTTTCCTGCACTCAATGACTAAGTTCGAGAATCGCGCCGAAGATCTTGGGGATACGCCGCCTGACTCATAGCCGTGCGGGAGCTTCTGGTCGGTAAAGTCGAGCGGGATACAACACTGTAGTTCCGAGCCAGACGTAATGAGCGGGATCGAGCGCCACGCGCACGAAGCCGCCATGCGCGGCCGAAGAGTAATTCTTCAGCCAGGTTGCAAGATCTGAAAACTCAATAAGTTCGTTCGCGTATCCTGTGACACTCAGACACGCTCGCGGCACCGGGGCCCGCCAAAGTCGACAGCACGAAGCCGAGCACAAGCGCAAGAATCGGATCGGTGATTTCGGGCGTACGCCCCAGCAGGTGGGTTTGCAGAATCTCGATCGCGGCCAGTATCGCCGCAACCGCGATAGTTGCAAGGGCACGTTTCAAGCCGGCAGCCCGCAGGAGCCAGATCGCCGTCCCGTAGTAGAAGATTTTTTCGATCAGCACCGCCGCCGCCGATTGCCACTCGCTGCCGAGGGTCGCGCCGAAGGGGATCCATTCGAAGCTGACATCGCGGGTGGCGAAGTGGAACGGCGAGAGCCCGCGCACCACGATTACGGCGAGAAACGCCCAGGCATCTATCCTCGATGGTTCGCGGGTCCGCTGCGGCAAAGCGAACAGTAACGCGCCGCAAGTTGCTCCGATCAGTTCGGATTGCACGGGCTGCCGGTCGGCGATGAAGAATTGACCGGGAATGGCCAGCAGCGCAGTGAGGAACCAGCGGCGCGAAATTCGTGGACCGGTGGCGGAAACCAGCAAGCCTCCCGCGTACCAGGCCGCGGCCGTCGATACCAGCATCAATGGATCGAACGGGCTCGAGTGCGCGAAAACAGCGAGCCTGCGCACCAGGCTGTAGATGCTCAACGCCGGAAAGAGGGGGAAAATGAGCCAGGCAACCCAGCAGAAGACAAGCGCCAGGGCGGCGCGATCCGCGATCTTCCACTCGATCGCCATCCTGAACTTGCCGCCGGGCCGGCGCGAAGCTATGGCCTCAAACAGCAGGCCCAGCAGCACGCCGCTGAAGGACCCGGCAACATTCGTGATTACATCGAGGCTGCTGGTGTCGCGCGCAGGCTCCAGCAACTGCGCCAGTTCGACGGTCGTTGACAGCGACAGCCCAAGCAGGATGGGTCCATAGATTCCCAAGCCCGGCACGCGGCTCTGCCTGAAGACAAGATGAGCGGCGAATCCCAGCGGAATATATAGAGCCACATTGACGACAATGTCGCGCAGAAAGTAGCGGGGGGCCAGAGGGTGCCATGAATGGACAAGTATCCAAAGAGGGTTAGCCAGCAGGTGCGGAACTGTGAAATGCCACGGGTAGAGCGACCCGTAGACGATCAACAGAACGATGAGAATGAGAACCCGGCGCAGAATTCGATGGTAAGCCCCTGGAGCCAACAATCGCGCGCATCGGCGCCGCTTGCTGCGCGCTCGTACTGCGCCACCGAAGGCCCCGTCAAGCTACGCTATTAAGTTCATGTCGAAACTGCTCGAAGGGAAAACGGCCGTCATCGCGGGTGTGGCCAACAAATGGAGCCTCGCGTTTGCCATCGCGGAATCGCTCGCGCGCGAAGGGGCCACGATCATCCTGACTTATCTGAACGAGAAGCAGAAGGAAACAGTGGAGTCCATGGCCGGGTCGCTGCCGATCGCGAAGATGTTCCCATGCGATGTGACCAAAGACGACGAACTGGCGTCGCTCACGGAGAGTCTGCGCGGGCTGGGCAAACCCGTCGACGTTCTGGTTCATAGTCTGGCGTTCGCCAACCGAGAGGACCTGAGCGGCATGTATCTCGATACGCCGCGCGACGGCTTCCTTCTCGCTCAGAATGTCAGCGCCTATTCTCTCGTCGCGTTGTCGCGCGCGGTGGCCCCTTTGATGACGACCGGCGGATCGATCATGACGCTGACCTACATCGGGTCCACGCGCGTGATGCCGAGCTACAACGTGATGGGCGTGGCAAAGGCATCGCTTGAGGCCTCAATGCGCTACCTCGCGCGCGATCTGGGGCCACAAAAGATCCGGGTCAACGCGATCTCCGCCGGTGCGGTGAAGACCGCCTCGGCGCGTGCCGTGAAAGATTTCTCAACCATGCTGGACGCAGTGAAGGAACGTTCGCCGTTGCGCCATACGACCGAGCCGGGTGAAGTCGGAGACACGGCGGTATTTCTCGCCAGCGATTTGAGCCGCGGGGTAACCGGGAATATCCTGTTCGTCGATTCCGGAATGCAGCTTCTATAGAATCATTCGATCCGGTTACAATGCAAACACTGGCGCCATGAGCACATCGGGCATAACGCATATACCGGACTTCGGAACCGGGGCGACCATCTCCACCCGGCAGGCGGGTGATGTTGCCATCTTCGATATTTCGGGACGCCTCACCCTTGGCCCGGCCCTGACTCAACTCGCCGGCCTGATCAAGGTCGCCATCGAAAGCGGCGGCCGGAAGATCCTGCTCAATCTCGCCGAGGTGACTTACATCGACAGCTCCGGAATCGGCGAGTTGACGGGTTCCATGAAGCTGATCTCCGGCAAGGGCGGAGAGTTGAAGCTGCTGCAGGCGTCCAAGCGGGTGCAAGACCTGATGCGGCTGGTTGGCGTGCACCCCCTGTTCGTCTTTGAGCGGGATGAGACGGAAGCGTTCGAAAGTTTTTCAACCCGACCCTGAGTTGTTCGGCCCGGCCTTCCCCGGCATCTCGAAAATCAGGCAGCTCGCAGTACCGGTAGCGCAGATTTCGCCTTTCAGATCGACGATTCTCCCTTCGGCGGTAGCGACCTGCCGGCGGAGTGAAACGAGCTTGCCTTCCGCCATCACTTCGCCGGTATGCTCGTAGATCGGTTTCAGGAAGCTGATGTTGATTCCCAGCGTGAGATAGCCGCGACCAACCGGTAGCGCGGTATGCACGGCCGCCGACATCACAGTATCGAGGAGCGTGGAGAGAATGCCGCCGTGGACGCAACCCATCGGGTTGTAATGAAACTCCTGCGGCAGAAGAGTCATGGCGAAACGTCCCTCGCCGGCATCGAACACTTCAAAACCGATGAGCTGTGAAAATGGCGGCTGCGGGATCTCGCCTTTGCGGATCTTCTCGAACAGCTCGGCGCCGGAGAGTTTGCGGCCCTGCCGCATCAGCAGCAGAGGGTCGTCCCACTTGAACGTGCGGCTCCGCTCCGGTTCTTCGCCCTCGGGTTCTTTTGAGTCAACCACCACTCAGCAGGATAATCGATCCGGCTATACTTCGGGCATGGAAGACTTCATCGATGTCGCCAAAGCCCGCGCATCCTGGAACGCCTTCGTGGAAGCCATGCACGCAGGCCGCGAGATCATGATGCGCGCCGGTGTTCCCGACCCTCCTCCCATCCCCGAATTCGATGCGGTCTTTCGCCGTCTTGACACTGCTGCGCGGAAGGAACTCTTCGCGGCGCTGCGCAATCAGGAGGCTTCCAGTCCCGCGGAGGCGATACGCATCTGGCAACCGCTGCTTAAGCGGACGTTCGGTTCGGCTACTTAACCGTTTTACCGGGCTGGTGCGCGGCATCTTTTTCGGCTTCGAGGCCAATAGTGCTCAAGCAAATCCGTCTCCGGAAGAAGCTGCTCCGGCAGCAGATCGGCGTGCGGCGCTCCATCGGGGAGGCAGTTCAGGCTGGGACTGCCGGGCTCGCCCGGCTGGCTGTGTTTGCGGAAGATTTCAGCCCCCGCCGGTGTGAGCGGTTCTTCGCTTGATTTGGAATCGGAAAGGATGTCCCAAAATATTTGAATTGGGGGATTCGCGCAGTCCGAACAGCCGAGTCCTCCGGGTTCCGCCTCGACCTGCCGGATTCCCGAAAGGTCGGGCTTGCCGTTCAGGCGGTGAATCGGCCCGGCCCAGCGGCTTCGGGCCTATTCATTTCTGGCAGGATTTGTTCAGCGTCTCGGCAAATCCGTCGGCCGCTTCGCCGATCAGGAGGAGCCCGAAGTACTTTCGCTTCGGCGCCATTGCTTCAAAAATACCCTCCCGGAGTATGCCAAAAGCATGTTCCCGCCACAAACCGTCGTCGTCCAGCGCATAGCCCGTGCCGATTCCGACAATTCCGCGCGCGCGCCGCTTCCAGATGCGGCCTAACACACGGATGTCGCGATGGATGGTGTCGTTCAGGACGACCGGGCCGCCAAACACAATCCCAAAATCAATCAGGAAAGTTGTGGTGGGGTCCAGTTCCGCCGGAGGGACCAGTTCGTCGCCCCCGAGCCTCAGAAGTATGCGGCGTAACTCCCGAAGCCCCGGTTGCCGCTTTGAGAATTCGCGAACCCGTCTTGCCAGGAATACTCTGTGCTCGCGAATGGCCATCTGCTCACCCAGCACGCCTGTAGCATATCTCCTTTTGGCATTGCCGACATGGGCAAGGCGGCGGACGCCGGATATCTTCGGAAACACTTCAGGGTCATCCGGCATTGGAAATAGGCCGTAAGGCTCTGCACATGCAAGTCGCGGTACAATTAGAGTTTCCGATTTCAGCAGGAGAATCCCCGGCAATGTTTGATTTATTTCGCAGCCGCGATAAGGCTGTGCGCATAACCCTGAGCGTTTTGTTGGGCCTCGTTGGCCTTTCGATGGTTACCTATCTGATTCCTACCACGGGGAACGATACCGGCAATACGGCGGACCGCACCGTCGTGGCTTCCATCGGCAAAGAAGATCTCACCTCGCAAGAGGTATCAAAGGTCATCCAGAACATGACCCGTAACCGGCAGTTGCCGCCCGAACTGCTCTCCATCTATGTGCCGCAGATCGTGCAGCAATTGATTTCCGACCGCGCCATGGCCTTTGAAGCCAACCGCCTGGGCATGCGCGTCTCCTCGGACGAGACGGAGAACGCCATCATTGACAGCCTCCCCGCAGAGGCGACGAAGGGGGGCAAGGTGGATTCCGCCATGCTCAACGCCGTGTTGCAGCAGCAGGGCGTGACAATGGCTGATCTGAAAGACGATACCTCCAGGCAGATCCTCGTCTCCCGGCTCCGGGAGATCGTCAGCGAGGGCGTCGTGGTTTCTCCGCGCGAAATCGCAGACGAGTTCCATCGCAAGAACGACAAGGTCAGGATCGACTATGCGCTTCTCCAGCCCGCTCGCTTTCAGGCCGAAGCCGAGCCCACAGAGGCTGAAGTCAAGGCGTATTACGATTCTCACAAGGCTTCTTTCCAGACGCCAGAAAAGCGCAGCCTCGCCATCATTCTGCTCGACCCGGCAAAGATCCAGGTTCCTCCGGCAACCGATGCGATGCTGCAAAAAGATTACGCGGCGGCTCAGGACAGGTTCAAAACACCGGAACGGGTGCAGGCCCGCCACATCCTCATCAAGTCCGACGCCACCAACGATGCCGCGATGAAAGCAAAAGCCGAGGGCATTCTGAAGAAAATCCAGGCCGGCGGCGACTTCGCCAAACTCGCGAAGGAAAATTCCGACGACCCCGGCTCGGCCGCCATGGGAGGCGAACTGGGCTTCATCGTCAAAGGCCAGACCGTTCCCGAATTCGAAAAGGCGGCTTTTAGTTTGCAGCCGGGTCAGACCAGCGGGCTGGTGAAAACCACCTACGGCTATCACATCATCCAGGTGGAGAAGCATGAGCAAGCCCATACCCAGTCCTTCGAAGAAGTCAGGGCCCAACTGTTGAATGAATACCAGCAGCGGGCCGCGCAGGCGCAGATGGAGCAGCTTGCCGACAGAGCTGTCGCGGAAATGCATAAAGATCCGCTGCATCCCGAACAGGCTGCCCAGGCACTCGGGGCGATGCTGATTCGCGCTGAGAATATTCAGGCGGGCGACCCGATTCCCGGCATTGGCGTTTCGAAGGAAATCACCGACGCTGTCGCGCCTTTGCGGAAGGGGGAGGCAACCGCCGGACCCGTCGTTCTTCCGGGTAACAAAGTGGCGGTGGTGTCGGTTACCGACTATCAGGCAGCGCACCAGGCGGCGCTTGAAGAAGTAAAGAACGACGTTCGCAACAAGGCCAGCCAGGACAAATTGCAGGACATCCTTAACAAGAAGTCCGCCGAGTTGCTGGCAAAAGCGACGGCCGCGGGCGGCGACCTCGCCAAAGCCGCGAAGGATATGGGCCTCGAAGTAAAGACCTCTCCGGACGTGAATCGCCAGGGCGCCATCGAGGGCATCGGTTCCGCCAGCACGCTTTCAGACGCGTTCACGAAGCCGGTCGGCGCTCTCTTCGGTCCGGTCTCCATACCCGGCGGGCGTGTGGTCGCGAAAATAGCGGCAAAGATCCCAGCCGATCTTACTGAGCTGCCGGCCCAGACAGCCGGTATCCGGGATGAGCTGCGGCAACAGAAAACGCGGGACCGCACCACGATGTTCGAAGACGGTCTCAAGAAGCGTTTGCAGGATCAGGGCAAGCTGAAAATCCATCAGGATGTCATCACGCGGCTGGTCCAAAGCTACAGCCAGCGCAGTTAACGCGGCGTAACAGGAAGGAACCCATGCACGCGGTAGTGGACTTCCTGAAGTCGCTCTATAACGCCGAACGGCTGCTGGAGCTCGCCCGTATGCTGCTGAGCAGCGCGCCCGGCATCGCCGGACTCCTCGGCATCATCTTCGCCGAGACCGGTTTGCTGGTTGGATTCTTTCTTCCTGGGGACTCGCTCCTGTTCTCTGTTGGATTTGCCAGCGGCGCCGCGGGCGTCAACGTTTATATGCTCGCTGGACTCCTCATGTGCGCCGCGATCATCGGCGACAACGTGGGATATTTCCTCGGCCGGCAGACGGGTCCGCGCATCTTCAGCCGCCCGAAGTCGCGTTTCTTCCACCCGGACCACCTGAAACGCACGCACGTCTTTTACGAGAAATATGGCGCGCGAGCGATCGTCTACGCGCGGTTCGTACCGATCGTCCGCACGTGCACCCCATTTATCTCGGGCGTGGCGGAAATGCCCTATCCGCGCTTCCTGATGTTCAGCTTGCTGGGCGGGACCCTTTGGATAGGGTTCATGATGACGATCGGGTATCAGCTTGGCCAGGTCGATATGGTGCGCCGCAATTTCGAGAAGGTGATTCTGGGGGTCATCTTTATATCCGTGCTGCCGATGTTCCTCGAAGGCTTCAGGGCCTGGCGCGCAAGATCCGCTGGGGCAGCTGCCTGACACCTGCTATGACACTATTGTGAACAGTGCACCCGCTGCGACAGATAGTGTTCCTGCTTCGTCGCGCGCTCTTCGCGTCGTTTGACGACGGCTTGTTCACGATCGCGAAGGGCGCGGCCTATTCAGCGCTGCTTTCCTTCTTTCCTGTTTTAGCGACCGCGGCGACAGTCTTCGTACAGACCCGCGCCCATTTCGTGCAGGACCGGCTCATGTCGTTTCTATCGCAGGTCTTACCGCCCGGCACGCAGGAAACTGTCATGCAGCAGTTTCATTTTCGTGGGAAGCGCCCGGCCGCCCTGCTCGTCGTCGCCGTGATTCTTTCACTGTGGGCCGGGTCGAGCGTGATCAAGAGCCTCATCGACGGCTTCAACGCCGCATACCATGTGCCGAAGAATCGTTCTATCCTCGCGCACGCCGGCATCGGAATGATGTTGGCGATCTTGTCTCTGGTGCCGCTGCTCGGGGCAACCTCGTTGATTCTGTTCGGCGGAGCCATCGAGTCCGTGGTCATGAGATGGATCAAGGTCGACCCGATCCTGAACCCCTTTGCCAGTGGTTGGCTGTTGCTGTCGCGCCTGATGCAATATGTCATCGCATTCGCTGCCACGTCGAGCTTGACGGCGATGCTGTACTACTACGGTCCCTTTCGAAAGCAGCGATGGAGCCGGGTGTGGCCGGGCGCGATTCTCGCGACTATTCTCTGGCTGCTTGCGACAGTGGTTTTCGGCTGGTACGTCCGCAACATAACTAACTACAATGTGCTTTACGGCAGCGTTGGCACCAGCATGGCGCTCCTGATCTGGATGTACCTGTTGGCCGCGATTGCGCTGTTTGGATGCGAGTTCAACGCAGAGTACGAGCGGCAGAGCACGAGTGTTCTGCCGCCCATGAAGGAAACCGGGGTCATGAAATGAGGGTTCTTCTCGCGCCGGCTTCTGCGATTGGCAATCCGCCTGGCCGTTCGCGTGAAAACTGAAGAGGCCGATTACCAATCGGCCGCAGGATGCCATCCTGCCCCACATGCTTACCGCAGGATCTTATACAGATTGCTGTAATCGTCCGTCCACGTCCGCAGGCCCGCAATCGGCTTGATCGCCTCGCCTGCGCCTTTGATCTCGGTTTGCTCGAAGAACCCGGCCCGCGAGCTGACCAGCACCCAGTCGGACGCCGCGACTTCCTTGTCGTCATCCGCATCGAGGCTGACCATCATCGCCTGCTTGCCGTCCTCCGCCGCCGCGAGCGCGACCACCGGCCCCAAATCCAGATACTTGTTGGAAACATGCACGGCCAGCACGCCGCTCGGCTTGAGATGCCGCCAGTAGAGAGCAAAGGCCTGCCGCGTCAACAGATGGACGGGGATGGCGTCGCCCGAGAACGCGTCGACCGCGAGGACGTCGAACTGCTTCGACTCCTCGCGCTCCAGTGAGAGCCGCGCATCGCCAAGAACCACTTCATTCTGTGCGGTGCAATTGCGCAGGAAGCGGAACTGCGTCCGCGCGATGTGCAACACCAGCGGATTGATGTCGTAGAAAGTGTAGTGGTCAATGGGACGTCCGTAGCTGGCGATCGTTCCTGCGCCGAGTCCGATGACGCCGACGTTGATGCCACCGCCTGACTGCAGACTCTGGATGGCAAGTCCGATCCCCGACTTCCGTGCGTAGTAGGTGGTCGGGAAGTTCTCGTATTGCGGGAGCAGGAATTCTTCACCATGATCGATGGTGCCGTGGCGCAGCGTGCGGACGTTGCCCATGGAGCCCGAGCTCTCCTCGTCGTAAACACGAAGGGCTCCGTAGAAGTTGCGCGCCAATACACGCGAATTCCGAACGTTGTTGAAGGTGTCGCGAGCGAGGAATCCGGCGATACCGAGGGCGAGACCGGCCGCGATCACGAAGGTGACAAAGCCGTCGTTAAGAGACTTGTTGACTGATTGAGCCTGCCCCCGCCAGATCACGTATGCCGCAATCAGGCCCGCGATTCCGAAAAGTACCGGTGAGTCGTAGGGCGCGCTCAGAAACGGCGTCCTGAAAAAAACCGGCCAGCCGGCTTTCACGGCCGCGAGCCGCAACCCGATATAGAGCACGAGCGAAAGCGTGAGCGCTCCGATGATGATTTTGTCGTACGATTCGGCGAGGAACGCCGATTCCCCGATTGCTTCACTGCTTGCTTTGCCGCGCTCCCGCCACAGCAGGTAGACCAGCATGAAAGCCGTCAGCGAAACCACGATCGGCAGATCGTAAAGTCCGTTGAGCAAATACGGCGCCGCGAAACCAATCAGCAGACCGCCGAGCGCTCCACCCAGCGAAACCATCAGATAGAAGGATGTCAGGTATTGCGGGGCCGGGCGGCTCCGCGCGACTTCACCATGGCAGACCATGAACAGCACGAACAGCGCCGCGCAGAAGAATCCGACCGCGAGCTTGAGATTTCCGATATCGCTCTCGGTCGAGATCGCGTATGCCACCGACGGCACCGTCACCGCCCCCAGGCGGATGAACAGCCAGCGCCAGTACCAACGATCGCTGTCGAAGCACAGGATAAAGCTCAATAAGTACAAACTCAGCGGCAGCACCCAAAGAAATGGAATCGCCGCGATGTTCTGCGTCAGATGGTTCGTCACTGCCAGCAACAGAGCGGACGCGCACGCCGCGAGCCCCATCCAGACAAATCTGTCGGACCATGTGGGCGGCGGCGCTGGAACCGCTGGGGCGGCACCCGCCGCTTCGTGCGTATCGCGCGCTCGCCAGGCCACGAACGCGCAAACCAACACAAACACGATGTAGGAAATGGACCACATCCACGCCTGTTGCCCGCTCGTCAGGTACGGCTCGATCAGGATCGGATACGTCAATAGCCCCAGCATCGACCCGGCGTTCGAAAGCGCGAAAAATCGATACGGCATCGCGCCGCCATTCGACCGCGAGTACCAGGATTGGAGCAGCGGGCTCGTCGACGCAAGCAGGAAGTAAGGCAGCCCGACTGTCGCCGCGAGCAACCCCAGAATTCGCAGCAGGGGATCTTCCACGCCATTCGGCTTCCACCATGCCGACGGCAGAATCGGCAGCGAGAGAAAGCTCAGCGCGAGCAGCGCGAGATGAAAGAAAGCCTGCTTTCGCCCTGCCAGCCCGTTCACCCAGTGCGCATAAGCGTAACCGCCCAGCAGCGCGACTTGAAAGAACAACATGCAGCTTGTCCAGACCGCCGCAGATCCGCCGAACCACGGCAGGATCAGCTTGGCGATCAGCGGCTGCACCTGAAAAAGAAGAAATGCGCTTATGAGGATCGTCAGCGCGAAAAGAAGTGCGGGAACGCGAGGTTTCACGCTATTCATTCTTCACCGCACACAACGGCCCTCCGGCCTGTGCGCTCATTTGTATGCCGCAATGCCTGTTACCCGTTCTCCGATGACGAGGGCGTGGATGTGGTCGGTGCCCTCGTACGTCTTTACTGTTTCGAGATTGCACAAGTGTCGCATTATAGGATACTCGTCGGTGATTCCGTTAGCTCCCAGCAGGTCGCGGCTGAGGCGCGCGCACTCGAGAGCCATCGCCGCATTGTTCCGCTTCAGCATGGAAATGTGCGCGGGCTCGAGCTTCCCGGCGTCTTTCAGACGTCCACACTGCAGGGCGAGCAATTGCGCTTTCGTGATTTCCGTGATCATTGATGCGAGCTTTTCCTGCACCATCTGGTGGCTGGCGAGCGGGCGGTCGTCGAACTGTTTGCGCATCGTCACGTAAGACCGCGCGGTTTCATAGCAATCCATGGCCGCGCCGATCACTCCCCAGCCGATGCCGTGCCTGGCCTGTGAAAGGCATGAAAGGGGGGCCTTGAGCCCTTTGGCATTGGGAAGCATGGCGGAATCCGGAAGTTCGCAATCGCTGAACGCGAGGCTCGAAGTGACCGAAGCTCGCATCGACCATTTGCCGTGAATATCGGAGGTGGAAAACCCTTTCATGCCGCGCTCAACGAGAAAGCCACGTATGCCCTCATTTTCAACGCGCGCCCAGACCACGGCGACGTCGGCGATCGAACCGTTGGTAATCCATGTCTTCTCGCCATTGAGGACCCAGCTTTGGCCGTTGCGAACCGCGCGTGTGGTCATGCCCGCCGGATTCGATCCGAATCCCGGCTCCGTCAATCCGAAGCAGCCGATTGCATCCCCGGATTGGAGCCGCGGCAACCAGCGCGTTTTTTGTTCTTCCGATCCAAATTCGAAGATCGGGTACATCACCAGGGCACCTTGTACGGAAACGAAACTACGGAGCCCGGAATCGCCGCGTTCCAGTTCCTGCATGATCAGTCCGTATTCGACATTGCTCATGCCGGCACAGTGGTAGCCGTGGAGATTGGCGCCCAGAAACCCCAGTTCTGCCATTTCAGGAATCAGCTCGCGCGGGAAACGGGCATCGCTAAAACATGGGCGAATCAGGGGCAAGACACGCTCATCGACAAACCGCCGCGCTGTCTGCCGGACCAGCAGTTCCTGTTCGGAGAACTGAGAGTCGATCAGCAGATAATCCACGCCACGGAATGCCACGAAACCAGTGTAATGTGCTGGATTACCCGGAACCGTCTCTAAAGTTTCCCCTGTTCCTGCCGATAAGACATTTATGTTCGCGGAATCATACGTTAAAGCAGCCGTCGAGTCGCGAATCGGCGCATGCCTGATTCAATTCGGGAGGTGGATCAAGACCCCTCCGCCGCGTCCCGTCGCCGGTACGGCAGCCGATTGGTTTCCAGGGCTCAGCGTAGATGTTGAAACGTTCACTCAGGAATTGTGCGAGTTACAGGATGCCCTTCGGCCGTCACGAACAACCGCACCAACACCTCAAACCGGCCGGAGCACTTGAAAAGCGCACGTTAAGTCAGGGTAACCGGCTCGCCGAGTTGCGCGCTGACCACACTTTCGATCAACTGGTGCAGCGTCCGGCCATCAGGCATCTGGAACGCCGCGGCTTCCGGATCCCAATTCAGCTTGAAGCTTTGCACGCGCGCCGACACCCAGATCTGCCGCACAGGCGCATTCGGGCTTACCACGAACTTCGCAGGCGGCTCCTCAAATTCAATCGTCAGCGCGCCCTCGTTGCGGTCCACTTCGAACTCGTGACGGTCCGAGGCGCGCTCCAGTGCCCGCTGCATAGTTGTCAGCGCTTCGTCGGACCGCTTGCGGAACTCGTTCTCATCCATATCGTGATTTACTGAGGATTCCGGATCGTGATGCCTGTAAGCGCCAGGGTCATACCGATCACGACCGCCACTGTTGCCCAGGCCACAACATTGTACGCCCGGGGGTTGATCCATTCCTTCATCAGGCTGGTTCTGTTAATCAAAACCAGCATGAAGATCAGAATGACCGGCAACAGCATGCCGTTCAGCAACTGCGAGAGCAGGATCATCTGGACCATCGAGAATCCGGGGAACAGCACGATTCCCGCGCCGACTACGATCAGGAGCGTATAGAGCCAGTAGAAAACGGGCGCTTCCCGCCAGCGGCGGTTCACCCCCGACTCGAAGCCCAGACCTTCGCACACCGAATAAGCAGTTGAGAGCGGCAGAATGCAGGCCGCGAAAATCGAGGCATTAAAAAGGCCCGCGCTGAACAGGATAAACGCGTATTCCCCGAAGGGCTTAAACGCCAGAGCCGCTTCTTTCGCACTCTGGATGTCCGTCGGATGATCGCGGTACGCTCCCGCGCACGCCACAATGATGAAAAACGCGATGACCGAAGTCATAATGCAGCCGACAATCACTTCGATCCGCGACTCCCGGTATTCCTTCGCCGTAATTCCTTTTTCCACGACCGCCGCCTGCAGATAGAACTGCATCCATGGGGCGATTGTGGTGCCGACCATCGCGATCAGCATGGCGATATATCCGCTGTCGAGCATCAGCCTGGGGCGGACGCTGTAGATCATCGCTTCCTTCCAATCGGGCTTGACGAGCACGCCGGCTATCACATACGCCACGTAGATCACGCATGCAAAGAGGAAGATCTTCTCGACGCTCTGGTAGTTCCCCTTCACGGCGACGAACCAGACCACGATGGCCGCGATGGGGACCGAAATGAACTTGCTGACGCCGAACAGATCGAGCGACGTCGCCACACCCGCGAACTCCGCCATGATGTTGGTGAGGTTCAGGAACACCAGCAGGATCATGATGAGGAAAGTGACCCGCAAACCGAACTCCTCGCGGATCAGATCGGAGAGCCCTTTGCCCGTGACCGCTCCCATGCGCGAGCACATTTCCTGCGTGACGATGAGCGCGACTGTGATCGGAAGCAGCGTCCAGAGCGGCAGGTAGAGCCAGCGGGCGCCCGCCTGCGAATAGGTGTAGATCCCGCCGGAGTCGTTGTCGACGACGGCCGTGATGAAGCCGGGTCCAAGGACGGCCAGGAATATCAGGATGTGTTTCCGGAAGCGGGAGAAAAGCTCCTTCATTCAAGCTCTACCGCTGCCTGAGGACCGAGATCACGTCGTCCGCCGTAATCACGCCGGCAAGAGATCCGTCGTCATCCACTACGGGCAGCGCCAGCAGATTGTATTTGTCGAATAGTTCGGTGACGCGGTTCTGCTTCTCGTCCACTTTCGTCGAAATGAGCGGATCGGTCGCGAGATCACGCAGCCGCGACCCGCCATCGGCCAAAAACAATCGCGCCAGAGGGACCGCCGCCGTGATCTGCCCCGCCAAATTCGCAAGAAAGAGAACGTGCGTGTTTTCGAGCAGGTCCTCATGTTCACGCAGGCTGAGCATCGCGGAACTGAGTGTCGTATCCTCCGGCAGCACGATGGCTTCGGTGTTCATCATGCCGCCAGCCGTGCCTTCGTCGTATTCGAGAAGCTCTTTCACATCCGAGAGCGGCTCAGTTTCCATCTCTTCGAGGATCCCGGCCGTCGTTTCTTCTTCGAGCTCGGATAGCGCATGAGCAGCTTCGTCGGGTGACATCTCCTCGACAATGTCGGCCGCCACTTCCGGTTCCAGTGCCTCGAGGATGCTGGCCTGCATTTTCGGATCGATCTCCGAAAGCGCTTCGGCCGCCACTTCGCTATCCATCGTTTCGAAGATGGCTTCGCGCTCGGCCGGGCCGAGTTCCTCGACGATATCGGCAAGATCCGCCGGGTGCAGACGTTCGAGTTTGTCGTTCGAGATATTCAGCCGGAGCCGCCGCAGCGGGTCGGCCTCGACGATATTGCAGAACTCCCAGCGTATGGAATTCGGCGAGATCGGCCGCTGAATGCGCCGCACCCAGCGCGGCGGCACCACGCCCTGCAGCAAACGGCGCAGAATGCTGCGCATCCCGACGTCCACTTCAAGGATCATCAACGACTCGCGGTCGGCCCGCGTCACCTCAAGACTGATATCGGTCACGCGGACGACCTTCCGGCCGTTGACGTCGATAATCTGCTGGTCGAGCAAATCGCGCTGGATACGCAGCATGTACTCGTCGGAATGGTAGGGGTAAAGCTTTTCGTTGCTGAGTTGGATTCCGTCGAGCGAAATAGTGGAGATCTGGTCGTAGCGGACGGAGAGCCAGGAAGGTCCAGCGCCGACAAGATAGCGGTCGATGCGGGCAGGGTGAATCAGGGGAACGAGAGCGGCGTCGCGGACACGGCCGATGCGGCGCTGCTTCAGGTCATAGACCGGCAGGCCCAGCAGATCCGTGAAGTAGAGAAAAGTTTCCGCCATTTGGCACACCGGCCCGGTCGATTCGTCGCGTCTGGCATATCGCCAACGACCGAACGCGAGTCCGCGCGCTGTAACGGCGGAGTAGCGGAAAGCCCAATTCGACTGCGGTTTACATCGGGTTCGGACGTCTGATTTCAATATGCCCCAGAGCCACGCTCCGAGGCAAGCAAAGAACCGCCGAAGAATACAAAAGGCGTTACCTTATTTGGATCGAAAACGGCATCATGCGTAACATCCCGCCGCGCATCCAGGTTCGCAAGCTCGCATTACGCCAGGCGGCTCGCACCGGTTCCAGTCCCAGACCCGAAAGCATCGCGCCCGTGCGGGCTTCCGCTTCAGTCTCGCTATTTGAGCGAAAGAGCACATCGAATAAACTGCGCTTCGGCGGGTAAAGCACGAGGCTCACTTTGTTGCCCGCTGCAATTCCCGCCTTCGCCTTGACCAGTTCAATCGCTCGATCGAGACCGCCCAACTCGTCGACAAGCCCATTGGCCTTCGCCTGATCACCCAGCCAGACGCGGCCCTGCGCCAGCGGCTCGATCACGGACGCCGGCTTCCTGCGCGCGGCCGCTACTTTGCCGACGAAATCTTCGTATTCGGAATCGATGCCATCGACCAGCTTCTTCCGCTCCGGTTCCGTCAGGGACGAATAGTCGGATTCGATAAGCGCGAAACGGCCCCGGCTCACGAAATCCTTGGTGATTCCGAGTTTGTCGTAAAGCCCGTGAAGGTTCGGTTTACCGAAGACGACACCGATCGAGCCTGTCTCGGTGGCCGGGTAAGCGACGATCGTGTCGCCTGTCATGGCCATGAAATATCCGCCCGACGCGGCGGCATCGGACATCGATATCACCACCGGCTTCCTTTTCCGAAGCTCGTTCATGGCACGCCACATCTCGTCGGATGCCTCGGCTTCGCCTCCGCCGGAATCGATGCGCACGATCACGCCCTTGATGTTCTTGTCGTTCCCGACGCGGCCGAGCATCGTGTCAAAGGCCTCCGATTCGAGCCCGGTATCACCCGAAGATTCCGGATCGCCACGCGTGATGGTACCTTCCCCTACGACGTAGGCGATGCGGTCCGCGCCACTGCCGGCGCTGTCGGGGGAGTTTACATACTCGCGTTCGCTCGTTTTCTTCAGCTCGGTCTGATGCAGAAGCGTTTTGACTTCGCCAAAAACCTCGTCCTCGTAACGGAGATCGTCCACGAGTCCGCTGGCCCTGGCCTGCTTCGCGAGAAAGGGGCCATTGTCGATCGTCGCGCGTATCGCGGCCGCGTCCTTATGTCTGTCTCTTGCGATCGTGTTCACAAGATCGCCATAGATATCATCGGCAAGGCTCGAGATCACCTCGTTGGTTTCCGGGCTCATCGAGGTCCGGGTGAACATGTCGCCGTAGTCTTTGTATTTGCCCACGTGCTCGACGTCGACATGCACGCCGAGTTTGTCCAGCGTATTTTTGAAATACATCAACTCGAGTGCAATGCCTTTGAGATCGAGGACATCGATGGGAGACATGTAGATCTTCGAGCATGCGGAGGCCAGGTAGTAATCGCGCGTACTCGGTGCCTTGAGGTAAGCGATCAGCGGCTTCCCGGATTTACGGAACTGTTCCAGATCGGCATGGATTTCCTGCATCTTCGCCCAGCCAACACTCGCGCCCGAGGGCTCGAAGACCACGGCTTTGATGCGCGAGTCGGCGGCGGCGTGCCGCAACATCGCCCAGATGTTTTCGACTGTGACAGGCGGGTGCTCCTGAATGAAGGGGATCGAGACATCGACCGGCGGCTTCTCGGGCGCGTCGCCGTTCAGGTGCAGGACCAGAGTGGAGCCATCCGCGATGGCGGCCGGCCTCGTTCGCAGCGCAGCGACGGCGAATGCACCAATTACGAGAAGCAGCGCCATCACGATGGCGCCGGTCAGCAGGCCGAGCAGAAACTTACCCATGAATCGGACTCCTTCAGTCCGAACGTACCATGTTGGGTGTCTGCTTTCCGGCTCCAACCGTCGCGGTTAAGCCGAGTCACCTTCCAAAAAAGAGGTTCTTCACCCTGGCTTTGATCCGCGCCACCAGGCTTTTCCCGGCGGCGGTGCCGGCTGGCGCCCTGGCCAACAGATCCTGTGGCGACGCAACCTCCTGATCCGATGTCTTGTCGCAGGGCCGGTCGCCGGAAGGGCGCACTGCGTTCCCCATCATCGTGTACTGCTTGCGCACGCGCGATCCGTCAGGTCGTTCGAGGCAGACAGAGAATTCGCCGGCCTTCGCAAGCACGGGAAAAAATCCCCGTTCGCGGCGCTGGATGTATGAGGTCTCATAACGGTGATGCCGCAGACTCCAGACGAACACGCGATAGCCGTCGAAGTCATGGTCCTCGCCCAGCTTTTCGGATGTAGTCCAGAGCCAGATGTCTTTCCGCGCATCGCCGTCGGGAATTTTGCCGAGTGAGAAATAGGATGTGATGCGGTGCCCCTCGGCATACTGGGCGACTTCGTCCGGAATCGAAAGGTAAAGGCCGCTTGTCAAAACCCAGCCGCTCTGGCCGCTTTCGCTACGGATGAGCGTCCAGTCGTCGACCGGACCACGCGGCGTTTCGGTCTCCTCGGCCGGGGGTTCGCCGGTCTTCGATAATTCGACCCAGCCCGCCGGCAGCGGCGGGGGAGACGGAGTCGGAGGCTCGGGAATTTTGGAAGCTTTTTCTTTCCCTTTTTTTCGCTCCACCTTCGGCCTGGGAGGAATCAACTCGCGTTTGGGCGCTGCAGCGCCTCGCGGGGTAACCCGATGCGCGATAACATCGACCTTCTCATGCTCCTTCACCTGCACAAAGCTGGGGGACTGGCGCGAAGGCTCGGAGTGCACGTTCAAATCGCTGAATGTCGTTGCGGCGCCTTGCGAGGGCAGGCCGGCGGTCTCTTTGGCCAGTGCTTTGAGCCGCTGCATCTGGGCGCGGTCGAGAAGCTCCCGGTCGCTGACCCAGCCGACAATACCTTTCGCAGTCCGCACTTGGTACCAACGCCGGCGCTGGGCCACGATGTCAAGTGCATCGCCGTGATGGGCGATGGTCACGGTGGGGGATTTCGAATCGATCTCCTTGTGCAGATTCAACGTCATCGGACCCGCGTAAGCGTGACCGATTACCGGCGCGACTGGAGGCTTTGTGTCGCATCCCGTCAGGACGGTAAGAAAAAGCGCGACAGTTGAGATGACTGGGAAAGAGCGGGATGCCGGCATTGCCGTCACTGGGAACGAATTCCCTGATGTCAGCTTAGCTCAAACGAAAGCGCCGGCCCGGACGTTCCGTTCTGGATTTCTACTCGGCGAACAACGCCTGAACCTTGCGTTCCAGCTGTTCCATGGTGAAAGGCTTGACCAGCAGCGAATAGCCTTTCTCCACCACATAACGCTGCACAACCTGCGTGCCATCAAAGCCTGACATGAACAACACTTTGATTTCCGGTTTCAGCGCGGAGATCTGGTCGGCGATCATCGGGCCACTCATGCCGGGCGCGACAACATCGGTGAGCAACAGGTTCGTGTGAGGGTTGTTCCGGAAGAGCTTGATGGCGTTTTCGCCGGTATCGGCGCTCAGCACAGAGTAGCCATTCCGCGTGAGCATCGCGGTCACGAGCTTGCGGATTTCGGGCTCGTCATCCACAACGAGAATAGTCTGCTTCTCTTTATCAGGCATTTATGCCGGTCTGGCTGATGAGATTTTACTTGAGATCGGGCCCCGCTCTGTTAACGATCCGCAACGCAGTGCCGGTACAAGTGCTGTTCTTCACGGAAGGCACCCGCTGGAGCCTGCAATCGAGTGAACATCGAATCGCGGTGCGGCGTCAGAAATGTTCTGGTACCCTGAAGGGGCTTCAGTTGCACGCAGGCGCACCATTGGGAAGCTGGTGGAAATCCAGCACGGCCCCGCCACTGTAAGCGCCGAGGAACTGCTCAACAAGCCACTGTCCCCCGCGGGATGGGAAGGCGAGCGGATTTCGATGACGCGCAAGTCAGGAGACCGGCCCGCGTGATTCCGGAAGACTCTTGCAAAAGAGCCGGCCGGAAAAAATTCCGAAGCGGAAAGGTCGGCAGCCAGGGCTGCCTGATATGAAACTTCACACACCATTCACGCCAATGGTGACGGCGCTCTTTGCGTCTTCACTCACGCTCACATTACTCTCAACTCCAGCGGTGCTGTGCGCCGCGGAAATACAAGGAACCGTTCTCGACCCGACCCGTACCCCGATTGCAGGCGCGCAGGTTGCCGCCTTCAGCGCTGTCGGGGTGATCGTCGAGCAGATTACCGACGATCGCGGACATTTCGACTTCAACGTCTCGCCGCTCTTCGATAACTACCAGCTGCGTGTCACCGCGCCAGGATTTCAGATGGTGACGGTGGCCCCCGGCGCCGCGAGTATCCAGCTGGCACTGGCTCCGCAAGCCGAATCCATTCGGGTTACCGGATCCGCAATCGACGTCCCGGCGAGCCAGCAGGGCACGAGCGTAAGCATTGTCACCAGCCAGGAACTGCGCGAGCGCAACGAAGCCGGCGCGGTGGATGTAATGCGCGAGCTGCCCGGCATGGTGTTTTCACAAAACGGCCCGCGGGGGTCGGTCGCGGATCTCTTCGTGCGCGGCGGCGATTCCAAATACAACCTGGTGGAGCTGAACGGCATTCCGATCAACAGCTTTTACTTCGGCGGCTTGTTCGATTTCTCGCAGATTCCATCGGACTTCGTTTCGGAAATCGATGTCGCGCGCGGGCCCCAGTCGGCCGTCTATGGCTCCTATGCGATTGGCAGTGTCGTGAATTTCGTTACCCGCTCGCCGGAGAACGGACCGGCCCTCGACATCGTTGC
The DNA here is from genome assembly GCA_036272235.1 of Bryobacteraceae bacterium. GTDB lineage: Bacteria > Acidobacteriota > Terriglobia > Bryobacterales > Bryobacteraceae > BOG-234. Next base: position 9,727 of record DATAZF010000162.1, on the reverse strand, counting down.
CGAAGGCGGCACGCACGACGAGAACCGGTTTGCGGTGAGTGGCTCGGGCCTGGCGCACGGCTGGGGCGTGGCCGCATCACTTTCGAGCCTGCTCGCGAATGGGCCGGTGCCGAACTCCGATACACGCAACGACAACATCTTTCTTTCGGCCGAGCATCGCTGGCGCACCCAGAGCCTCTTCGCATTCGGCCAATTCGATTCGAACGAGGTGGGTGAGCCAGGCGCATATGGATCCAATCCGGAAGGATTTTTCAGTGGGCTCGATCTGGTGAGTCGCGAGAAGAACAACACCTCGACTTACGGCTTCCATTACCAGTACGACATTACCGATCACTTCCGCCAGGACCTCTTCGGCGGCTTCAATCTCAACAACAGCTTCTATATCAGTCCATTCGGAGACAGCTTCAATAAGGACATCCGAGGCTATGCGGAAGCGCGCGAGACGTGGCGCGTCGCTTCGTTCTGGACGTTGGCCGGCGGCTTCGCCTTCGATCGCGAAGAGATGAAAAATACTTATGTCACCGACGACAGCTTCCGCAGTTTCCCTCTGCGTCGCGACAACGAAGGCGTTTACCTCGACAACCAGCTCTCGTTTGCGAAGCGGTTCTTCATCAACGGAGGGTTGCGCGAAGAAATCTACCAGATGCCGGAGGTGCCGCCGTTTCTCGTGAGCTTCGGGACGCGCCCCGAGTTTCCCGCCCGCACCTACACAAAGCTGAATCCCAAGATTTCCGGCGCCTGGATTCTGCAGGCAGGAGTACGTCTTCACGCTTCCTACGGGGCAGGGATTCGCCCGCCGGGCGGGTCGGATCTCGCATTCACCGACAATCCCGCCCTGAAAGCGGAGCGCACCGAAAGTTATGACATTGGCGTGGAAGAACAGTTTCTCAATGGCCGCGCTTCGATCGATGCGACGTGGTTCCGCAACCGGTACAAAGATCTGATCGTCGGCCTCGGCGGCTCGCTCTCGGTACTTTCGCAGTATCAGACTGACAACGTCTCGAACGCGCTGGCCAAAGGCGTGGAGATGAGCGGGCGCTTCCGGCCCACCACGTGGATTTCGCTGACTGCCAATTACACATGGCTCGAAAGCGAAGTGCTTTCTCTTAATGGCGGTAGTGGGCTGGTCCAGCAGTATTACTACCTCGGCCAGCCGCTGATCAGGCGTCCGAAGCAATCCGGTGCGGCGATTGCCACGGTGCACTACGGCCGGGTGGATGCCAATGTTTACGGATATGCGCGCGGACGTTCTCTCGACGTGGAACCGACCCTGGGCGCGTCCGGTGGGGAGTTCTGGAATCCCGGCTACACGAACGTCGGCATCAACGTGAACTACCGGGTGCGTGGAAACCTGACGGCCTACGTGAATTTGCGGAATGCGCTCGACCGGAGATACGAGGAGATTTTCGGATTCCCGGCGCCGCTGTTGAATGTAGTCGCCGGGCTGAAGTGGAGCCTGGCGAGGTCGAGATAAGCGCGATGTCTTACTTTACCGCCGGCGATTTTTGGTCTGGTAAGAACGGTACAGAGGAATGGCTGAACGGCGGGATAATATGAGCGTGCCTGCTTTCGATGAGCCGCGGCTCGCGATCAATCGCGTTTACACACGCCGCGGCGACAGCGGACAGACCAGTCTGGCCGGTGGCCAGAGGGTTTCAAAAAGCGATCTTCGAATCGAAGCCTACGGGACCGTCGACGAGCTGAACAGCTTCATCGGACTCGCCCGCGAATCGGCACGCGAGTTGCCGGAACTCGACAGCATCCTGCGGCGTGTGCAGCATGAGTTGTTCAATCTCGGCTCTATCCTCGCGACGTTACCTGATGACGTCCACCCGAAGCAGGCGCGAGTCACCGCGGCCGAGAGCCAGCAGCTGGAGCGTGAGATCGATCGCATGAATGAAGAGCTTCCAGCGTTGCGGTCCTTCGTGTTGCCAGGCGGTTCGCGTCTAAACGCCGAATTACACATCTGCCGGACCGTCTGCCGACGCGCCGAGCGCATCTGCGTTTCGTTGGCGGCCGGGGGAAAACTGGACGACGCCATCATCAAATACCTCAACCGGCTCAGCGACGCGCTCTTCGTCTGGAGCCGGTGGGCCAGCCACCAGCTCGGGGTGCCGGAGACGATCTGGGAGCCGAATCAGGCAGCGTCGTCGCAAGCCTCAGATCAGGCGCTAACATAGGAGACACCAATGCAGAATCAGAACCAGTCGCGGCCACTCACTTTCGGACTCACGCTGCTAAGCGCGCTCGGGCGGCTTATCCCGCATTGGCCAAACGTGACTCCTCTTGGCGGGTCTTGTTTGTTCGCCGGATCGCGCATCGCTGGTCTCTGGGCTTATCTGCTGCCGCTCGCGGTTATGGTCGCGACCGACCCCATCGTTGGACATGCCGGCGGGGCTCACAGCGGTTACACCCTGGGCTCGCCATTGATATACGCCTCGTTCATGCTCAACGTCTGGATCGGCCGCCAGATGCTGCGTTCCGTGACGCCGATGCGCGTGGGCGCCGCGGCCTTTATCTGCAGCCTTCAGTTCTTCGTGTTGAGCAACTTCGCGGTCTGGATTGCGACTGCTTTCAGCCACAATCCGTTCTATACGGCTGACCTCAACGGCCTCATCGCCTGTTACACGGAAGCGCTACCCTATTGGGGCCGCACTCTCGCGGGCGATCTGTTCTACTCGGCGGCGCTGTTCGGCCTCTACGAACTGCTCAGCCGCAGAATCACGGCGCGCCAGCACGTCACCGCCTGAGAGACCAAGCTCTGAACCGGCGGGCTATCGTTTCGCTCCTTTCGAGCGCGACCGAAATGGTCTGCGCACTCGGGGCCGGCAATGTTCTCGTCGGGCGTTCCCACGAATGCGATTACCCTTCGTCCATTCGCACTTTGCCGGCGTGCACGAAGCCGCTCATCGATGTCGACGCCGACAGCCGGAGCATCGACCGGCAGGTCAAAGACTCGGTCCGCAATGCGCTCTCGATCTACGAAGTTTTCGACGACGTGCTGGAGAGCTTGCAGCCGACGCATATCCTGACGCAGGTGCAGTGCGATGTCTGCGCTGTGAGCCTGCGCGATGTGGAGCGCTCGATTGCGTCGCGTCTGAAGAGCGCGCCGCAGGTGGTGGCGCTGAATCCCACGTCCCTCGCAGAGATCTGGGAGGATTTCCGCCGTGTTGGCGATGCCACAGGGGTTTCCGCCGAACCGTTGATTGAGACGCTTCAGCAGCGCATGATGCCGGTGCGCCGCCCTGATCGTCCCACCGTCGCTTGCATCGAATGGATCGAGCCGCTCATGGCGGCCGGGAACTGGACTCCCGAACTCATCGACCTCGCCGGTGGCGCCGACATCTTCGGAAAGCCGGGCGTCCATTCACCCTGGATTACGTGGGAGGAACTCAGCGCGCGCGACCCCGACGTCATCATCGTGGCTCCGTGCGGATTCGACCTCGCGCGGACCCGGGCCGAGATGCACTGGCTCACGGCACGGCCGGATTTCGGCCGGCTCAAGGCAGTCCAAAGCGGTCGCATATTCCTGGCGGATGGCAATCAATACTTCAATCGGCCGGGACCCCGAGTGGTCGAAACGCTCCGCGTGATCGAGCAAATGCTGGCAGTATCAGAAACCCGCTCCATTTGCGACCCCAGGCTATGGACCGTATACTCTAATTACAGTAATCAGGTATATGGCCAATAAGATCATCAAGGGGCTCGCAATCGCCGCTGGAACCGGCCTTGCGATTGGGTTGGGAAACAACCGAAATCGCCCGCAGATTTCCGCGAATATCGCGCCGCCCGAGGATGGGCCGGAGATTACGGAGACGAGCGTCTTGAACGAGCGCCTGGATCGCGTCGAAAACCGGCTCGGCGCTGTGGAGGCGCGGCCCCAGCAGTCGGCCGATACAATCTTCCGGGCCGAAATAGACGCACGTTTCAACCGACAGACCCGAGACATCACGGCGCTTCGCGTTGAGATGGCCGCGACCCAGGAGAAACTCGCGGCGGCCGTCACGATCGTTGAGAGTCAGTTCGCCGATGTGGGCACGGAGATCCCGGCGATGCTGGCATCCATCATCGCGCCGCATGTGGCCGAGCTGCGAGCCCGGCTGGGAGCAGAGATTCAGGAATCGGTGGAGGCAACGCTGGCGAGTTTCGAGCAGACGCTCGACAACAAGGTTTCGCTTCGCATTGCCATCCTGGAAAAGACCCTCGTGGATCAATCGGGAATCATTACGGCTTTGAGCCAACGGGCGATCGAGTCGGACATGAACCTGCAGCGCCTGATCTCGGCCGTAGAGAAGCTTTGCGAGCGCACGGATCCGCGAGCTCCCGCGCCGGCGACGCAACCAGGCGACTCGTCGCTATCTGATGTTCCCTTCGATAAGCATTTAAGCGACGCGATCAAGCGTCCGCCCCAATCTGCTCCGCCAACCGCGCCCTCGGGATTCCGGCCCAGCATCGTCAAAGAAGACGAAGAGTTGCGGCCGCGGCATCGCATGGCGCGGCTGTAAGCGACTCGACGGCCGTCACCTTACAGCCTGCCGCTCTATCCCGCCGATGCCGCGGATAGTTTGTCCAATGCGGTGCGATCCAGTTTGAGATCGCTGGCTGCCACCAGGTCGGCGAGTTGTTTCTCGCTTGTTGCGCTGGCGATGGCCGCGGTAATTCCCGGCTGTGCAATCAGCCACGCAAGCGCGATGGCGGCCGCGCTCGTGTGGTATTCCGCGGCTACGGCATCCAGCGCGGCAAGAACTTTCAGACCGTGCGGATTCACATATTTCCCGACCATCCCGGCGCGGGCTTTTCCCTTGACGTCGGACTCGCTGCGATACTTGCCGGTGAGAAATCCGCCCGCAAGCGAAAAATACGGAATGACACCGATGCCCGACTCGGCAACGACGGGCGCGAGGTCAGCTTCATAAGCCGCACGTTCCACCAGATTGTAATGGGGCTGCAGCGTCTCATAGGCGGCGAGATGCTTCTGCCTGCTGACCGCGAGTGCCTCGCGAAGCCGGGCGCCCTTATAGTTCGACGCCCCGATGAACCGGATCTTACCCTCTTTGATCAGCCGGTCGTAAGCGGCGAGCGTTTCATCGAGCGGCGTTTGCTCATCGTCTTTGTGCGATTGAAACAGATCGATATGGTCTGTCTGGAGCCTGCGCAGCGACGCTTCGACGGCCTCGGCGATGTATTTCGGCGCAAGCCCCTGCTTGCCATCGCCCATATCCATGCCGGCTTTGGTTGCTATGACGACCTGGCCGCGCTTGCCGCTGCGCGCGAACCACTTGCCGATGATGGTTTCCGATTCGCCGCCTTTGTGGCCCGGAATCCAGCGCGAGTAGACGTCCGCGGTATCGATGAAATTCAGACCGGCGTCGAAGGCCGCATCGAGCAGCCGGAAGGAAGCGGCTTCATCAACTGTCCAGCCAAAGATGTTGCCGCCCAGCATGATGACCGGGACTTCGATTCCTGTGTGACCGAGTTTACGCTTCTGCACTCTGGCTCCTGATTAGTCGAAATAATGTGGGATTAAACCGGCTGAGGTTGTCCGTAACGGCTCCATCCGACTCGCGAATACCCATTCCGGCCGCTCCCTGATCGGTTATGTACCAGCTTCCCAGCACCGGCCGCATGCCGTCAAAGGAAACAGCGGGGGCGACGGCCTGGTAAACGTATCCTTCCGCCCCGTAAGGTCCCCCGGTGGAGGATTCGCCCTCGCGCGTATGGATCGTAATGTTCGCGCCCTCCCGCGACAGCAGCGGCTTCTTCACAAACTCCGTCATCGCGCGCGGGCCGTCGAGGTGCGCCTCCAGCAGATTCGGATGGCCGGGAAACAATTCCCACAGCACGGCGAGCAGCGCTTTATTCGACCACAGCATTTTCCAGATGGGCTCGATCCAGATCATGCGCGGAAAGGTTTCGATCAGCGGACCGGGCAGCGTACAGGCCGCAAGGCCGTTCTGCGCGGCGAGGAAATTATCTTTCAGCAACCACTCCCATGGATAAAGCGAGAAGATGTTTTCAATGCGGCGCTCTTCGAGATCGCGGAACTCGCGGGCTCGATCGTTCCAGCCGACCCGGTCGATCGCGAGCGCACTGGTCCGAATGCCGCCCTGCTCAGCGGTGTCGCGCAGGTAGCCGATGGTGGTTGCGTCCTCGGCGTCATCCATCGACGCAAAGTATAAGGGGCCGGACTTCAGACAGGGGCGAATCCCGCGCCACTGCGCGACCAGTTTTTCATGGATGGAATTGAACTGGTCGGTTCCCGCCATCGCGTCCCGATGCCAGTACCACTGAATCACCGATGCTTCGAGCAAAGACGTCGGGGTGTTCGCATTGTATTCGAGGAGTTTCGGCGGGGACGTGCCGTTATACATGAGGTCGAACCGGCCGTAAATGGACGGCGGTTCGGCCTCCCATGCGTCGCGGATGAGTTGCCGGGCTCCGGCTGGAATGCGGAAATCGTCGAACCGGCCGTTGTCGATGATAAACTGGCCCGCTTTAAGACAGAGTTGCTGGAGTTCCTCAGTTGCGGCTTCGATTTCGTCTACTTCGCGCGCTCTGAAGCCGTAGCAGGCGGACTCGTCCCAATAAGGCCGCCCTGCCGGCGTGTGGAACTGAAATCCCTGGGCTTCCACGGTCCGCTGCCAGCTCGGGCGCGGCGTGATTTTTCGGCGCCTCACTACTCGCCTGCCCCGCCACCATGTGCGCCCTCGCCGCTGCCGCCGAAAATGCCCCGAACAGTTCCGGAATCGCGAACGCTGCCGCCGGCGGGCGTTGAGTTGAAAAATCCACCGCTATAGTAGCGATACCCGTGCAGACCGGAGGAGACACCCTGTGACTGGCAATACCCGTCGTTAACGACGATATCGCGCTCGTCGACGCACTGCTTCCTTCCGCAACCATCGAGAGCAGCCACCGAGGAAACCAGCAGGACAAGATCGACAGCGCGCGATCTCTTCACAGGCCCGAGCCGTGTCTATTGAGGCTTTGCCGCGATCAATTTACGCAGCAAGGCGGCCGTGCTTTCGTGAACATCGCCGGTCGTGTTATCGAAACCGAGGCCTCCGCCAAGACCCATCGCAGCGTCGACTGGTGTCAGTCCGCGCTGGTTTTTCGCGGTGAGCTTGGCGCCGTGATCGGCGAGATATTGCACCACCTGGTCCCAGCCCTTCTGCGCAGCGCCGTGGAGTGCCGTGTCGCCCCTGTTGTCGGCGGCATTGATGTCAGTCCCGGCCTTGAGGCAGAGATCGATCGAGTCGATGATTTCCTTTTCCGTCTTCCTGCGGCCCACTCCGTCTTCTTCTTTCGAGCCGACGCCAGCCGACGCCATCAGCGCATTTACGCCATTGCGTGTCGTCAGTTTCACATCCGCGCCCTTTGGGAGGAGCAGAGCGATTACCGCGGTGTCGCCGGCCTTGGCCGCACGGATCATTGGTGTTGTGCCGGTAGTCAGCATCGTGTCGTTGCCGCGGTCGACCTTGGTGCGATAGGGCTGCTGAGTCTTGAGTTGCGTGTTCACCGACGCGCCGTGAGCCAGCAGAGACTTGATCAGATCGAGGCTGCTGGTGTCGTTGTGTGACTCGTCAGGCGAAGGCCGGTTCGACGCCGGCATCGTGTGAGCATCCACGGCGGCATAAAGGGCCCCCCGGCCCGTCTTGTCGAAAAGGTTGGGATCGGCGCCCTTCTCGAGCAATACTTCCGCGACATCGTAGTGTCCGTTGATGATTGAATTCACCATCGGAGTAATTCCATCCGGATCGGCCGTGTTCAAGTCTGCTTTGGCGTCGACGAGGGCTTTGGCGCACTCGACGCAGCCTTCGCGGGCGGCAAACATCAGTGGAGTGAAACCACCTGGTGGAAGCCACTTCTCTCGCGGTTCGGCGGTTGTCTGGCGTTCCCATTTCACGACCGTCGACATCGCGTTGACGTTCGCATCCGCCGCGATCAGCGTTTTGACCATGTCAGGATGCTGTTGGGCCGCGGCCCACATCAGAGCCGTCTCGCCATGCCAGGCTTCGCGAGCCTCGATTTTCGCGCCGTGCGCCAGCAACACTTTCGCGGCCGCGACGCTCCCAGTGCGGGCGACTGTCATCAGGGGCGTCTCGTCTTCCGCCCCGTCCGCATTCGGGTCGGCGCCGGCTTTCAGCAGCTTCTCGATCATGCTGGCGTCGCCGTTGACGCAGGCGAGCGAAAGAGGGGTCACGCCATAACGATTGGCGGCTTTCACATCGGCGCCGGCGTGGATCAAACGGTCCACCATGTCAAGATCGTCCTGGCGAGCGGCCCAGGCGATCGCAGTGGTGCCATCCGCTTCCGGTATGTTGACGCCGGCTTTTTGCTGTAGCAGGGCGATCGCGGCCGATTTATCGCCGTTTTTGACAGCGTCTACCAGCTTGCCATGCGGCCCAATGCTTGCACCGAAGGCTGTTGCCGCCACGAGGAGAACAGCAGCCAACCGCATTTACAGGTTCTCCAGGAGGCCGGTGCTGTCGCCGATGCTTTCCATCGGAACGCCCGATTTGGATAAGACGGTCAGCAGCAGATTCGCCATCGGCGTGTGGTCGGGATACTTCAGGTGGCGTCCGCCTTTGAGCTGTCCGGCGCCGCCGCCTGCCACGAGCGTTGGCAACGGGAAGTGATTATGGACGTTGCTGTTGCTCATATTGCTGCCGTAAAGGATTATCGAGTGATCGAGCAGCGAACCGTCACCATCCGGCGTACCTTGCAGTTTGCCGAAGAAACGACTCAGCTGCTGTACGTGATAGTTCTGAATCTTCACGAGCTTTTCCAGTTTTTCGGGACGGTTCTGGTGGTGCGAAGTTGCATGGTGCCCATCGGGAACGCCGACCTGTGGATAGGTCCGGTTACTCTCCTCGCGCGCCACCATAAACGTGAATACTCGCGTGATGTTGGCTTGATAGGCCAGCGCGAGCATGTCGTACATCAGGTGCAAGTGTTCTTCGTACGAATAGGGAATGCCAACCGGTTCTTCCGGCAGTGCCACATCGACACTCATCTGAGCAGAGGAATTCTGAATGCGCCGCTCGATTTCGCGCACGCTCTCGAGATAATCGCTCACGGTGGCGCGATCGCGCTTGCCGAGCCCGCGTTGCAGACCATTGGTCTCCTGCATGATGGCGTCGAGGATGCTGCGGTCTTCCGCGGCGCGCGCGGCGCGCTCTTCCGGCGTGCTGCCGGTACCAAACAGGCGCTCAAACACTTTGCGCGGATTGATTTCCATCGGCAGCGGCGTGGTGTGGGTGCGCCACGACAGCGTGTTCATGTAGATGCAGCCGTAATCGCGATCGCAGGCGCCAAGCAGTCCGGAATGATCTTCAGTCGCGAGCTCAAGCGAGGGCAACGCGGTGTCCTGGCCCAGGTGCTCGGCAGCGACCTGATCTGCGGTCACACCGGCGTAAGCATCGACGCCCTGCGTGGGCTTGGGGCGAACGCCGCTGAGCCAGGTGGTGGGGCTCAAAGAGTGGACAGCGGTCGTGTCGGCTGCGCGATGGCCGAATCCGCTGACAATGTTCAATCGATCGCGAAACGGCTCGAGAGGTTTCAGGATGGGCGAGAACTCAAAACCCGCGCCTTCCGTCGCAGGCGTCCACTTGTCCATCACGGCGCCGTGGGGGACGTACACAAAACCGAGCCGTGGCGATGGATTGGCAGCCGTCCTGGCCAGCGGTGTCTGGGCCGGCAACATGGAATCGAGCAGCGGCAGTGCCAT
>DATAZF010000161.1:0-25334 GCA_036272235.1 Bryobacteraceae bacterium | reverse complement strand
TCGGACATCCGGGAATCCCACAGGCTGTTCAGGCACCCGCAGCCGTTGTCGTTAGTCGCCGGGGCTCTGGAGCATCTGATCTACCTTAAGCATCAGATCGACTTCGCCCCGGGATATGTTGAGCGCCGCTGCAATCGTATGTGGCGCGTCCCCCCGGCGACGCATTCGCAGGGCCCGCGCTCGTCGTGTCAGGTTCAGACTGTTAGCCACGACGGAATATTCCTGTACCGCCTCAGGTTCCGGCCGGGCAACGATCTCCTCAACTCTTAGAGTCAGTTCGCGCAGAGTAGTGTCGGTGCATTCCTTCATCGCCGCGATATCGTGACGGCATTTGCTCGTTTCGACCTTCGCGCCGACCCAGAGAAAGAGCAGGGCGATCAACCCGGTGCCGGTGATCGCGTATGTTGTCAGTGGATTCAGAATCCATTCCGGATTGAAGCTCATTCCACGCTCCCAGCCGAAACCGCTGCTTGTAAGGATGTTGTCATCAATCGTTGCTGCCTGCCTGTGATCTCGGAAACTCTGACTCCGTAAACTCCCTGAACGACAATGGGCTCGCCCCGTGCGATCACGGACCCGCCGACGAGAATCTCGACCTGATCAGTCAGCGCCCGGTCCAGTTCGATCACGGCGCCTGTATTCAGCCCGACGAGCTCTCTAAGCGACATTTGAGCGCTGCCAAATCGAAGCGTCACGGGTAATTCGATGTCTTTCAGGAGTTCCATGCCAGGCGTCGCCCTCGCGCCCCCCGCAGAGACGTCGCTCGTCTGCCCTGAGTTCTCATCGCCATTCGACACGGATTCCGGATTCATTTTTTTACCTGCCCCCTCGTTTTGAAGCCCAAACGCGCTCCATGTGACTTCGCAGCCGTAATATCCCCTGCACTCTCAACTGACCGCACCGGGAAAGGTGCATGCCCATCACTTCGGCTATTTCCCGCAATGTGAGTTCCTCGAAGTAGTAAAGGCTCAACACCGTTCGTTCCGGCTTTGGAATACGATCGATCGCCAGGGCGAGGACGCGCTCAAGTTCCGAACGTTCGACAATTCGCGAAGGCCATGATTCTTCGTCATCCGAAATAATGTTCAGCAGATCGTAGCTCTCGTCGCCGCCGCCGGCATATTCGAGCCGCTGGATCTCAACCGCCTGGGTTTCGTTCAACCTCTCCTGGTACTCTGCCAGCGGAATATTCAACTCCTCGGCAATCTCCTCCTCGGAGGGTTCCCGTCCGCGCTGCTGCTGCAACTTGCGAATGGCTGCCTGGATCAACTTCGAACGCTTGCGGGTTTCCCGCGGCGCCCAGTCCATCTCCCGTAAACTATCGAGGATCGCCCCATGGATCCGGGGCTCCGCGTAGGTCTTCAGTTGAACGTTGTAGGCCGGATTAAAGTGGTCGATAGCCGCCAGCAGGCCGACAATCCCGCTTGAGATAAGATCTTCCAGAGCAATATGGCGGGGGAGACGTTCATGGATACGGCCGGCGATTATACGCACCTGCGGGAGATGCTCGATAACAAGCCTTTCCCGACGGGAAGCCTCGTCAACGTCGATTTCCAAACGTGGCCCGTATGTGACCGTCCCCATATGTTTTAAGCGGCGGAACGCAGCATTTCTGGCAATTTATGGACCAATGTGCCGACGATTTTCTGCTTTGACGCCGGCTCGATATCTTCGGGGATAAGTTGGCCGCCACAAAGCCATGAAATCGGCCTGGCACTCCGAATCGCTTCATTTGCAATAGATACGGTGGAGTCAGTCTCGTCGAGCCTGGTGAAGATAAGAGCCCCTGGCCGGAACGCCTCGAAGCGCCTGGCGGCACTTTCGATGCCGCTTTGCTTTGTCGTGGCCGTCAAAACCAGGTGGGTGTCAACATCCTGACGGCGTCCGAAGAATGTTGCGAGATCCGCCCCCGCGCTCTCGAAAAGCGCAGGCCCGAGTCCAGGAGTATCAATGAGAATAAGGTGTCCTTCAGGAACTCGGTCCACGATCTGTCCAAGGCCCGCGGCGGTCTCCACATGTTCGAAGGGGACTCCTAGTATTGCGGCGTAACTCCGGAGTTGCTCCGCCGCTCCAATCCTTTCACCGTCCACCGAAATCAAACGCACCGGCCGGCGCTTCAGCAGACCCTCGGCGACAGCAAGTTTAATAAGCGCCGATGTCTTGCCCGAACCGGGAGGGCCGACGAGCGCGGTGACCCTGCCGAGCTCCGGCTTCACAGTGAATCGCGATTCGATTTCTTCGATGGTCTGCTGAACAATGACATCCGGCTCCCATTCGGGGAGTTTGCGAGTGCGGGAAATTTCAAGCACGGGACGCCGATTCAGACGGGCCGTTACCGCCTCTTCCACCTGTTGAGAGATTGAGGGCGTCAGTCCGGCATCTATGAGAACTTGTTCCACCAGTCGCGCGGAACCACGGGACGAGGACGCCGTGCCCGATCGGATTACCAGATTGCGGATTTCCTCCATCTTCTGCCGCAAATCCTCGATGCTTGTGACGGGAGCGGCGACCGGGGATTCGGCCTGGCGCTTCTCGCCATAAACGCCGAATACCACCTCGACGGCTCCCAGATGGCGAGCCTCGGGCGGCGCCGCCTTGCTGTTAAGAAAAAGTGCGTCGACACCCAGCTCGTTGCGAGCCACCTCGATCGCATCGGGAATGGAAGATGCGAAGTAAGACTTCACATGGATGTGCGCCTGGTCGGTTGTGTTCATGGCTATTCGATTACTCCGAGTGAAAGGATCTTTACGTCGACGGGTATTTCGTTGTTTGAAATGAAGAAGAGATTACGGATCGAGTGCTCAGTGATCTGACGCAGGAAGTATCGCGAAGCGGAACTGCAGACGGCAACAACGGGCGCTTCGGGCGATCCGACTTTTCGGGAAATCCGCTGCAATACGTCGCGAATGGCCTGCGGGGCGAGTGTCAGGTTACTATTCTGTTCGCCGTGTTCCACCGCTCCTTCAATGGCCTGTTCGAGTGAAGGGCTAAGAAGGAACGCGGGCAACTCGCCGGTTGTTTTCAAATACGGCTTCACGACGATCCGGCGGATGGACTGACGGATATATTCAGTGATAAGCACCGGATTTCTGATCGTTACCGCCGCTTCTCCCAACGCTTCGACGATCGTGACCGAATCGCGAATCGAAACCCGTTCCCGCAGCAGGTTTTGGAGAACCCGCTGGACGGCCGACAACGGAAGAAGTTTTGGAACCAAATCTTCCACGACCTTGGGGTGCTCGGCCGTCATTCGGTCCAGAAAACGTTTTGCGTCCTGCCTGGAGAAGAGTTCGTGCGCGTGGCGCCGAATGAGTTCGGAAAGATGCGTTCCCATAACGCTCACCGCATCGACAACAGTAAAGCCCTTCCGCCTCGCGGCGTCTGACTGGTCGGCGGGAATCCACCATCCGGCCATGCCGAAGGCAGGCTCTTTTGTCTGTTTCCCGCCTGGCAGCGGATCATTCTTGCCGAGAGGAATCGCGAGTTCACAGCCCGGCGGCATCTCGTAACGGCCAATCTCGGCGCCCTTGAGCAGCACAACGTATTCATGCGCCTTTAGACTCATGTTGTCGATGACTCGGACGGGCCCAAGAAGGAAGCCGACCTCACTTGCCAGTTGCCGCCGGATTCCGGCAATTCGCTTCAGGAGCGGAGACTCCGGCCCTCCGCCGGCAAACTTTACAAGGCCAAGGCCCATCTCGACGGTAAGTGGCTCCACGCGGAGCAACGCTTCCAGATTCTCCTTCGGTACGGCTGGCTTGGATAACGCCTCTGTCTGCTGGGCCGCGCTTCGTTTCTGCCGCATTCGCCATGCGGTGGCTCCGAGCCCGGAACCCATCACCAGAAAAGGGATGGTCGGCAAACCGGGAAAAGCGGCCAGGACGACGAGTACACCGCTCGCCAGCATCAGCGGCTGAGGGTTACCGAAAAGCTGATTCCCGAAGTCGGTCGCCAGACGTTCATCCGAACTGGCGCGCGTAACGATAAGGCCACCGGAAATCGAGATCATCAGCGCTGGAATAACCGTGACCAGGCCATCTCCGATGGTCAGCACCGAATAGGTCTCGAGAGCATGGCGCAAATCCATTCCATGCTGGAAAACGCCGATCAGAAATCCCGCAATGATGTTAATTCCGGTGATCAGAATACTGGCGACGGCGTCGCGTTGGGTGAACCGCGAGGCTCCGTCCATCGCGCCATAGAATTCCGCTTCCTTCGCCAGATTCTTTCTTCGCGCCCGCGCTTCCGTTTCGTCGATCAGGCCGGTACTGAGATCTGAATCGATCGACATCTGTTTGCCTGGAAGAGCGTCGAGCGTAAATCTCGCGGTCACTTCCGAAATCCGAACCGCGCCATGGTTGATGACTACATACTGGATGGCGATCAGGACAAGAAAGATCACCGTGCCAATGATGTAATTGCCGCCGACGACAAAATTCCCGAATGCCTGAATGACGTCCCCCGCGGCTGAAGTCCCCGTATTGCCGTTCATGAGAATGAGCCGGGTCGAAGAGATGTTCAGCGCCAGACGAAACAATGTCAGCAGCAGAAGCGTAGTGGGAAAAACGCTGAACTCCACGGGTTTCCGGATGTGCAGCGAGACCATCATGACGATAACCGAGGTCATGATGTCCGTCACGATCAGGACATCGAGCACAACGCCGGGCAAGGGCGTAATGAGGGCGATGACAATGCCCAATACGGCAAGAGGAACGCCCAGCTCGCGCAGATTTGCGAGAAGCGCGGGAGACTGCTGGCGCCAGGGTGAAGCCCCTGCGAGAGCTTTTGCTTCTGCCATGAATCAGGCCCTCCCCGTTCGCGGCGCGCGGGCATCCATGACCCGGTAGATGTATGCAAGCACTTCCGCGACTGCTTTGTAGAAGTGAGCCGGGATTTCCTGACCGACGTCAACGGATTTGTACAGGCCCTGTGCCAGCGGAGGGTTTTCGATAAGCGGAACCTGATTGTCGATCGCCTTCTGCCGAATTCGAAGCGCAAGGTAGTTCTTGCCTTTGGCAACCACCCTTGGGGCGCCGGGTGATTCCAGACTGTATTTCACCGCTACGGCGTAGTGAGTGGGATTCACAATCACTGCCGTCGCGGTTGGGACCTCGTGCATCATGCGCCGGCGCGCCAGATCCCTTCTGATCCGCCGAATCCGGGACTTTACCAGCGGGCTGCCGTCCGATTCTTTCATCTCATCGCGGATTTCCTGCTTGCTCATCTTGAGATCCTTCTCGTATCGCGACTTCTGGCGCAGCAGGTCCACGAGCCCGAAAACAAAAAACAGGCCGCCTGCTTTCCAGAGGAGAGAATCTACGGAAGTGCCGATCTGGAGGATCCCGCTCCGCAAATTGGCTATGGGCATCGAGAGAAATCCCGCCAGGTTTTCCGTAACCGCAAAGTAGACGGCGGCCGCGAATACGGGAATCATGATTGCGGCCTGAAGGGTCGCCGGGAGGTTCTGCCGCGGGATTTGCCGAAGTCGCTCAATCGGGTTGAGCCGTTTGAAGTCCGGCGTGAGTTTCTTCAGGCTGATGCCGAACCCGGTCACGACGAGTTGAACGGCAATCGTGATCGCAATCATCACGGCCCCGAGTATGCCCACCGGCATGAGGAGGCGCTCCGCAATCACGACGCCGCGATAGACCGCATCCATGACATTCTGCCGTGGATCGAGCGCATTCTGACAGATTTCGGCGAAGGCCAGCCTCGTCTGCTGGATCCAGTCCGGACCCCATCGATGGAGCATCGCCACGAAGGCAAGGAACTGCAGAGAACTGACGAAGGTACGCGCGGTCGGAAAGTTACCGTCCTCGCGAGCCTTAAGAAGCTTTCGCGGTGTCGCCTTTTCGGTTTTTTGACCCTGATCCGCCATAAACTTAGTGGGCTGTCAGTGATCCTGCCGCGGCGAAGGCAAGGCTGCTGCCACCCCGCAGCAACGCCGGCATCAGAACAGCAAGCCATCCGAGAATGCAAAGTCCGACGGCCATTTTTACGGGGAACGCGATTGTCAGAAGCTGAAGCTGTGAGTTCACGCGGCCCAACAAGGCAAGGGAAATATCTGCCATCACCAGCACGGCAACGACCGGGAGAGCCAGTCGAAGGCCCGTTGAAAACATCGCAGATCCGGATACAATCAGCGTCTGCCCGGCCCCGCGAGTCAGAAGGAACGTTCCAGCCGGTACCGTCTCAAGGCTGCGGGCGAAGATGCGGATGATCTCGCGATCGAGGCCCATCGCAAAGAAGAGCAGCGCCGCCGCGGTCTGGGCGAAGACCACAAGAACTGTTGAGTCGGCCTGCGTCGCTGGATCTATTGTCGAGGCAAACGAGTAGCCTGCGTGAACGCTGATGACCTGCGCACCGACGACAAAAGCCTCGATCGCGAATGCGACAGCGAGCCCGATTCCGAGACCCAGCGCCGCTTCGGAAGCCATCCACGAGACGAGCACGCCCGCGGAGGTTGTCTCCGTGGGGTGTGGCCATACGGGAAACAGGGCAACGGTGACGCCTAGAATCAGAACGATCCTCGCGGGGTCGACGACGTTCCGGAGGCCCGGCACCGGGACGAAGGCGAAGACGCCCGAGACGCGCACAAGCGTTAGCAGAAAGCCGAGAAGAGTCGACGCTGAGAGGAACTCAACGCCCATAACGCCCCAAATCTCCAAGCGTCGCGACCATATAGACGGTCATTTTCTGAAGCATCCAGGGCATGGCAAAAATGAAAGCGACCAGGAAGGCAACCAATCTCGGTATCGCGTTAAAAGCGGAGTCCTGAATCGATGTCAGAATCTGAACGAGACTGATCGCGATGCCAACGACAAAGCCTACGGCGAGCATGGGGGCGCTCAACCAGAACGCGGTCATCAGGGCGTCACGAATCAGTTGAACGACAAACTCAGGCGTCACGCGTAGAATCCTTTAACGAGCGATCCGATCACCAGATTCCAGCCGTCCGCCAGAACGAACAGCAGAATCTTGAAAGGGGCGGAAATCATGACGGGAGGAAGTTGAACCATCCCGACGGACAAAGTCACCGAGGCGACAACCAGATCGATGATGAGAAAGGGCAGAAAAAGGACGGCGCCAATCTGAAAGCCCGCTTTCAGCTCCGAAAGAATGTAGGCCGGAATCAGAATTCGCAGCTCAAGATCCGAGGCGTTACGAGGGGCAGGAGAGTGAGAGATATCGATAAAAAGCTTTATGTCCTTCTGCCGGGCAAAGCGGATGAGAAAGTTCTTGAGGGGTTTGGCGCCTGCGTCAAATGCGTCGGATGCCGAGATTTTATTCTGCTCCAGCGGCTCCCAGCCCTGGTGATACATATCGGCGGCGACCGGCTGAACGACCAGCATTGTCAGGAAGAGAGAGATCCCGAGCAAAACCTGGTTGGAAGGCGCAGTCTGGGTCCCGAGGGCCTGCCGCAGAAAATGCAGCACGATCGCGATTCGCAGAAAGGGCGTTACCGACATGATGACGGCGGGTAACAGCGTCAGGAGCGTCAGTAGAATGACGATCTGCATAGGGGCGCTCAGCGAGTCGCCCAGCTTGCCCGCATTGAAAATCGACGAAGGGGCTGCCGCGGCCGCCAGCGCGCGCGGGGGCACGGCCATACAAAAAAGAAAAAGACAGCCGGCGATCCTGCGTATCATCGCGACCGCGCGCTTTCTTCGCCAGTCGTGGTCCACGCACTTCCGTCAAGAACCGAGCACCCTCCGGGTGAAACGGCGATCAGAACGGTTCGCCCGTAGACGCGAATCAAATGGAGTGAGTGCTGCGAGGTCAGTGGGAGACGTTCGATGGACTGAAGTTGACGTCCGTTCGCCGAACTGACCGTCCCGATTCGGAAACGAGCAACACCTTTGCTGCGCAGAAAATAAAGAGAGGCGCCCAGCAAAACCAGGACTCCTGTGACCGCGAATAGTTGGCCGAATTGCTCCATATGCAGACTTCGCGCCTAACCTTCACTTCCGAAGCTCAACATCCGCACAATCGCCCGGCCCTTCGAACATCCCAGTTCGCCCGCGCCAAAAAAAGTCTGTCCGGCGGTGACCATCACGTTCTCGCCCGCCGGACGTCCCGTCAGAATGACGCTGCCCGACCGAAGTGCGAGAAGCTCATCGATCTTCAGGACGGGGCCGTCAAGCCCCGCGTCAATCCTGAACACGACGTCCAGAAACGGCTCAAGCTCAGGTAAGTCCATGGTCTGCATCGGAACGAACGGCACACTAGCCCTGAATCAGCCCGACAGTATCCTGCTGGAGCTGGTCGCTGACCGTTATGACCCGTGAATTCGCCTGATAGCTTCTCTCGAAAGTCAGAAGATTGGTAAACTCCTGAGCGATATCGACGGTTGAGGATTCGCGGGCACCGGCGATGATCTGTCCCCGTGCGCCGCTATCGGCCGTACCGATCGAAGGAGTACCGGTTGAGGCCGACGCCTGCAGGTAGTTGTTCCCTGCGACTGTAAGACTGTCAGGATTTGAGATTGAGGCAACCGCGAGCTGGCCCACCGTGACAGTTTGGCCATTGGTATAGTTCGCTACCAGAAGCCCCCCGTTTTGCAGGCTTACGTCACTGATCTGGCCCGCTGCAAAACCATTCTGTACGGAGCCGCCAAGACCGGAGGACTCAGCCAGCTGCGTGATTGTGGAACTACCCGAAGCCGGGTTGTAGAGATTCCAGTTGATCGACATGTCCGCGGCTCCATCCGCCAGACCGCCTACGGTCACCACTTGCGGGTCCGCAGACGCCGCGGGGCTGGACAAATTGCCATTCGAGTCGAAGGTGAGCGTGCCCGACGAAACGGTTGTGGTACCGCCTGACTGGAGATCGGCGGCCGGAACCGCGAGCGAATAGCTCCATGTATTGGCCGCTGTCTTGTTGAAGGTAGCTGTGAGTGTGTGGCTCTGCCCCAGAGAATCGAATACCTGGATTGGCGCCGAGAAGGTCGCACCGGAGCCGGTTGTCGCCGCAGTCGAATTCAGATTCAGCGCCATTTGCATGCTCGTGGTCGCGGTCGCGGGCACGGTGGCGCCGAGAGGAACCGAAATATTGCCGATCGGGCCGTTCGTGTTCACGGCGCCGGAGGTAGCGCTCCAGCCCTGAACCGCATCTCCGGCCGCGGTTACCAGCTCACCTGTCGAACTGATCTGAAAGCTGCCATCTCGGGTGTATTCGGTTTGATTATTCTGGCCCTGGACGACAAAGAATCCATCGCCCTGAATCGCCGCATCAGTGGCCCCGCCAGTCGACTGGAGGGTTCCCTGCGTGTAGTTGGCGTAAGCACTGACCGGGGAAACTCCCAGCCCAACCTGGCCCGAACTGCTGCTGACGCCAAGATGCTGAGCGATCAGCTCGGAAAACTGGACTTCATTCGCCTTGTAGCCGGTGGTGTTCAGATTGGCAAGGTCGTTGCCAATCACGTTGATTGCGCCGGAATCGGCTTCGAGTCCGGAAAGTGCCGCTGAATAGGAAGAAATCATTTGCTCTTGCTCCTGTTAATTCGTTGAAGTCTTTGAAGTACCTGATGGATCGGTTGAGTTTGTCGAGGTATCAGTGGAGGTTGGGGTGCCGGTTGAGGCTGGTTGCGTGCTTGAGGTCATCGCAGTCTCGATATCGCCCCTGATCCCGATGACCTGCTCGAGTTCGCTGAACTGCGCGAGCTGACTTACAAACTGAGTACTGTCGGCCGGATTCAGAGGATCCTGATTCTGAATCTGTGAGACGAGAAGTTGAAGAAACACCTCCTCGCTCGGGGCGCTTGCCGCTGCCGCTGCGCCCGTAGACGCGGCTGCGCCCGTAGATGCGGCTGAACCGAAGAGAGAATTAATCGCTGATGCCATTTTCGTTTCCTTTTTCTTTCGCTTGGGCTTTCAGTGTGGAAGTAAATTGATTGACCCACCGCGGTCTGTGGGAAGGGTTATTTTCCCGGTGGCCGCGATCCTGGTGTGGCCCGGAACCGGACTGCGAATCCTGCTGGGACGACGAACCGGAGGAATTACTGGCCGAGCGCGCCGGCTCAGCGGTTAAGGTACTGTGACCCGGATGCCAGGTGTCTGCGTGATACCCGTTCTGGGCGAGCCGAGTCTCAAGATCGCCCAGGCTCTGCCGAAGACTCTGCGTCATTTCGTTATCGCCCGATCGCACGGCAACCGTAAGATCACTGGAGCGCGCCGCGATTCTGATGTCGACCGTCTGGCCGGAGGGGCCTTCCACCTGAAGTGAAATATTTCTTGCTGACGAGGTTGTTTGGCCGGGTTTGTCCAGCACGGTATGAACCGGCTCGGATGCGGCGCCCTGCATAACGGGCTCGGGCCCGGCATGCCGTCCCGCCTCTTCTCTGGCAGGTGCAGTCACGACTTGAGCTATCGCTGTCTGCGTCGGAGAAACCGCACCTTCTCCAATGGTCTTCCCGGCGCCTTCTGTTCTTTCGTCCTTTTCAGATGACGACCCCGACGAGGAGCTAAACGAGCCCTTTGCCGCCGAAGGCGTTGAGACTGAAGTGGAGGATGCAGGATTCTCCCGGTCGTCATGGCCGGTATTCTCATTATTAGTGGATGTCTGCTCTGTAGCGTTCACGGCCTGCGATTCCGAATTGTTATCCGTGATCGAGACGGCGACCGACTTGCTGTGGCTCTGCTGTTCAACGGAGACGGCCGTCGATTTGATCCTGGCTGCAAATGCGAGCTGTCCGGTAGCCGGGTCCGATGCTGGCAATATTGGCATCTGGAGTGGCGTTGTGACTGTTCCTGCTGCCTGATCGGGTACGTCGGAGGCCTGGGTCACGGAACAGGACGTTCTGGCGGGGGACGGGTCCTGCACCGGCGTCAAACAGTGAACTTCGGCGCTCTGACCGGTCGGCACGCCAGCTGCCGGAGGGAAGGGAATGGTCTTACCAGCCGATTCATCATTGGATGAGACCCGACGATGAAGTCCGTGAGTCAACACCGGAACCGAAGGCGAAATGGCGAATATGCCGGCCGGTAGCGTCAACGCTGGCTGAGATCGAATTGCCGGCGGCAGAATCGTAGTCGAAGAAACCGGAGGGTCCTCAGCATTCCAGTCCATATTCTGGCTCGGTACGAAGGGCCTGGTGGCGATTGGGACCCGAATCTGGACGGGGATAATCGTGTTCGCGGAAGATCTGTCGATCCCGGTGGCTGCCTCTGGATTTTCTGTGTCAGAATCGGAATCCGCGTTCTGCGCGTTCGCCTGCTTCAATTGCTGAGTAAAGCCGGGTCCTCCACCCGCGCCAGGAGGAAGCGAGGGCGGAGCCACACCAGTAGGAGAAGATCCGGCACCAACAAGAGCAGAAGCGAACACGCAGGGCAGAATGCACTTGCTGCGCCAAAGCGAGACGCATGCTCTTTCAGCAGGTTAGCTGTGTTGAAACGCCGTTAGAGTTTTGACAGCGGCCCCAACCGTCAATCCCTTGACGGCCGAAACCAGTTGCTTATCACTCGTATCGACTGTGCTTTCAACAATTCCAATATTTCTTTTTGTTGTCTGTCATGGACACCAACTTGCATCGATGCAAAGCGAACCTATGGACAACCTGAGCATCGCCGCGGTAAGCGGTCTCCGATCGCGAATGGTTTCGCTCGACCTGCTGGCGAACAACCTCGCCAATTCCGCGACTGGAGGATACAAGAACGATCGTGAATACTACGGTCTCTATGCGTCCCAGGAATCCCAGGATGCAGCCGAAGGCGAACCGGCGACGACACTACCAGTGGTGGAGCGTCAATGGACCGATTTCTCGCCTGGCGTTCTGCAGACCACCGGAAACCCTCTGGATGTGGCTCTTCCGGCAAAAGGTTTTTTTGCCCTCAACGGCCCGAATGGAACCTTATACACACGCAATGGAAGTTTGCAGGTGCTGGCGTCGGGGGAGCTTGGCACGAGCGATGGCTATCCGATTCAGAGCGCCGGCGGCGGAACCATTCACACGGGGGCGGCAAAGAGTATCACAATCACTCCCGACGGCGTTGTCCAACAGGATGGTCAGTCGGTTGGGCAGATTGGAGTGGTGGATTTCAAATCCACGGACTCGCTGCACAAGGTGGGAAGCACGAATTTTGAAAATACCGATCCCACGGCTGTTGCGGAACCGGTGGCCAATCCCGGCATTCAACAAGGCAAGCTCGAAGGATCGAACGTACCTGTAGCGGACGCTGCCATGCGCCTCGTCGGCGTCATGCGCCAATTTGAAATGCTGCAGAAAGCCATTGGCATCAGCAGTGAAATGGATACGAAGTCAATTCAGGAAGTAGCCCGCGTTGGCGCCTGACGGCCCGCGGATTCAGCAATTAAGGCAAAAGGAGTCTTCACAATGATTCGAGCGTTATACAGCGCGGCGAGCGGCATGAGCGCCCAGCAAATGAACGTGGACAATATCGCAAACAATCTCGCCAACGCCAACACGGCTGGATATAAGTCGAGACGCGCCCAGTTTCAGGACCTGATGTACCAGACCGTGGTTCAACCGGGCTCCGCGGCAGGACAGCAATCGGTGGTGCCGACTGGATTGCAGCTTGGCCTTGGGACAAAGCCATCTTCCAACGAAGTGATCTTTACCCAGGGCAACTTCTCCGAGACAAATAACCCTCTTGATGTAGTTATCCAGGGAAACGGCTTTTTTCAAATCTTGCGGCCATCAGGCGATCTGGCGTATACGCGCGATGGCTCGTTTCAGCTGAACAAAGACGGTAGCCTGGTCACATCGAATGGGGACCTCGTGCAACCTCAGATCACGATTCCTTCCAACGCGCAGTCGGTAACGATCGCGTCCGATGGAACAGTAAGTTATCTGCAGCCGGGGCAAGCCTCGGCTCAAAAAGCGGGACAGATCCAGATTGCAGGATTTCAGAATCCCGCGGGGCTCAACAGTCTGGGGCAGAACCTCTATCAGCCTACCGATGCATCGGGAACGGCCACTGTCGCCAATCCTGGTGGCCAGGAAGGTCTGGGAACCCTGCTGCAAGGTTACACAGAGCAATCCAATGTGAGCATTGTACAGGAGTTTATTAACCTGATCGTCGCGCAGCGCGCCTACGAGGCCAACTCCAAGGTTGTCAAAGCTGCGGATGAAATGTATCAACAGGTCAATAACCTGAAGCAATGACCACCCGTCTTCTCATTCTGTGCCTCGCGGCGAGTCATTGGCTTCCCGCCCAGCCACCGTGCGTGGCAGTTGCCGGTCCGCAGATTCTCGGTGCGGATCTGGTGCGGGCGGTCCCTGCCCTGAAGGCCGTTCCGCCCGACCTGCCCCTCGCCCCGACACCATTGCCGGGAGCCATTCGGCTGTTTCCAGCCGCTGAATTACAGACCCTCGCCGCACGTTTTGCAATTCGTGAAGCTGTTCTGGCAGATACCTGCTTCCAGGTCGCGACGGAGCCCCTCAGCCGCTCTCGGATCACCGAGTCGATGATCGACGCCCTCAAAGTGCCCGGCGTTCAAATTGAAATCCTCGAAACAAGTACCGAGAAAGTGCCCGTGGGACGAATCGAGTTCCGGCGTGAAAGTCTTGGTAATCCAGCCAATCCCTATCGGAGTCAGCCTGTGATGTGGCGGGGCGACATCGTCTACGCGGGCGACCGCCGGTTCGCCATTTGGGCGAGAGTAAAAGTGCTGGCGTCTGTAACTCGTGTGGTCGCGACTGAGAATCTTCGCGCAGGAGTTCCGCTCAAAGCCGGTCAGGTGCGCGAAGAAGTCGTGGAAGCGTTCCCTCTGCCCGCCGAGCGTCAACTCCCGTTGAGCCAGTTCGAAGGCCTCCTGCCCGTGAGGTCGATTACGGCCGGAACGGAAATGCGGCCGGCCGACGTGACCCGGCCGAACGATGTGAATCGAGGCGATCTTGTTCGCGTTGAAGTGCATATGGGGGCCGCGCGGCTCGCGTTAACCGGGCGCGCTGAATCGGCTGGGCGCCTTGGAGATCTGGTCCCCGTACGAAACCTCGACAGCAGCCGGGTGTTTGAGGCGCGAGTAGAAGGCAAGGACAGTGTGATTGTTCAGCGTCCGGGCATGGAAGAGGCGCAAAAATGATCTGGAATCGCTTATATGCTTCTTCCGTGATTTTCGCCGTTCTGGCGACAACGACCGCCTATGGCGCGGAAAAGAAAAAGAAAGCTGCGGAGCCAAGCGCTCTCGACAAATATATTCAGGAAGCCCTGAAGAATGAAGCGCCGATGCCGGCACAGGCTTCGACCGGCTCGCTGTGGAGCCCTTCGTCGCGACTCACTGATATCGGTTCGGACCTTCGAGCGGTTCAGACTAACGATCTTGTTACGATCATCGTCAATGAACAGGCGTCGGCGGTCGCCACAGGCGCCACCAAGACTTCTCGTGTTTCTTCCGTGAATAGTTCCGTTAGCTCTCTTGCGGGCCCGAAGAGCGCCACGGGAGCATTGGCCAATCTTGCCACGGCGGCAAACGATACGGAACTGAACGGCGCGGGTACGACGAGTCGAGGGACGCAGTTAAGCACGACACTTAGCGCGCGGGTTACTCATGTGCTCCCGAATGGATATCTGGTTCTTGAGGGTTCCAAAGACGTACAGGTAAACTCCGAGCACCAGGAAGTAACGGTGCGCGGCATTATACGGCCCATTGATCTGAGCCCGGGAAACATCGTCAGCTCGAATCAGCTGGCCCAAATGGAAATCAGGATTAATGGCAAGGGCGTGGTAGGGGATGCAATCCGGCGTCCCTGGCTTCTTTACCGGATTATTCTCGGCCTTCTTCCATTTTAGATTGTTATGAAGATAGTTCTTAGCCTAATTCTTTTGATTCAGGGTCCGTTGGCCTGCCAGGCCGCCACAGTGACGCGCCTCAAGGAGCTCGTATCTCTTGAAGGAGTTCGCGACAACCAGCTTATGGGATATGGGCTCGTCGTGGGTCTGCGAGGGACGGGCGATAGCCGTCAGACCGTATTTTCAGCGCAAAGCCTTACAAATCTGCTGGAGCGGATGGGTCTTACAGTTTCCGCGGCAGCGATTCAGGTGCGAAATACCGCTGCGGTAATGGTGACGGCAACCCTGCCACCTTACGCGCAGCCCGGCTCCCGAATTGACGTAACGTCCGCCGCGGTGGGCGATGCTCCGAGCCTGCAGGGCGGCATTCTTTTAATGACGGGCCTGAAGGGTCCGGATGGTCAGGTCTATGCGGTCGCGCAGGGCCCGATGGTGATTGGCGGGTTCCTCGCAGGAGGGGCTGGAAACACTTCGGTCGTTAACCACCCCACCGTCGGCAGGACACCCAACGGGGCCATCGTGGAGCGCGCGTCACCATCGCCAGTGATCGGCGCCCAGGTACGCCTCAATCTGCAGCAGGCAGACTATGCGACGGCCGCACGCATCGCCGGAGCGGTGAATGAGCATTTCGGCGATGTCGCGCGGGCTGACAATTCTGACGTAGTCACTATCCGGCTTCCTGACAGCTTCCGGAACAGGCAAACCGAGTTTGTGGCCGAAATGGAAGAGCTTACCGTCGAGGCCGATCGCGTAGCCAAGATCGTGGTAAACGAAAGAACCGGCACTATCATCATGGGCAAGCAGGTGCGGATCGCGCCTGTAGCCATCATGCAGGGAAACCTGACGGTGGAAATCCAGACGGTTCAGGAGGTTTCTCAGCCCAACCCACTAAGCTCCGGCGGTACAACTCAGGTAGTCCCGCAGGTCAATGTGGGAGTGAAACAGGACGCCGCGAAAAACGTTG
Organism: Bryobacteraceae bacterium; assembly: GCA_036272235.1. Lineage (GTDB taxonomy): Bacteria > Acidobacteriota > Terriglobia > Bryobacterales > Bryobacteraceae > BOG-234. The sequence continues at coordinate 9,620 of DATAZF010000161.1, read as the reverse complement.
TTCTTAAGGACGGAGCCACAGTAGAGGAGTTGGTTCAGGCCTTGACATCGGTAGGCTCCAACCCGCGCGATATTATCTCGATCCTTCAGAATCTGAAAACCGCCGGAGCCCTTCAGGCGAATCTTGAGGTGATTTGACTTCACATCATGCTCGATAAACTTTCATCGGTAGCTCTCAGTACGGTAACACCGACCCCGAAGGACGATCCAGCCAAAATCAAGGAGTCCGCAAAACAGTTTGAAGCTCTGCTGATCGGGCAGATGCTGAAATCCATGCGGGACTCGGAGGGTGGCTGGCTGGGTACCGGCGAAGACGAATCCTCGTCGTCTGCCATGGAATACGCACAGGAGAGTTTTGCTCAGGCCCTTGCCTCCCGGGGCGGTCTCGGTCTGGCCACCATGGTCGCGAAGGGTTTCGATAAGACGGAATGAGTTTAGAGGCTCCAGCCAGCCGTCGTCGAGGGCGCTCCGTCAGTGAAAGGCAGTTGCCCGGCGGGCGTATTCGACCAGGGATTGGAAGTACTAATCTCATTCGAGACCGTGTTGATGGCGCGCCACGCGTCGGCAAGCGTTTCAAGCAACTGGGTAACCTCCGCGAGGGGAGAATCGGACTGCTGGACGTTCCCGGAAGTCAGCCGCTCACGCAGATACGGGTAGAGTCTCGCGAGATTCGCGGCGATCTCGCCTCCTGCCCTCAGATCGAGCGAACTCTGCAACTCGCCGATGATGGCAATAGCTTTCGCAATATTTCTGGACCTCGCCGCCACCTCGCCGGCAGCAAGATTCCGTCTGGCTTCCCGAACTTCGAGAATGGCGTGCTCATACAGAATGTTGACGAGATCGATGGGACTTGCCGAGAGTATCCGGCTTTCGAGATAGGCGTTCTTCCAACTCATTTTCCTGGTTCCTGGTTAGCTTCGTTTGACAGGTCGAACTGTGACAGCATTTTCAAAATGTCCTCCGGCGGAAACTGGTCCACAACGTCGCCTGTTGCCCGGTCCATTACGCGAATGACAAATCTGTGGCTTTCGGGATCCCGCACAATCGCGAACTCCCTGTCGGGGACGTTCCGGGCATTCAGGGTTCGAACCGTGGCAAAGGCATTTCGCAGCACTTCGTTCCGATCGAATTCACCCCGGCTTGATCCAGGGGATGCTGCGTCAATGCGATTCAGTGCCGATACTTCCATGAATCCAGCTTCCTTGCTTTCTCACATCGGCGAGGGAATACCGATTTCGAGCAAATTAGTGATGGTTTTCATGTTGCTCGGCGGAGGTCTGGCAAGTGCCCAGAGCACCTCACCAGACATTGCAAGCCGTATGAGAATTTCAATACAACGCCAGCAAGCGTCAATATTGGCGATGAAGGCCTCTATTGATGCGCGGGTGCGATCAGGTTCGGCAAAATCGGAAATGAATGCGCACGGCGGATTTTTCCTGCTGCCGCCTGTTGACACTCTGGCCAACGCCCCCGCACCACAGTGCAACGCACTGCCTCAGCCTGAGGTAGATGAATTAGTGACGCGCGCCGGAGAGGCCTCGTCGGTACCGGCTGATTTGTTGCGCTCCGTAATGAAACAGGAATCAGGATTCCGTCCCTGTGCCGTTTCGGGTAAAGGCGCGATGGGTCTGATGCAGCTCATGCAGGCTACTGCCAATGACATGGGCGTCCGCGACGCCTTTGATCCTCAGGAGAACGTTACTGCTGGAGCAAAGTTCCTGAAGCAGCTCATCAATCTCTATGGTGGTGATCTGACTCTCGCCTTGAGCGCCTATAACGCGGGCCCTGCCAGGGTTAATTCATCGCTGGGCGTACCGGCCATTCCTGAAACAATGGACTATGTGAACAGAGTACTTTCGGTTGTCCCAATCTCCGAATCAGTTAAGTCTCCCAACTTCGTCATGAGCACACTGGAGGAGTAACAGCGTTCAGCGGCTTTTGCAGAATATACTCTGACGGGAGGATCACACTCCGCGGGCCAGCGCGTCCGAGACCAGTCGTTGCGAAATGCCAAGGGACGATTGAGAATAGGTTCCGGATTCTATTGCCGCTTTGAGTCCATGAACGCGCGGGTCAGGGGGCGATATCGCCGCCGCAGCCGCGGAAAGCGCCAGTAGGTCGGCGGTTTGACTAAAATCCCCCGCTGGCGCGACCAACGCAGGTTGAGCCGCTTTCCGAAAACCAGACGCCCCGATATTTTGCCCGGGACTTGAGCCATCGATTCTCATATCGTGTCCAAACTGACCTTCCGATACCTGTATCGTCAATTAGCGCCAAAATTATAATTTTTGCCGGGAAGGACGGTACTGGAACGCCCCAATCGTCAGGCGCGAACCCTCTTTTCGGCATACATAAGAGCGTCGGCGCGCGAAAGCAGACCATCCAAACCCTCCCCGCGGTTCCAGGCGGTGATGCCGATCGCCGCATCCAGTCTGATTTTAAGAGGCCCGCCGGGTGTTTGCACTTTGTACATTCCGAAAACCCATCGGCGGACCTGAGTCGTGCAGGATTCGATCTCAAAAGGAGAGGCATCCGTGATTATGATGAACTCATCGCCGCCCCAACGGCCAACTACGTCCCCGGGACGGAATTGCCCCAGGAGTTCGCTGCCGAAATGCTTCAGGAGTTGGTCTCCGGCAAGATGGCCGTAAGTATCGTTAATTTCTTTGAAGCGATTCAGGTCCAGCAAAATCAGAGAAAACGGCGATTGACGCTGCCTGCGCGACTCGAAAGCCATTTCGACGCCCCGCCGGTTTTTCAGCCCGGTAAGCGGATCGGTTGACGCACGCTTTTCGGATTCGGCGGCTTGCGCCCGATAAACATTGATCTGCGACTGCAAGTGCGCAAGGGTCGCCCGACTCTCATCCTCCATGCGCTGAAGATTCTCTTTCAGGTCCTTTACGCTTGCGGTGAGCTGGAGACGGATCGCACTGAGATCTTCCAGCCGTCCGGCTGCCTGCAGGCGTGTCGAGAGTTCTCCAAACTTAGTCGAATTGCGGCTGTCGCGCTTATTGATGCTTTCAGCTGCGGCGGTCAGCGTCAGCATCATCCCTTTTACCTCAACGGTCTTCTCCTCCTGATCGGCAATAACAGAATCGGCCCATCGGCTAACCTCCAGTTCCAGACGATTGTGGGTGTCCTCGACTATTGGGGAATCGTTGTTGTTTCTGAGACGTTGCACGAACTCGTTCAGAGCACTTTTCAGATCGCTTTTGATCCCCGGCAGAGCGCGTTCGGCATTTCGCCCGACGCACATTAACGCCTTACTGCAGGCGTCAAAAACGGAACCTATGGAACCGTATTCAACCGCCTCGATGTGTTTCTTAAGAGACGTCATAACTCCTTCTCGTCCGTGTCCTCTGGATTCTGTATGGCTTGATGGCGGCCGGTGTCAATCGGCACGACCACATGCCGATTTGTCGGATGAGAGGGGCTCGAAAGGCTGAACGCAACGGCCGCTGGTGGATATACACACTGTCCAGCGGTTTGGATCCATAGCTGATCTCTGTCTCGGCCGTTCCCAGCGGGTCCGCTGATTTCTGGCGCAGCGCCCTGATCCGGGCAAAGCCAGTTCGTAGCGGGCAATCTCTTTGTTGCGCGGGCTTTCGGCAGTTGGCGGCGCCGGGCGTTGAGTGTGGCACGAATCACGGAGGGCGGTACCCATCTCCGACCGGATGCAACTGAGCGCAAATGCGCGAGCGCATCTGCGGAATTCGAATTGTCGTCCCAAAAATCCCGCCGTCCCGGAATCGAGGGCCATCAGCGACGGCTCGCCTGGGCTTGGCCGCCGCGAGGCGATCACCGGCATGCTGGTAAGAGACGGATCCGGTGTTCGGAGCGAGCCATGCAAACCCGGCGGGGCGTCAAGTACGACGGCTTCCGGACGCCCGATTTCATCTGCGCGATATGGGGTCCTCGGACGTTCCGGCTCGCGCCTGCCACAAAGAAATTGCGCAGTCGCGATTCGCTCCGGAGCCAATACGGGCAGTTCCCGGTCAGTGCGGATTTCGAGTGGTCCGCCTTCGATAGCCATCTGGAGAGTATCCTTCGACAGGCTCTTCGGACAGCGGCAGGCGAAATTCTAGCGAATCTTAAAAAACCCGACCGTTTGGGGCGATTGTGTTCACCTGAGAGTTCTCGCCGCGCCCTGCTGCGACCGCCTCAATGAAACCGCGCGCGCTTTTGCGCCGATCCGGGGCACGGAATACATGAGCGCAGTTACAGCAAAGATATTTTCTATTGTGAGTGAAAAAGACGATTAGCCGCTCGATTCCTTTGTTTTTTTTTATCTTCAGGCGATCCGTCCGGCACGATGGGCACATGAGGGAATAATAAATCCGTTGCTCCACTGCTTGGAATACTGGAAATAGTTAGCAGTGTCTCTGATGCCCGGATAAGAGCCGGCACACGGGTCAGGATGTGGTTGGAGGTCTTGTGCCCCCAAAAACCGCGACGATACCTTGCACGAACTGAGGGTCATGCCCTTGGTGCGGTTGCCCGAACAAATATCACGTGATGCCTCACCGTGAAGCAACTGAAGGGTCTCGAACAGGCCACGGCACGCCGGTCAAGCGTTGGCAATCGGAAGCTTAGTGTCGTTCTCAGTTGGTTCCTGCTCGACCGGCGTCATGTCCACCGCGACGTGCAACTCATGATCGCGGCCGCCAACGATCACACCACGCACGGGGCTGAGATCGCCGTAGTCGCGCCCCCATGCGAGCGTGACATGGGATTGAGACGGGATCATGTTGTGGGTTGGATCGATATCGAGCCAGCCGGCCCCGGGGCAAAAGACCGATACCCACGCATGTGAAGCGTCGGCACCCACCAAACGCGGTTTGCCGGGCGGAGGTGAGGTCCGCACGTATCCACTCACATAGCGTGCGGCGAGTCCCAGAGAACGCAGACAGGCGACTTCGATATGGGCGAAATCCTGACAGACACCGCTGCGCTGCGCGAGCACGTCGTCAGCAGAGGTTCGCACGCTGGTGCTCTTCGCGTCGAAGTGAAACTCCTTGTGGATACGAGCGGTGAGATCGACTACAGCCTCGGTCAGCGGGCGCCCCGAACGAAACGAAGGCGCCGCGTAAGCACCGAATTCGGGACCGGGCTGGATCCGCGGCGATTCAAACACAAACTGCCAGGCGTCGAGGATATCGGGATCGCGCGCCGTCCGCAGTATTTCGGTGACCCTCTCCCAGGGCGGCGAAGCCTCCGGCCACGCGGATGGTATTTCATCCAGTGCCACTTCGCTCCGCGCGACAATTTCCAGCTCGTCATGCGGTTCGTCGATCGTGAATATGCAGATCGTGTTGCCGAAGAAATCGACGCGCCGATCAAGGCCAGCCGGTTTCGGCGCGACCTCCAGCTCGTGGCGCATACAGACGTGATGCGGATATGAACGCGGCTGCAGCCACGCGACGTGGTTTCCGAAGGAAACCGGGCTTCGGTATTCGTAGGTCGACTTGTGAACGATGCGGTATTTCATCACCACAGGCCCACACTGATGGGCCAGGTGCTGGCATGATCGAAATAAGCGCGCGATACGTTTTCCGCCCAGGATAGAACCAGAACCCCGACCTCTTCCAGTGTGCGATCGAGCATTGCGACGCCGGAACCGCCGGCTGGCGTGGCAGCACCCGGCAAAGGGAACTGGATCGTCCGCAGATCGAGTCCACGGAGCAGAGCCAGGCCACGCTCAAGCGCTTCCAGATCGGCAGGCGAATGGCGAGGGAACCGACCGTAAAGATCGGCCAGATGAGCGATCTGGAACGCCAGAGATCTCGGATTGGTCTCATCGGACATCAACAGGTCCAGCACGGCCACGGGCTGGAGTGTTGTAAAGTAACGCGCGCGGTAGGTCATCGAGCTGTCCGCGACTTCGAGAAGATATTCGAGTAACGGCCACGTTTCCTCGTCAAGGCCGGAAGCGATCACGCGCAGCTGACGGACGGAATAGAGAGCGCGCTCGAGACGGCGGCCCATGCTCATGAAGAGCCAGCCAGGTCCGCGGGTAATGTTTTCCCGCTCGAGGCCTGAGAAAGCAGACAACAGTTCCAGACACCCGCCCAGCGCGGCCGTGTATTCGACGAACAGCATGTAATCGTGGATCGCGGCCGACTCCGACAATGCCACGATGAGACGGGACATATCGTTCGACAGACGCTCACGCAGAGCGCCTCCGACGCGGAGAACTTCGCCGACATTGGCCGCCAGACTGTCCGGGCGGTGCGTGTCCGACATGAGAGAAATCAGTTCGTCTTCGAGCTCATGTGCCGTCGGCTCGTGCCCGGTGGGTAGCGTGCTGTGCGCCGACTCGAAGCAGCCATGCAGGCGGAGGAGACAACTCAGCTCGCCGCGGCGCGCCTGGCGCACGCGCGTCATCAGACAGCGCAGCAGCCGCGCGATACATTCCGACCGTTCGGCATAGCGGCCGAGCCAGAAGAGATTGTCGGCCGCGCGGCTGGGCAGTTCCGTGGGCGTGCGCTGCACTTGCACTGTCTGGCTGCGCGGACGCAGCATGCTGAAAGGGTCGGGCGGCGTGTCGCAGAGAACCCATGCATCTTTGGTCCGGCCGCCGCGCTGCATCGAGACGACGGGACCATCCACGCTGGAGACGCGCACGAGGCCGCCGGGCATGGCGACCCAGCCGTTGCCTGAATTGATCACGAACGTTCTCAGAACGAGGCTCCGGGGGAAAACGTGGCCGTGGTCCCATACCGGGGCGGTAGAGAGCGCCACCTGTTCCTGCGCGACATATTCATACGGGCGCGCTTTCATCTTCTCGACGATCCGGGCTTTTTCCTTCGTGGCCAATCCGGCGCCGAAGACGGGCTCCATTCCGCGGAAAGGGAAAGCCGGCTTGACGACAACGTGATCGAGATGCTCCAGAACCCAGTCGCGTGCGTAATCCTGACCGCACCACCACGTCGCGACTGAAGGCAGGGAGAGCGACTCACCCAGAAGTATTGCCGCGAGCCGGGGCAGGAAAGGCATGATCGCCGCGGACTCGATGACGCCGCTCCCCAAAGCGTTTGCGACTACGACATTGCCGGCCGCAACCGCATCCACGAGGCCGGCGACGCCGAGGAACGAATCGCCACGGAGTTCCAGCGGGTCGCAGAAGCCATCGTCGACGCGCCGCAGAATCACATCCACCGGCTGCAGGCCCTGCACCGTCTTGAGGTAAACGCGGCGGTCGCGAATGGTGAGATCGCCGCCTTCCACCAGCGTCAGCCCGAGATAGCGTGCGAGATAGGAATGTTCGAAGTAGGTTTCGTTGTATGGCCCAGGAGTCAGCAGAACGGCTCGGGGGTTATCGGACTTCGCGAGCCCGAAGAGCGCATCGCGCTGCGCACGAAAGAACGATGCGATACGCTGCACGTTCGATGCCGCAAACGCGTCGGGCAGAATGTCGGAGACAATCGTGCGGTTCTCGAGAGCGTAACCGGTTCCCGAGGGCGATTGCGTGCGATCCGCCAGCACCCACCAGCGTCCGTCGGGCGAGCGCGCGAGATCGACGGCGAGCAGGTGGAGATAAGAAGCCTTCGGCACCGCAACGCCCGCCAGCGGCCGAAGGAAAGCAGGGTTGGCGAACAAGAGCTCAGCCGGAAGGTCGCCGTTTCGCACGAGCCGGCGCTCGCCGTAAATGTCCTCGAGGATCATGCTCAGCAATTGCGCGCGCTGAATGATCCCGGTCTCGATCGTTCTCCATTCTTCCTGCGAGATCAGCAGAGGAAGCGGATCGATGGCAAGCGGACGGTTGACGCCCCGCGGGTCGCCGTAGATGTTGTAGGTGATCCCGTTTTCGCGGATGCGGCGCTCCGCGCGCTCCCAGCGGCGGGCGAGTTCCTCGGAGCCCATCCCCTGCAGGGATTCGATGAATGGCGACCAATGCGGACGGAGGTGCATTCCGTCGGCGGCGAGTTCGTTATAAGTCGATCCGTCGGACAACGGAATCTGCAGAAGATCCGGGATCATATGCTGGCAAGGCCGCGATTGACAGCCTCACGCAAGCAAGCCGAGGCCCATTCCCCAAAACATCTCGATGATATCAGCGTGATTGAAAAGGCCTGGTCTGGAAAGGCTTCTCCCGGCGCAAATCCAAAGTCACAGGAAAGTCCGGATTTGTCTCCTCCGCGGGAGCGTTCACAGGACCCGGCGTGTGACCAGTCGTGCTGAACCGCGCCAGCCGGCGGCTTTCTGCTTCATTCGCATTGATCGGGAATCGCTCATCAGCGCGTCCCCCCGGATGCGCGACGTGATAGGTGCATCCACCGATCGAGTGCTTCGTCCATGTGTCTACGATGTCGAAGACCAGTGGCGTATGCACTGGAATCGTGGGATGCAGGCACGACGGCGGCTGCCAGGCGCGAAAGCGAACACCTGCAATAAACTCGCCATTGCTTTCGGTGGGATAGAGCGGCAGGCGGCGGCCATTACAGACCACGACGTAGCGCGGATCGGTCCAGCCGGAGACCTTCACCTGAAGGCGCTCTACCGACGAGTCGACATTCCGGATTGTGCCGCCGCCGGCAGGCTCCTCGCCCAGAACGTTCCACGGTTCCAGCGCGTGACGCAACTCAAGATGAATACCGCGGTGGGTGATCGATCCGATAAAGGGGAAACGGAACTCGAACTGAGCCTCGAACCAGGAGCCTTCAAACCCGTAGCCCGCGCCGCGCAGATCACGCAGCACACCCTCCCAGTCCAGGCGGACGAAGTGCGGCAGCATGTAGCGGTCGTGGAGCGCAATACCCCACTTCACCAGCGGCTGACGCCAGGGCATGCGCCAGAACCACGCGACCAGCGCACGCACAATCAATTGCTGTGTGAGGCTCATGCGCGAGTGCGGCGGCATCTCGAAGGCGCGCAACTCCGCCAACCCAAGCCGCGTCGACGCCGACTCCGACGGGTAGAGCTTGTCGATGCAGATCTCTGCGCGGTGCGTATTCCCGGTGAGATCGATCAGAAGATTGCGGAAGATGCGGTCAACGAGCCACGGTGACACCGGGCCGGACTCCGGCACTTGTTGAAAAGCGATTTCGAGCTCGTGGAGGGAATCCATGCGGGCTTCATCCACCCGCGGATGCTGGCTGGTCGGCCCGATGAAAAGTCCCGAAAACAGATACGAAAGCGACGGGTGATTCTGCCAGTAACCCACCATGCTGCGCAGCAGATCAGGGCGGCGGAGGAAAGGACTATCCTCGGGTGTGGCCGCGCCGAGCACAACGTGATTTCCGCCGCCGGTGCCCGAGGGTTTGCCGTCGATCAGGAACTTTTCCGTGCCAAGGCGGCTCTGGCGCGCTAATTCATAGAGATCGGTAACATTGGCGACCATTTCGCGCCAGCCTGCCGCGGGATGGACGTTGACTTCGATCACCCCGGGGTCCGGCGTGACTTTGAAAACCGCGATGCGCGGGTCGTACGGCGGCGTATAGCCTTCAATCTGAACCGGCATTCCGGTATGGGCGCAGGTGTCTTCAATTGCGGCAACGAGATCGAGATAATCGGCAGAATTCTCCACGGGCGGCATGAAGATATGAAGCTTGCCCTGGCGGGACTCGACGCAGAGCGCGGGGCGCGACACCCAGCTCGACGAATGACCTCGCTGCGGTCTCG
>DATAZF010000160.1:0-8761 GCA_036272235.1 Bryobacteraceae bacterium | reverse complement strand
TCTGGCCGTCACCGTCCTTCAACCGAAGGACGTTCGAGAGGCCATGGTTCGCGCCTTTGGCAACCTGTGCTTCGGATATTTCCTCAAAGTCGGCGATGTGGTCCATATGGAAATCGAGAAGCGCGTCCCATATGTTTGTGGTGCCCTGAATCACCACGGCGTACTGTTGCAGGTTGTCGATATTTTGAAGAACGACCGCGAAATTCGGATTGAGCGGGTCGTTCCCAGGTTGAAAAACAGTGGTCCAGGGTTGTGGGGGACTCCCGGAAGCCCCTTTATCGACCCACAGGCACAGCGCGTACGCCGCATTCGTAGTGATTGACGTGGATGCCATTTCGGATTACGTTTCCTTTCGGCTATCAGAAAAGCTCGGCTCACAGGCAAATTATCACAAAATAGCAGAGATTATCCGGTATTTAATCTCATTACAGAAATGAAACCGGCAATTTGGTCTTTGCCCGCATCGCCGGATCGAGCCGCGGGACTATACTCGACCAGTGGCCGCAGGAATCGCTCTCATCCCAATCAGCCTCGGATTACTGGTGGCGTCGCTCGCATCTGCGCAAACGCCGGCCGCGACCAGTTCTATTGGAATCGAATTCGTGAAGATCGCTCCAGGCGAATTCATGATGGGCTGCATCCCGGGCGACACGGATTGCCTCGAAGATGAAGTGCCCCGGCACAAAGTGCGTCTGCCCAGGGGTTTCGATCTGGGCAAGTACGAAGTCACGCAGGCGCAATGGGAAGCCGTGATGGGGCCTGGCTCCAACCCCAGCGATACCAAAGGTCCGCGGAATCCCGTGGATAGCGTAAACAAAGCGGACATTCAGGCGTTTCTCGATAAACTCAACGCCCGAAACGACGGCTACAAGTACCGGCTGCCGACCGAAGCGGAGTGGGAATACGCGGCTCGTGCGGGCGCTCCCGATCCCGCGAGGGCTGTGCTCGGCGACTACGCCTGGTTCGCCGCGAACTCCGACGATGAGTCGCATCCGGTGGGCTTGAAGAAGCCAAACGCGTGGGGTCTGTACGACATGCTTGGCAACGTACGCGAATGGGTCAACGACAGAGCGGCCTATTACGACTACGTGCCGATCCCGGATGTGAGCGTGGACCCGAAGGGACCGCAGCGCGGTGGAGGTGGAGGTGGTCGGGGACGGCCCGGCGCTGGTGCCGACCGGCCCCCCAAAGGCTTCGATGCGAGAGGACGGCTCCTGATCAACGGCGGCGGATCTGAAGGTCTCCCGGTTTTCCGCGGCGGCGGTTGGGATAATTTCGCCCCCTACCTTCGCCTCTCCTCACGCTATTACTATTACGGTACGGATCTGAGAGTCGGCGACATAGGCTTTCGGTTAGCCCGCGAAGCGCCATAGAATTCTCCAGAGGGATGCCAAATGAAAAAAGTACGGTTGCTGCTCTCGCTCGGTATCTGTCTGCTCGCGGCCGGGATTCCGCTGTCAGCTCATCACTCTTTCCAGGCCGAGTACGACGACGAGAAGCCCATTACTTTGACCGGCAAGGTAACGAAGGTGTCGCCCGACAATCCGCACGGCTGGATTTACCTGGACGTGAAAAACGACAAGGGCAGGGTCATCAACTGGGCTCTCGAACTACCTCCGCCGAATGTTCTCCAGCGCAATGGTTTTGACACGTCGATGTACAAAGCCATGGAGGAGAACCACGAGGAGATCACCGTGACGGCATTCCAGGCCAAGGATGGCGCCAAACATGCTTGGGCCGCCGGGTTGACGCGCAGCGACGGCAAGACGGTCATCACTCTGGGCGGCCTTCCCAAACAACCCTACAGCGCCAAGCCGAACGGCGACCGCAAAGTCAGGCAGTAATCAGCATCAAAAGCATCCTCACACTTTTGGTGAAACACTGTTAACTTGACTCTCGCAGCTCCGGCAGAGAAGAAGCGCCCTTTGGACGCCTACCAGCGGGAGGGTTTGCGGCCAAATCCACCGCCTTCGCCTTTCGGTTTGGCCTCATTGACATTCAACGCTCTGCCGCCCATTTCATGGCCGTTCAGTGCGGTAATGGCCCGGTCGCCTTCAGCGTTGTTGCTCATCTCCACAAATCCAAAGCCCCGCGGCTGCCCTGAATCGCGGTCGGTCACGATGTTCACGCGGTCTACCGTGCCATAAGCCTCAAACAGCGCACGGATGTCCTGTTCGCTGGAGTTGAAGCTGAGATTACCGACAAAAATATTCTTCATTTTATTCCTTCCGGATTTGAAAGCGGAGAAATTCGGGTGGCGAGGGGACGCGTGCCTAAATTGAAGCGACAGTCAAATACTTCGTCCAGTCTACCAGCTATTTCGTCCGGCATTTGCGTGCATCATGACGAACCGCTGCGCATCCAACCCCGCGCCCGGCGATGTTAACGTCGGGTCATGGTCGGGCTGGAACGGTGGGAACAACGCCGCATGCGGCTCTAATATGTATTCGCAGCCCGGGATGGCTTTGGCCGCGTCTTCGTCGGCAGCGACGACAGCGTCGTATATTCCATGGACGTGCGGTCCGGCTACATCTCTGGGCTTACCGCGCGGACTCGTTTGGACGTTTCGCACCGATCGCCGCTCCGATCAAAGGTCACCCCGGCACGCAAAACACAATCTTCTTTGTCACCTTAACCACGGCCTGTGTGATGGCTTCGAATTGGTTTTAATTGGTTTTCCGGCGCAGAAAGACAGGAAAGCCAATCCGTCCGCCCCACCGCTATTCTTCGCCCTTTCCCGGCGCTACAGGACGCTCCTCCGCCGCCATCCCTGGTTCCCAATGCGATGATGGAGAAACGTACGTTGCATCATCGGTTCATGCTCCGCGCATCTTTCAAATGAAACTTATCCGTACTTTTCTAACCGCCGTTTTATCCGCGGCGCTCTTTCTTTGCCTGATTTCATCGTCGTTTGCCCAGATCACCCTGAACCCGAATCCGACCCGCGTACTTGGGCAGACTTCGCTTCAGATCAACAACATCAATCCGAACCTGGTGGAAGGGCGGGAATTCGATACGCCGGAAGGCATCGCTCTCGATACGTCAACGAATCCTCCTGCCTTATATGTAAGCGATTTCGCCAACAACCGCGTCCTCGGTTTCCGCAGCGCCACAGGATTCGCGAACGGCCAGCCGGCTGACATCGTCCTCGGGCCGGCCGACCCCCTCTCAACGTTTCCTCAGGGACCGGGATCCGCCAATACACGCTCGACCGGACTCACCGCGCCCAGCGGGATTGCGGTGGATTCTCACGGCAACGTTTACGTCGTGGACGCCGGTAACAACCGCATCCTGCGATTTCCGCAGCCGTTTGCACAGACCGGCGGCCTGCTTCCCGATATCGTGATCGGCCAGACTTCTTTCTCCGGAAATACTGCCAATTCCGGAGGGGTTTCGGCGTCGACTCTCGCCTTCACCGCAACGTCATCGAACGGGCAGGTGGCACTTCAGGCATTCCTCGCTTTCGATACCGCCGGAAATCTCTGGGTATCCGATGCCGGTAACAACCGGGTGCTGCGCTTCAACGCGAGCGTCCTTGCGGCCCAGGCCTCGTCCGGACCCGCCGCCGATCTTGTCCTCGGACAAACCGACTTTGTAACCAACACCTACAACCAGCCCCCCACCAACCAATTGAAATCTCTCACGGCATTCGCTTCGCCCGATGGCATCGCTTTTGACTCCGCCGGCCGGCTGTTTGTGGGCGAATCGACAGGCTCCCGTCAGGGGCGAATCCTGATGTGGAACCCGCCTTTTGCCACGGGTCAGCCTGCTTCCCGGTTGTTGGGAGTCGACAGCGACAATCCACCGCCACCGGCAGTTAGTGAACTTCAACTGGGCACTTTGCCGGCTGGCCTGTTCCCCATTGGCAGCAGCATAGGAGTTGTGGATGAAAGCAACCACCGCGTACTTGTATTTCCGCCCGTCGAGCAGTGGACGCCCAACGCCACCTACCAGGCCGCCGTGGAAGTCGCCGGGCAGCCTGACCTCACCAGCGGCTCCCCCAACCGTGGCCAGCCCACTGCTGGTCCCGATCGCCTGGCGGGTCCTGGCGCCGCGGTATTTTTCGGTTCCGAGCTTTACGTTGCCGATTCCTTCAACAACCGCGTCGTCGTAATGCCGCAGAACGGCACGGAATTCGGACCCGCCACCAGAGTGCTCGGGCAGGACCAGATGAACCTCAACGGCGTGAACCTCGTCGAAGGTCGTGAGTTCAACTTCGGCTCGAGCGCCACCGGTCTGGAAGCTGGGCTCGCCGTTGACCTGACCTCCACGCCGCCGCATCTCTACGTCGCCGACACATCGAATAACCGTATTCTCGGCTTCAACGATCTGCGCAGTTTCAAAAATGGCGCGAAGGCCGATCTGGTCATCGGGCAGCCCGATTTTCAACAGGTGCTTGTTAACTTCCCAGCCAACGACGCCAATAAGCCGAACGCATCCGGTTTGTTCGCGCCCACGGGCCTCGCGGTCGATACCAGCGGCAACCTTTATGTCACGGATCGGGGCAACGGCCGCGTGCTGCGTTTTCCCAGGCCGTTTTCAAACTACACGCCAGGATTGATGGAACAGGCCGACCTCGTTCTGGGTCAAGGCAGTTTCACCGCCACTAAAATCGTCGACGCCACCGATCGCACCATGGCGCAGCCTTATGGCCTCGCATTCACCTTCGCCGGGGGACTGCTGGTGTCCGATATCGCTCTCAATCGCGTGCTCTATTTCCAGGCCCTTCCGGCGGACCTGAAGTCGGGGATGCCCGCGAGTATCGTTTTCGGACAGGCGGATTTCAATTCAAGCGGCAGCGGGTCGAGCCTCGCCCAGATGAAAAACCCGCGGCACATCTCGACCGACACCGACGATCGGCTCTACGTCGCGGATTCCGGCAATGGCCGCGTCCTGATCTTCGATCACGCGCCCACGGCTCCCTCCGGCCAGCCCGCCGCGCAGAAGCTGACTGCGGGATTGAGTAGTCCGCGTGGAGTCTATGTCAGCGCCGCTACCGGCGACATCTGGGTCGGTGATGCCGGGAATGGCACTGCTGTTCGCTATCCAGCCTTCGAGCAACTTGCGATAAACGGTGGGGCTTCGAATGCCACAATCTCCGATCCCGGTCTTCCGTTGGCGGTGGTTGAGGACCAGTGGGGCGATCTGTTTATGGCCGATGGAGTGCACCGCGTCGTAATTTACTACCCGGGGCTCGGTCCGATCAACGCGGCGAATTTTCTATACGCAAATATCATGGCGCCTGGCATGATTGCGGCGATGTTCACGCAGGGCAATCAGGACCAGTTCGGCGGCCAGGCAACCAATGCCCCATCTGTGCCTTTGCCCACCCAATTGAACGGTGTTCAGGTGCTGTTTAACGGATCGCCGGTCCCGCTCTTCTACGCGGATCCCAATCAGATCAACTTTCAGATTCCGATGAATGCGCCCCAAAGTGGCCTGCAGGACATCCAGGTCATTGACGTGGCCACTGGTCGCACACTCGGCGACACTACCGTAGCGATGACACAGTCGGTGCCCGGTATCTTTACGCAGGCCGGTAATGGAATCGGTGCCGCGGCGGTCCTGAATCAGGACAATACGGTTAACAGCCAAACCAATGCCGCTGCCCAGGGAACCGTGATTCAGATCTTTGGCACCGGTCAGGGTTTTGTCACCGGCGCTCCCGCGGATGGGACAGCGTCCAACGGACAGGTGCCGACGCAGTTCAAGCCCATATTCATCATGGGAACCGCTCCGGTGCCGGACGAAAATATCCAGTACTCGGGGTTGGCTCCCGGGCTGGTCGGTGTGTGGCAGATTAATGTCAAGATTCCGGATACCGTGATTACGACGCCGACGAACCCGACGCAAATCGTCGCTGAGTTGAACAGCTTTTTCAGCGGCGGCGGCGGCACGCTCGGACGCCCGGTGATCATCTACGTAAAGCAGAAGCAATGAGTACCCTGTGCCACATGATGCCAGCCTGGGGCAATCATGTAGCACTGGTGGTCTTTGCCGCCGGCATGTCTGGTCAAACAAAGCCAGCCGCGAGGCTGCCGGCGAGGAGTGGGCGTTAGTTGTGAAACCGCTCTAATCCCCGCGCACAGTGTGGCGCCGGATGTTCAGCGCCTTGCCCGTCGCGTCATCGACTTCGATGATGACGGAGTGAAGCTCCACGGACCCCTTGGCCGGTTCCATCCGCACCGGCAGGGCCGTAAGAAACTTCTGCAGCACGGGCTCCTTCTCCACGCCGATGATTGAGTCGAAGGGACCCGTCATGCCGCAGTCGGTCTGATAGCCGGTGCCGCCTGGCAGGATGCGGGTGTCAGCCGTTGGAATATGTGTATGGGTGCCGATGACCGCGGAGACGCGTCCGTCGAGATACCATCCCATCGCCATCTTCTCGCTGGTAACTTCGGCGTGAAAATCAAGGAATCGGACCTTCACGTCGGCGGGTAAAGCGGCCAGAAGTTCGTCCGCTTTGCGGAATGGGCAGTCGGTATTGGCCATGTAAACGCGGCCCTGCAGATTCATCACCGCGCAGCGGGCCCCCGATGCCGTTTCGTGAATGTAGACCCCGGCTCCGGGAGCGCCCACCGGGTAATTCGCGGGCCGCAGCAGCCGTGAGTTGCGCACGAAGTAGTCGTAGATATCGCGCTTGTCCCAGATGTGATTGCCCGATGTCATCACATCGATGCCGTAACGGAAGAGTTCATCCGCGACAGCGGGTGTGATGCCGAAACCGGCAGCCGAATTCTCGCCGTTCGCGATCACGACATCGATCGCCTCGGTTTTCCGTATGTCGGCAAGATGATCCGCGACGATTCCGCGGCCGGCGTGACCGAAAATATCACCGATAAAAAGGAGCTTCACGTTTTGTGTTTTCTGTGCAATCAGAGCGACGTAACGGCGCCTTCGGCGGCCGAGCCGACGAGCTTCACATACTTCGCGAAAACGCCGGTCTTGTATCGCGGCTCAGGTACTTTCCAGGCCGCGAGACGGCGCTCGATTTCATCCTGCGGAACGTTGAGATTCAGCGTTCCCGCGTCGACGTCTACATCGATGATGTCGCCTTCGTGGACTGCGGCGATCGGTCCGCGTTCATAAGCTTCCGGAGCGATGTGCGCAATCATGAACCCGTGTGTCGCGCCGCTGAAGCGGCCGTCGGTGAGCAGCGTCACGCTGTCGCCGAGCCCGGCGCCTTGCACCGCCGCCGTCACCAGCAGCATCTCCCGCATCCCCGGACCGCCCCGCGGACCTTCATAGCGAATCACGATCACGTCGTTCGGTTTGATCTTGCCGGCGTTCACGGCCGCGAGCGCGTCTTCCTCGCGTTCGAACACGCGCGCGGGACCGGTGTGCTTGCGCTTGTTGTGGCCTGAAAGCTTGATGACACAGGAATCCGGCGCCAGAGATCCGCGCAGAATCGCCAGTCCACCGGTCGGCTTCAGCGGTTTATCCAGCGGCAGGATGACCTGCTGACCCGGCGTTTCCACCGCCTTGGCCGCTTCTTCACCAAAGGAGTGGCCAGTGCACGTCAGCACCGAGGTGTCGACATACTTGCCCTCTGCGAGGCGCTTCGCAATCACCCCGATGCCGCCGGAGCGGTCTACGTCGACTGCGTTGTATTTCCCGCCAGGCTTGAGGTCGACGAACAAAGGCGTGCGTTCGCTGATTGTCTGGAAGTCTTCGATATTCAATTCGACCCCGGCCTCGCGCGCCATCGCCAGAAGATGCAGCACGGCGTTGGTTGAACCTCCGGACGCAGCCACGCCAGCGATAGCGTTCTCAAATGCCGCGCGCGTCGCGATGTCGCGCGGACGGATGTTCTTGCGCACGCAATTCAGAATCACTTCGCCGCAACGCCGCGCCACGTCTTCCTTGCGGATATCGACCTGTGGCACCGCGGCGCTGCCCATCGGCGAAAGCCCGATCAGTTCCATGACCGTCGCCATGGTATTTGCGGTGAACTGTCCCCCGCACGCTCCCGCGCCGGGACAGGCATGATTTTCGATCTCCAGAAGCTCGTCGTCAGAGATTTTCCCCGCCGCGTTCGCTCCCATGGCCTCGAAGACATCGAGGATCGTGATGTCCTTGCCGCGCCAGCGCCCCGGCAGAATCGAGCCGCCGTAGAGCACCACACCCGGCACGTTCAGCCGCAGCAGCGCCATGCCGGCGCCCGGAATCGTTTTATCGCAGGCGACCAGCGCGACGATACCGTCGAACATGTGGCCGCGCGCCATGAGCTCGATCGAATCCGCAATCACTTCGCGGCTGACGAGCGACGCCTTCATGCCCTCGGTGCCCATCGTGATGCCGTCGCTGATCGCGATGGTGTTGAACTCCATCGGAGTGCCGCCCGCGGCCCGGATCCCTTCCTTCACGTGCACCGCCAGATCGCGCAACTTGTAGTTGCAGTTCATCGTCTCCGTCCACGTATTGGCGACGCCGATGATCGGTTTCTTCAGGTCGTCGTCATTGAATCCGATGGCTTTGAGGTAGCTGCGAGCGGCCGCGCGGTCGCGTCCCTGCGTGATCGTATAGCTGTTGAGTTTCATGGAAGGGATGAAATGTCATTATAGAAAACTCGCCGCACAGCGGACTCGCGCCTGTGCGGCTGATATTGCCCCATGCGCATCGGCATCGATTCCGGCGGCACGTTTACCGACTTCGTCGTGTTGAACGACGACGGAAAACTCGAATCGTTCAAGCTGCGTTCGAACCCGCAATCGCCCGCAAGTGTCGTCGTCGAAGGGTTGCACAGAATCGCCGCTAAACG
>DATAZF010000159.1:0-8031 GCA_036272235.1 Bryobacteraceae bacterium | reverse complement strand
GTGTTGTTTTACAGATTTCGTTTCAGGAACGAACAGATCTTGTACCCGACAAAAAATTTGAACGGAGTCTCACCCAGCGTGTAGTGGCCGCAGGGCATCACGACCAGCTTGTGGTCGACACCGCGCGTCCGGATGTGCTGCAGGACCTGGCGGGAAAACTCCGGCAGGAACGTGGTGTCGTAAGTGGCGTAGAGAAAAAAGGAACGCTTCGAGAGGGCCGCGAACTGATCCATATAGTGGACGGGGCTGACGCAGTCCCAGGCGGCGCGAAGGCGGTCGAGATCGATTCGGCCTTCGATGCCCTGACGGATGTGGCGTGTTGAAAGGCCGGTCCAGACGACGTCCCCAAAGTACGTCGAACAGTGGTTGAAAACGTTCACGCGAATACGCGAGTCGTGCGCGGATGCGAGAAACGCGTAACACGAACCGAGACTGGTGCCCACAATGCCGAGATCGGTGTAGCCTCGCTGTTCAAGCCAGTCATAACAGGACCGGACATCGATCACGGCCTGCCGCGTCGCATCGATGGTCCGGCCGATATTCGCCGAGACGGCATAGTCGGCGCGCGTGAGTTCGGCGGGCATGCGGCGGTCGTGATATGGCAGGCTGATGCGGAGGGTGGAAACCCCCAGCTTTGCGATGCCCTCGCAAAGGGCGACATGCTGCTGCGGGCTGGCGTTCCAGTGCGGAAGGACTACCACCGCTTTGGGCCCACGCTTGAACCGCGGGTTGGCCGGAAAGTAGCGCGCGTGCACGGTATTGTTCTCGCGGTATGGCGTGTCGACGGCCGAGGTGAAGCGCACCCAGGAATTCTCAACGCGGAAATCGGCCGGCGGCTTGTAAGCAAAGAAATCGGCGCTGCTCGCGATGGCGAGGCGATTCAGCTCGCGAATGCGGGCTTCAGGATCGGCTTCGGTGGAGTGGACAGGCCAGTCGCCTGCCCAGTCGAGGCCCCAATCGAATGGGCGTACGACGCGATCGGTGGAGCGCGTCGCGAGATCCATTTCCCATGCGTTGATGTGGCGCTCGTACCAGGCTTTAACCATGTGTGATGTCGGAAAGTCCAGGTTAGCATGCACCGCCGGCAACGCATGTCAGCGCAGAAACCTCTCATCGCGCTTTTGTTTTTTCTGGCGTGCGAGAAGCGGAATATTCAGAAACTCTATGAATGGCGTCATAGCTTCCATGCGCGTCACAAGCTCTGTGATCAGTTTGGGCGTGGTCGCGAGTTTCGGATCGATTTGCGTGTCGAGAAGATAATGCCTGCGCCGGATGAGGTCCGCCGCCGGATGTTCCGGATCGAAGCCCTTCGGCACGCGGGTAATGGCGTCACCCTGCAGATCGCCCAGAAGCTTTTTGACCTTCGGCGAGCCGAACGTGGCGCGGAATTGCTTATGGTTATCCGCGATGTGCTGGCGGACAGCCAGCAGGACGTCGCGGTCCGGCGTGTAAATGCCGCCCGCCACTTCGATGTTATCCGGTGCGACGGAAAAATAGTAAGCGGCGCTGCCGGTGTATTTGTCGAAGCCGTTGCGCAGCAAAAGCGCCGAGGCGTACGTCTTGTACGGCGTCTTGTCCTTCGAGAAACGCGTGTCCCGATAGATGCGGTAGACGCACTTCACCGGTTCACCGACATAATGCGGCGCGAACCGCATCATCTCGCGGTGGATGGCTCCGACCAACTCGATCATCGGCTGCCGGACTGTCGCTTCAAATGCAGGCTTGCGAGGTGTGAACCATTCCCGATCGTTGTTCTTTTTCAACGCGCGCAGAAATGCGATGCCATCTTTCGGAAATCCCGGAAACGTGCTCTTCATAGGCTTGTCCCTATAATTAGAGCAATGAGGAAGCGGCGGTGAACCGCCTGGCCGGGGTCGGAGACGAGACTTTCGAACAGCTTTCGGCGCTGCCCGGGACCACGGTTCTTCGCCACACGCCTCTTTCCGCCTGGACGAGATTCGGGATCGGCGGACCGGCGGATCTGTTCGCCGAAGCGTCCAATCCGCAGAGTTTCATCGAGGCGTGGAAGATCGCGCGGGCCAGCGGACTGGATACGGTCGTCATCGGCGGCGGCACCAATCTGGTCGTCGCCGACGCAGGCTTCCGCGGTGTAGTGCTCAAGCTCGCGAACCGCCGGATTTACGCGGAGCAAAACACGCTACATGCCGACAGCGGCGCATCGCTGCAGGCGCTGGTGGATTTCACGGTGGAGGGAGGCTGGAAAGGCATCGAGACGATGACTGGCATTCCCGGCTCCGTCGGCGCGGCGGTTTACGGTAATGCCGGCGCTTATGGACACTCCATCGCGGAACACGTGTCGCGCGTGAGCTTCTTTGACGGATCAGCATCGTGCGTGCGCGAGTTCAATAACGGGCAGTGCGAATTTCACTATCGCGAAAGCGTGTTCAAACGCAACAAGGACTGGATCATCTTTTCGACCGCGCTGGAGATGCGGCGCGGCGATACGGTGGAGTTGCGGGCGGCCGCGGACAGGATCCTCGCGATCCGGAACAGAAAATACCCACCGACGATGAAGTGTGCGGGCAGCATCTTCAAGAATTTCCTGCTTGCCGAATTGCCCGCGAGGGTGGCGAATGAAATTCCCGCGAACGTCATCATCGAGGGCAAAGTGCCGTCCGCATGGTTTCTCGAACAGGTCGGGGCGAAAGGTATGCGGGCGGGCGACATCCATGTGGCCGATTATCATGCGAACCTGATCTACAACGCAGGGCAGGGGACGGCGCGCGAAGTGGTCGGTATCATCGCGGAGCTGAAGCAACGGGTGGAACAGCGTTGGGGAGTTCCGCTGGAAGAAGAAGTGCAGTACGTTGGCTTTGCTCAGGCAGAGCTTTCCTGAAAGAATATAGCGATGAGATCCTGTTTCGCTGCCGTTGCTGCTCTCGCCCTTTACGCCTCGCTTGCGGTGGCGGCCGATTTGCCATCCGGCGAAAGCCTTCTGCAGCGCTATATCGATCGCAGCGGAGGAGCCGAGGCCTACGCGAAAGCGAAGAACATGGCGATGACCGGCAAGGTCGAGATGGCGGCACAAAATATCGCCGGCTCGGTGTCGATTTACGAGGAAGGCGAGAAATCCTACACGGCGATGGATTTCAGCGGGATCGGCAAAATCGAAGAGGGATACGACGGGCAGTACGCCTGGCAAAACAGCGTCTTGCAGGGCCCACGGCTGCTGGATGGCGATGAAATGGTCTCGGCCAAACGGGCGGCGCAACTCTCGATCATCACGTCCTGGCGCGAGGTTTACAAAGATGCGAATACGAGTGGCTCCGAGGACATCGATGGAAAACCCGCATGGAAAGTCGAGATGATGCCAAAGGAAGGCAAGCCGGAGACGTTTTACTTTGACAAGGACTCGGGAATGCTGGTGCGCATCTCAGCGGTCTTTTCAACGCCTCTGGGGGAGATCTCGACCGACTCGACGATGTCTGATTTTCGTCCGGTGGATGGGATCCTCACGCCGTTCGTCATGACGGAAAAGGCCATGAGCCAGAACATCGTGATGAAGTTCAGCCGGATTGCCTATAATGTCGCGATGCCGAAAGACCAGTTCGCGCTGCCGGACGCTGTGAAAGCACTGGTGGCGAAGAAAAAGCCATAGCTTGTGGGGCAGGCATCCTGCGGCGGACTGGCAATCGGCCAGGTCTTGAGAGCGGCAACGTGGAGACCGATTATCAATCTGCTCCACGAAGCGAATTGACCTATCCGTCTTCGAGGAACGTCTTGAGCCGGTAGCTGCGGCTGGGATGACGCAATTTCCGCAACGCTTTCGCTTCGATCTGCCGGATGCGCTCCCGCGTGACCGCGAAGTTCTGTCCGACTTCTTCGAGAGTGTGTTCGCTGCCGTCTTCCAGGCCGAAGCGCAGGCGGATAATCTTCTCCTCGCGCGGGGAAAGCGTCTTGAGGACTTCGGCGGTCTGCTCGTGCAGGTTCAGGTTGATCACCTGCTCCGAGGGAGAAAGCCGCGCCTGGTCGACGATGAAATCTCCCAGATGCGATTCATCCTCTTCACCCACCGGTGTTTCGAGCGAGATCGGTTCCTGGGCGATCCGCATCACGCGCCGGATCTTGTGCACCGGCAACTCCATGCGGGTCGCAAGCTCCTCGGTGGTCGGCTCACGGCCAAGCTCCTGCACCAGAATCCGCGAGGTGCGGATCAGCTTGTTGATCGTTTCGATCATGTGCACGGGGATGCGGATCGTGCGCGCCTGATCCGCGATGGCGCGCGTGATGGCCTGGCGCACCCACCACGTGGCGTAGGTTGAAAACTTGTAGCCCCGGCGGTATTCGAACTTCTCGACAGCCTTCATCAGGCCGATGTTGCCTTCCTGTATCAGATCGAGGAACTGCAGGCCGCGATTGTTGTAACGCTTCGCGATACTGACGACGAGCCGCAGGTTGGCTTCGATCAATTCCTGACGGGCGGCCTCCGCCTCGCGATCCGAACGATTGACGAGGTCGAGCGACCGGCGCAGCTCGGTGGCCGGAGAGGCGTATTTGTCCTCGAGTTCCTGCATCGTTGCCGCCAGGTGGCGTTGTTCGCGCCGCAGTTCCCGCAGGAGGTCCTGATTGCCCGCCGGCGCCATCTCAATGGCGCGCTGATTGCGCGTCAGTTTTTGTTCGACCGGCCTGACTTCATCGACCGCTGCACGCAGTTTGAACATCAGGTTCTTGACAACCTGGTTCTGCAACTGGATAGCGCAGGAATTGCGCGAGATTTCGACGGCGAGGCGGCCGAGTTCCCACCGCATGCGGCGATTCTGCTTGGGCTTGGACTGCCGCGGCACAGCCACCATTTTCTGTTTCAATTGCAAGAATTTCTTGCGCAGCCGCGCCAGTTCATCGCACGCGGCGAGCATGGCACGCCCGCCGTTTTCATAAGTCTCGTCGGTCGGAATCGGATCGTTGAACTGCAGGATGTCGCGCGCGACGATGGCGCCGGACCGGACATCTTCGCCCAGCTTGACCATCTCCTGAATAATCACGGGGCAACGGGAGAGAATCCGGCGGGTGCGGTTCTGGCCACGTTCGATGCGGCGCGCGATGCCAATTTCGCCCTCCCGGTTGAGAAGAGGCACAGCGCCCATTTCGCGCAGATAGAGACGCACAGGGTCGTGTGTCTTGTCGAGATTCTCGATTTCGAAGGTTTCGTCGGATTCTTCGAAGCGGCGATCGTCGGATTTGTCATCCGATCTGTCCTCGATGAGCGGCGTGTCAAGAGAGAGAGGCTCGACCTCCTGAGGGATCAGGTCGATGGCGTCGTCGAACAGCACAAACCCCTGCTCCCTGCTGACCAGGGCAAGTGGGTCAACGGCCTCGAACTTGTCTTCCGCCACTGGTTGTCTTCCCCGCTGGGCGCCGAATCTGCTCATTGTACCCTGAATTTCGAAAGGCATCCCCGGCTCGATTCGCGCGGGAGAACACCATATACGTGATGCGCCGCGCGGAGTTGTTACATTCGCGCGCGAAACGTTTCAGGCGAATTGTGAAAGCTGTTGCATCAGGGCCAGTGCGTCGCCGAGACGGCCTTCGCGCTCGGCCGACTTGATACGGCTTTTCAGCTCGCGCCGCGCGGATTCGCGGTCGTCGCGGCGAAGGGCTTCGATGCAGGCGAGGCCATCCTCCGTCGTTGCTTCAGCGCCCGAGCCCGCATCGAGAACGAGCGACGCGAGGACATCCTGCTGCGCCGGTTGAAGCCGCGCGTGCAGCGTATTGAAGCTGATCGTCTCTCCGCTGTCATGCATTGTTAACAATGCCTCAAAGATGGGCCATGTCGCCAATTGCCGCAGCGCCGGAACATCGCGCAGGGAATCGAGAAGCCGGGCGCGAACTTCCGCATCCGTCAGCAGCAGAGGCAGCAGAATTCGATCGGTCGCCCGCGACAGATCGGCTTTGGGCGCCGGGGTGCGCTCGACGCGATCGGCTGCGACCTTGCGGAAGTGGTCCAGCACCATGCCGGACGGAACTCCGAGGTAAGAAGCGAGATCGTTGGCGACGGCGACGCGTTTCAGCTTGTCATCGAGCGCCTGAATGGATGGGAGCAGGAACTGGAAAGCATCGATGCGCCCTTGCGGTTCGTGCATGTTGAAGCGGGCGCGGGCGCGATCCGCCAGCCAGTAGAAATAGGTCCTGGCGCCGGCGATACGTTGCTTGTAGATTTCAGCCCCATGCTGCTTGCAGTATTCGTCGGGATCGAGTCCGCCTTCGAGCTCGACGATGCGGATGTGCATGTTTTCGTCGAGAAGCAGTTTGATGGAGCGCTCGGCCGCATTGGCTCCGGCGGCATCCGGATCGAAGTTGAGATGCAGATTCTGCGAGTGGCGTTTCATGGCGCGGATCTGTTCCGTCGTGAGCGCCGTGCCGCACGATGCGACTACTTCGGTGACGCCGGCCTGCCACGCGCCGATGACATCCATGTAGCCTTCGACCAGCACGATGCGGTCGAGCTTCATTGCCGTTTCTTTCGCGCGGTTGAGGTTGTAGAGAACGTGCGATTTTTTGTAGATTTTCGTTTCGGGCGAGTTGAGGTATTTGGCCTTCTCTTCCGGATTGAGGGCGCGGCCTCCAAAGGCGATCACTTTTCCGGATTCGTTCTGGATGGGGAAGATCAGGCGATTGCGAAAGCGGTCGTAGAACGAGCCATCCTCGCGGCGGCCGACAAGTCCGGAAGCCTCGAATTGCTCGGGCTTGAAGCCGCGCTGATCGAGGAGGCGGAGGAGAGCGCGGCCGGAAGAGTCGGCGAGTCCGAGCCCGAATTTCTCGGCGGTGGCCGGAGTGACTCCGCGACTGCTCGCGTAGGCCCGGACGCTTTCGCCGGGCGGGGCCGCGAGGTTTCGGCGGAAATGCTCGAAGGCGATTTCGTGCATCTCGTAGAGTTGAGCGCGCAGGCGGGTTTCTTCGTCGCTCGCGAGCGACTGTTTCGGCAGTGCGATGCCGTGCTGGTCCGCGAGCTTCTTCAGCGCTTCCCAGAACGTGAGGCCTTCGATCATTTGCACGAAAGTGAATACGTCGCCTTTGGCGTCGCAGCCGAAGCAACGGAAGTACTGATGCTCCTGGGAGATGCTGAAGGATGGCGTCTTCTCGTTGTGGAAAGGGCAGAGGCCCGTATAGCTCTTGCCGGCGCGGCGCAGGCGCACGTAATCGGAGGCGACGCGAATTATGTCGACCTGAGCGCGAAGCTGCTCCTTGAATTCCATGCGTGGGGCCTGGATCCATTATCGCGGCAGGCAGCGCGGATGGGCCGGAGCCCTCCGGGCGGTGAACGGCGCGAGAGCCTGCCCGGTGCGATACTGGTCGCGGTCAAACGTGGACGATCAGGATATTTTTGCACTCATTGGTGAAGACGGTTTCCGCCGCCTGGTGGCGGCATTTTACCGGCAGGTGCCGGGAGATGACTTGCTGGGCAAGATGTATCCGGCCGATGATCTGACGGGAGCGGAAGAGCGGCTGCGCGAGTTTCTGATCTTTCGCTTCGGAGGGCCGCGGAGGTATATCGAGCAGCGGGGACATCCGCGGCTCCGAATGCGACATGCACCCTTCGCCATTGGTGTCGCGGCGCGGAACCGGTGGATTCAACTCATGGGTAACGCGTTAATCGAGGTGGCGCTCCCGGCAGAAGTGGACGCAACGCTGCGCGAGTTCTTCGGCAGCGTCGCGACGTTTATGATGAACCGGCCGGCGTGAGTTCACAAGGGTGGCCGACACGGATGCCCAAATCAACGAATTCGATGAGCCCCGCATGATTTGAGTGATGCGGCGCGCCGGATAATCCTCACGAGTGCGTTCGAGGGTCTCTCCAAAGCCGCAGCTGTTGACGATGGCGTCAGGCACGATGCGCGTTCCGCGCAAGATTGGCCTGCCGGAAATTTTTCCGGGGGATTGATTCGATCAGTTCGCAGGCCGCCTGCCGATTTACGGCGCGAGCGACGCCGTATAGGCCGCGATCGAGATCATGTCGTCTTCCGTCAGTTTCTCGACGACCTTCTTCATCTGTGCCGCGGCGCTGCTGGAGTT
>DATAZF010000158.1:0-13738 GCA_036272235.1 Bryobacteraceae bacterium | reverse complement strand
CCCGATGCATTGGTACTCGGATTTGACAGCGCGGTGAGGTCGAATTTTCCTCTTACGGGATTTTCTTCTTTATGGCGCATCCAATCGCGCAGTCCGGTGAAGCGCCAGGCGCACCTCGCCCTCCGATCCAACGATCTTCCTTGTCATGATGGACGGCGACCCGGAGCTTTTGAAATCAGCCGCGCGGATGTGTGTTTTTGGGAAATTCGATCATTTTGCCCAACTCGTCCGGGCATTCCCGGCAGTAGTGTTAAGGACAATCCAAACGCCGCCGGAAAGAAGACTCGAGCGGTTCGATGATCCAGACAGAGCAGGGCATTTGGATCTGCATCTTGTTTGTGCCCTCATACTGTTGGATCACCAGATTCCCGGACTTTTCAGTCTCAGGACGTACGTTACTGCGGTGAAGGCGTTTCGTCCACGGAGGCGCGCCACCAGGCGAAAGCAAATTTCTGTAAACGCAGTAAACTCCAGCACTTCTCTGCCTCACTGGCAAGTTATCTATTCAATTCTCGCGACCGTCCTTCTTATGAAGGTCGATCATGCTATGGGAATACGATTGAGCCGCTTCACGACGCTGTCCATGACATTAGTCTTCGCTCTGGCGCTGACGGCGGAAGAGGCATATAGCCAAACCACCGGGACTGCGCGGGGGCAGGTGTCCGACCCCTCGGGCGCTGTAATACCAGGCGCCACGTTGCAGTTCTCCGGGAACGGCGTCGCACGGAGCGCGAAGACAGACGGGCAAGGAAGATATTCCATGACATTGCCCGCCGGCGAATACGCGGTCGAGGCCAATGCACCCGGCTTCGTACCGTTCAACCACCCGGTCTTCAATATAGGATCCGGTCAGGTGAGCACTCTCGATATCGGCCTGCAGATCTCGACTGAAACCCAGCAGGTTCAGGTGAGCGATCAGGCCGCGGGACAGTTGTCTACCGACCCTTCGGCAAACGCGGGCGCGCTGGTTCTGAAAGACGAAGACCTGGAAACGCTGCCCGATGATCCAGACGACTTGCAGGCTGATCTCGAGGCCCTTGCCGGCCCTGCCGCGGGGCCTGGCGGCGCGCAGTTCTTCGTCGACGGTTTCAGTGGAGGCCAGTTGCCGCCGAAGAGTTCGATTCGCGAAATCCGAATCAACTCGAATCCGTTTGCCCCTGAATTTGACCGGCCCGGTTTCGGGCGCATCGAAGTATTCACAAAGCCGGGAACGGACAAATTCCATGGCAGTGCTTTTTACAACATGGGCGATGGGATTCTGGATAGCCGCAATCCTTTACTCATCGGCCACCAGCCTGGATACTCCTCCAGGCTCATGACCGGAAACGTGGGCGGGCCATTGTCCAGGAAAGCTTCTTTCTTCATCGATTTCAACCGGCGCCAGCTTGATCAGGGCGTGTTGATCAACGCGAGGGCGCTGGATAATTCCCTGAACCAGGTTCTGGTGAATGGGGCCTTTTCAACTCCGCAGCGGCTCTGGATCGTCAGCCCCCGCCTCGATTTCCAGGTCAGCCCCACCAATACTCTGGTGGTTCGGTACAACCATACCGATAACTCGGTTGTCACCGGGGTCGGCGGTGCCACCGGATTCAGTTTGTCTTCACAACAAACGAACGTAAGCCAAAAGAACAATACTGTACAGATCACCGACACGCAGACTATTGGTACGAAGGCCGTGGATGAGACGCGATTTCAGATGTTCTACAGCTATATCAATCAGGCTGCCGCCGGCGATTTCACCATACCCGGCATCGACGTTGCTGATTCCTTCAATTCGGGCGGCGCTCCGTTTCTGGCCAACTATACACACACCAGAAGCTACGAAGTGCAAAACATTCTGACGCTCACCGAGGGCAAACACGCAATCAAAATCGGTGGACGCGTGCGGCAGGCCAACCAGGCAAGCGAATCCACCAGCAACTTCAACGGCTCGTGGACCTTCGGCCAGCCGATCCAGCCGCCTGGCGCGGCCTGGTGTCTGGCAGGAGTTTCCAATCCCACATCTCTGGATCTTTATCAACAAACACAGATTCTGTTGTCGCAGGGCGTGCCCATGACGCAAATTCTGAATGAGGGATGTGGTCCGACGCAATTTACGCTGAGTTCAGGCGTTCCCGTTCAGACCGTTCGCCAACTCGACCTGGGCCTGTTCCTGCAGGATGACTGGCGGGTTCGGAACAATCTGACAATCAGCGCCGGACTTCGCTACGAGACGCAGAACAACATTCGCGATCACCTCGACCTGGGTCCGAGAATCGCGATCGCGTGGGCGCCCGGAGCCAGGAACAACGCTGCGGGAAAGACGGTCATCCGCGCCGGATGGGGAGTCTTTTTCGACCGGTTCACCGAGGCCAATGTTTTGAACGCACTGCGATACAACGGAGTCGACCAGCAGAATTACATAGTGAACAACCCGCTAACCACCGGCGGGACGGGAAACGCGCTTGCTGCGATGGCAGCGTATCCGGGAATTCCGTCTCTCGCACTGTTGACGCAGCAGAACCAGGCGCTCTATGAGATCGACAGGAATTTTCGCGCGCCGTATATGATGCAAACCGCCGTGGGAGTGGAGCGCTCGCTCCCGGGCCGCACGACGCTCTCCTTTAATTACGTAGACACACGCGGCGTGCATGTTTTAAGACAACGGGATATCAATGCTTTCCTGCCGGGCACCTACACGGGACCTGACACGGGTGTCCGGCCTTATCCGATCAACGACGATATTTATCTCTATGAATCGAGCGGAATGTTCAAGCAGAGTCAGTTCATCACGAACGTGAATGCGAGGCTGAACTCGCATTTCTCCATGCAGGGTTATTACGTCTACGGGCAGGCACACAGCAACGCGAACGGATTCCCAATGAACCAGTATGATGCCAATGCCGATTGGGGACGCGCGAATTTCGATGCCCGGAACCGCGTCTTTGTCGGCGGCAATATTGGGTTGCCATTCAAACTGGTAGTCGCCCCGTTTATGACGGCGAGTTCGGGACTTCCGTTCAATATCACGACTGGAAACGCCTTCGAGGGCGATGGGATTTTTAATGCGCGGCCATCCTTCGCCACCCCGGCCTCAAATCCGAAATATGTCTACACGACGGGGTTTGGCACTCTGAACGCTCAACCACTGCCTGGAGAAACGATCGTTCCCTACAACAACGGCGATGGCCCGGCGCAATTTTCGGTGAACTTTCGTCTGAGCCGTACCTGGGGGTGGGGCGAGGCCACCAGTGCAGGGGGTTCGCGTTCCGGCGGTGGCGGAGGTGGGTTCGGGGGCCGCGGCGGCGGTGGTCGAGGAGGAGGCGGCGGGTTCAGTGGTGCGGGACGTGGTCTGGGAGATTTCGGGGGCGGAGCCACCGGCAACCGGTACAACGTGACACTCATGATTTCGGCTCGCAACGCCTTCAACCATGTAAATTACGGCCCGCCAAACGGCGTGCTGACATCGCCGTTCTTTGGCGAATCCACAACGCTTTCGAGCGGCAATCTCCCGGGCGGCGCAGGCCAGGGTGGCGGCGGTGGTGGCACACAATTTGGCGGGGTGGGATCGGCGGCGGGTAATCGCAGAATAGAAATTCAGCTCCGTTTTCAGTTCTGAAGTCTTTTCTTTGATGCGGTGGCCGCGGTTCGGAGCCCCGCTCGGCTCACCAAAACCCTTTGTGTATTTTCAGTCACGTGCCCTTCGTCTCTGCGAGCACAACGCGATCTTGTGCCCATGCGCGATTGACGAGACCAGTCAATCGTCATGGTTCTGAATATCTCTATCGAATATGCTGGCGTTTTCTATGAGCGGACGCGTATTGCGCACGCCAGGCACTGGAAGAGATTGGCGGAATTAGCGGCATTCGCACTCCAGGAAGCCGCTGGCGTACTCCTTACGCATGAAAACTCGTGTTAACGATTCGGTACACGCGAACAACAATCACCGGTTCATAAAACCGCCTCGCAAAACCAGACTGGACGATCATCAGATCGCGGACTTGATGATAGGGGTCAATCTCTCGATGAGTTAATAACCGCCCGAACGCAGCAGGATCGACGATGAGCGGCGATAGCAGAAAACCATTGTGTGCGACTCCGGTTGAGATCCTGAAAGTGCGCTTTCCTTCAATGGTGCCGACGGTCAGCTCCGTTAATGGTGACCGCGTTAGTGCTGCGACAATCGATCCAATCCAGTTCATACGGATATCGATTTGGACCCAAACGGCTTCCCCCCCGGGGACATTCATTGTGACCGTCTCTCCTGCCCGCGTTGTCGTTGTTTGCACCACTTCGAGCGCCGATGGTGCGCACGGGATGGCGCGCAGCACGAGAGTTTCTCCCGGGCTGTCAGCCGGTTTGTAACAGTCCATCAACGCGAGCCAGGATAGCGCGTCGGAAGTGGACGGGTAGCGCTCGTCGAATGGAGCCACAGCGAAGAAAACGAAATCCGGTCGGTTCGGACCGCGATAGAATGCCGCATTTCGACCGGAAAGATAAGCGTTGTAGGCAGAAAAAGCCTGTGGAAGAGGAGGGAGGTGAACCGCCATATTGTTCCCATAAAGCATCGCCTGCTCGTTTGGGAAAAAAGCTGCCGTGCCGTGCACGTCTTGCAGAGGACGCACCCGGCGGAACTCGGCTAACTGCTGCCGGTAGTCCTGGGAAAGGCTATGACCCGTGGCCAGTCTTGTGACCGCATGCAGTCCGTCCACCAGCGTCCGGACGCGCTCGCTACCAGCCGGCGTCGTGAACGCCAGTGCGGTTAGAGCTGTACATAAGAATACAACTCCGGCTGCGCACGCTTCGGTTAAAACCCGTATTCGGGGAGCTCGGGGGACTTCCGTATCGAACAGACCAGCCCGGCAAAGCAGGATGAGGACGCTCGGTAAAAGAGCATCAATAATCCCCATCCGGAAATGGAAAGAGTCGAAACGAACGAAGGCCTCTTTGAGTTCCAGGCCAATTACCAAAACAGTCCAGCTTGGTGAAGGCCAGTCGCGCCATGACATCCGCGGCCACACATAAGCCGCGGCTGGGATCGCCGCGATCAACAGTAGAACGAAAACGAGAACGACAACCCAGGCTGGACCGGGAAGAAACATTTCGGCGCTGTACGAGGATGCTATCGAGAACGCTCCGCGGAGAAAGGCTGGCAGATTGTATAAAGACTGTCGGGCAACCAGCCAGAACGCAAGAGCGGATGCCAGTATTTCCAACGAGACTACCGGCAGGCGGCGCTTGCGCAGATCCTCGACCGCGAGCACCGCGGCCAATGCTGCCACGACAACGAAGCCGGTGAACTTGGTCCACATTGTTAGCGCAGAGGCGACAGCGACCAGATGAATGATCGGGTGGGCTGCTTCCTCCTTCTCGCTCCTCGAAGGCAGCGTTATCGCGAACAGAATCATCGGTAACACCAGGATGGGGTCGGCAAGGAATAATATCGCGGAGAGAAAGACAAGTCTCGGTGACGGGCGGCTAATCCCTCTGTGGGCAATCAGGGAAGCTCCCAGCGCCAGGGCCAGGGTGAACAGTAAACGTCCACTGAATAACCAGGGATAGATCCGAGGGTCTCCTCTGGGAATGTCTAAAAAGCCCCAGGGACCGTAGGTGTAGATCAGGTCGCGGCCAAACTGTGCTCCACGGAGAAACGCATCAGTCAGGACTATCTGCCACGAAGGCTCTTCAAGATGAGCTTCTGGCCGCAATGCCAGCGGCGGCGGAAGAACGTAGGTGACCAAAAGATAAATCAGAGATGGGATTGTCGGCAGTAGGAGTGCGGTGAAGTTCCTGGATCGAGCCTTTGATGCCGAAGACGGGAATTTCCGGGCCTGGCGCGCTGCGACAGGATGTATCTGAAGCATGGCAGTCAGGCGGGTTTGTTGGCCACAATAAGAAATTGTTTGCCGAACAGCATCCACAGCGGGGGGAGCTTCAGATATGCCTTGAGAATCCACTTTGGGTACTGGCGCCCGTTTGCCATCGTGTATGGCAGAAATCGAGCCCGCGCATGCTCGATCTCAAACCCGCACTTTTTGAACAGCTCAATCAGAGACAGGTCGGAAAGAGGTACGTAATGATCGTAGAAGTCCCAATAGCTCGCTCCGGTATAGCGAATGTTAGGGCCAAGTGCGATCAGGCGACCGCCAGGTCTCAAACAGTGAAACGCGTTCAGAACAGTTCGTTCCAGTACCCGTTTATCAGGAAGATGTTCAAAGAAGTTGCTCGTGAAAACGGCGTCCAGTCCACTCAACTGAAGGTCCCATGGCAGGGAGCAATCCTGCAGAAGAAGTTCGACTTCAGGGTTGGCGTGGCGTTTTGCGGCGGGGTTGAGGTCCATGGCGTACTTCCGCCGTGCAGATATCTGGTTGATGAACTCACAGTATCCGCAGCCCAGGTCGAGCACTGAGGAATCGGGACTAACCCACTGCGAAAATACTTCGGTGGCGAGAACGTGCCAAACTGACTGGCGGTAGTCTTCCAGGCCGGCAAAACGTTTTTGGTAAATCTGCTCGAGATCGCTTGCCGAATGTGGTTGGGAGGTCAAGCTCGCCTCCGGTAGTCACCGCAGCTGAAGTATTTCTCAAGCCAAATATAAAAACAAATGAACAGGTACCGGCTACCCATTTCTTTCAACTTCAGCTTCGATTCACCTGTTCGGCGGTTCCGCCACGTGATTGGCATGACCGTCCACGAGAAACCACGAACGATGGTTTTCAGCGGAAGTTCAACAGTCATATTGAAGTGAGGTGAGATTAGCGGGCCGCACCCCTCAATCACTGTTTGGCGATAAGCCTTGAACGCGTTCGTCGTATCGTTCAACGAGGTGCCAAAGATGATCCGGATGAAGAAGTTTGCAGATCGGTTAACGAGAAGCTTGAAGCGGGGATAATCTATGACTCCGCCGCCCTTTATAAAGCGGGAGCCGAACACAGCGTCCCAGCCCTCATTGAGCAAATGCCAGTACCTTACAACATCGCGGCAATCGTCCGATTCGTCGGCCATCATCACCACTACGGCATCACCCTGCATACGCTCCAGACCGCGCGCGATTGCCCGGCCGAAACCATGGCCCTCGGTATTTTTTACAGGGCGGAGGTTTGGCATCCTCTGGGAGAGGTCTTGCAGTTTCTGCCACGTGGAATCGCTGCTGCCGTCATCAACCACGATGATTTCGTTGGGAATGTTGTGAAGCCGCAATTCGAGAGTAAGATGTTCCACCGTAAAGCAGATACATGCCTCCTCATTACGAGCAGGAATAACCACACTCAGCAAATTCAGCGGGGCAGCGTTCTGCGGCTTCTGAGGTGTCATGCGGCCCCGCACAGGGCTGCCCACTCGGGGTGCTCCATAGCGTGCAGGGCAATCTCATCCAGGATGCATTCGAGGGAGCGGCCTGGCGTCCAACCGAGTTCCGCGTTTGCGCGGTTGGAGTCCATCACCATCCATGGAATGTCAAACCGCCGGGACTGCGAGTCGGTCTCTGGCTCGTGTTTTCCAAAGCGGGAGTCACACCAACGCGTCAGTTGGTTGATTGACATGGAGTTCCGGGCGCCCCCTCCGGCGTTGAAGATCGGGTCGGCCGTTGGATCGCGCTGCATCTGGAGCCGAACCAGCTCCGCGAGATCCACTGGATGAAAGGCGTCTCGCACCTGGTGGCCTTGCCCGCCGAAGCCGATGTATCGCAGCCGGGAACGTGCGGCATGCGCATGGATCCAATACGAAAAGATTCCTTGTTCGGCCGTGCCGAATTGACCCGCCCCGGCAAGGTTCCCACAACGATTCACCCAGACCGGAAACTGAAACATGTGGCCGTACTCAAGCGCCATAATTTCAGAACAGAGCTTGGTGGCTCCATAAAGGGACACCGGCTGACACACCGAAAATGACTCATCGACGCCGGAGAGCGAGACACCGGAAGGCCACGGGCGTCCGGAATCCAGAGTAAATGCGTCGTCACGCTCGGTAACCGGGAGTGCAGAGAGATGTGCTATCGAATAGACGCGGCTCGTGCTCAGAAGTACGAGACCGGCATTCCGGGCGCGGCAATACTCGAGAATGTTGATCGTGCCGTTGAGATTGTGCTCGCCTAACTGCCGCGAACTCGAGCGGCCGTCCACGCCGGCCAGAACGCTGGGATGTGCTGCCGCATCGATAACCCAATCGCACTCGGGGAGAGCATCGACATCGCTGCGCATCCGGAGGTCCCCATGCATGAACTGAACGCCCGCGGCAGCGAGTTTCTGCCGATTTGTTTCCGATCCCGGTCGCAGCAGATTATCGATCCCGATGATTTGCGCGTTTTCGAGACGCTCGGCGAGAGCGGTCGCAAGGTGGCTTCCAGCGAAACCGCAAATGCCTGTAATCAGGATCTTCATCCCACAAGTGCCATCGGAACCCGCGCAGGGTGTGCCACTTTATGCGCCGGACCCGTCCTCGCCAGCCGGGTCTCCCATGACTGCACAATCTCGCGGAATATGTCTTGCAACGAGCGTGTGATCTGCCAAGCTGGGTAGTGCGCCTTCATTTTGGTAAGGTCACTGTAATAGCAGATGTGATCGCCGATTCGATTTTCATCGACATATGTGAAGTTTTGACTCTTGCCTGTTAGCCCTTCGACTATGACAAATGCTTCCAGGATGGAACACGAATTGTGGCGGCCTCCTCCGAGGTTATATACTTCGCCGCACCTGGGCGCCTGGCAGAACTCTGCGATAAATGCAGCCACATCTTCGGAGTGAATGTTATCGCGAACCTGTTTACCCTTGTAACCGTAGACTTTATATTCACGGTGTTCCAGGTTGCAGCGGACCAGGTAGCTGAGGAATCCGTGAAGCTCTACGGCGGAATGATTTGGCCCCGTCAGGCAGCCGCCCCGCAGGCAGCAGGTGGGCATTCCAAAGTATCGCCCGTACTCCTGCACCATCACGTCCGCGGCTGCTTTTGAGGCGCCGAAAAGCGAATGCTTGGATTGATCGATGGAGAAGGTCTCGGGGATACCACGCGCATAAGCAGGGTCGTCGTAATCCCAGCGTGTCTCAAACTCGCGCAGGCCGAGGCTGTTCGGCAAATCGCCATAAACCTTATTAGTCGACATATGCACGAAGGGAGATTCGGGGCAAGCGCGCCGCACCGCCTCCAACAGGTTCAACGTCCCAACCGCGTTGGTTTCGAAATCCTCGAATGGGATACCCGCAGCTTTGTCGTGGGATGGTTGCGCGGCCGTGTGCACCACGAAATCCGGCTTAAGCGTCGCAACGAGCTTGAGGAGGTTGTGGCGATCGCGGATATCAGTATTGTAGTGTCTGTAACCGGGTATCTCGGCGTGAAGGCGCTGCAGCGACCAGCTGGTGTCCCCCTCAGGTCCGAAGAATACAGCGCGTTCATTGTTGTCGAT
Source organism: Bryobacteraceae bacterium (assembly GCA_036272235.1). Taxonomy (GTDB): domain Bacteria; phylum Acidobacteriota; class Terriglobia; order Bryobacterales; family Bryobacteraceae; genus BOG-234. The sequence goes on along the minus strand of DATAZF010000158.1, from coordinate 4,362 downwards.
ACCGTAAATCCGAAAACCTCGACGCGAAAAGTTAACGCTGACTTCCGAGCCGATCAGCCCGCAGGATCCCGTGACCAAAACAGATTTGGGTCTCATGAGGACAGTTTAGGCTTCGCTTCGTGCGTTCGGATAGCCCGTTAAAGGTAAGCATAGAGGCCTGGACAGATGGTAGTAAGGGAGGACAATCCAAAGTTAATAGCGGGCGAAAATACACTGCGTGCAGGCGGCCAATTTCGGATTCGTGAACGCTGCGTCATCGACGGTTTCGAAGCTTCCCGATCTGTGGTTTTCATAGACAGGAGTTAACGCTGCCCTTGTGTGAGACTTCCGCGCTCGCCGTTCGTCCGGGCGGGATTGGGGCACAAACAGGAGCTGCGAGTGCTTACCCGATAATGTGGAAACTGTTCTGGAGATCGCCAGGTCATCGTTATCCTATCTCGAGGATTTGGATGCGATATCGATCGGGGAAATCACGGGGCTATCGCCCGGGAACGTAGCCATGAGGATTACGTCGGATCAAGAACATTCTCGCGCGGCGGTTTCACGAAGGAGGCAGCCATGCAGAATGATCGCCCCGGCAACAACCCAGGAACAATTTGGCAAAACCAGCCAACGGTGCCATCCGCAATGACATTGTTATTGATTCGAAAGAAGACGCGAGAACTTCACGCAAAGACGCGCGGGAGTTGCTCAGGAGCCTCGCCGGGCCGTTTCTTGTCCTGGCCTCGGTCCGGTACAGGCGAAATAGCAGTCGCAGCCCCGGCAAAAACCCTTCGCCCTGTAAACTGGCGCTGTAGACTGTTATGACGCTGGCGTGGAGGCTGGCCTATGGGACGAAATCGCTTTGCGGTGGTACTTGCCGGGACGCTGCTGTCCTGGGCCGCGTTTGCCCAGGACGCAAAGACCGTTATCGACAGCGCCGCCAAAGCCATGGGCGTTGAGAATCTGGGCTCCATCCGCTACACGGGCAGCGGATTGAACTACGCACTGGGGCAGGCCGTCAATCCAAGTTCTCCCTGGCCGAAGTTCAACGTCAAATCCTACGAGCGCATCATCGATTTCGACGCCGGCGCCACCAGCCAGACGATGGTCCGGACGCAGGGTGAGAATCCTCCGCGCGGCGGCGGCCAGCAGCCGATTGTCGGCGATCAGAATCAAACGCAGGTGAACGGCATGGCCCAGCCCTGGGCGTCGAAGTTCGAAGTTTGGGTGAATCCAGTGGGCTTCGTCAAAGGCGCGATGGCGAACAACGCCACGGTTCAGGCGAAGACCGTCGGCGCGAAGAAATATAACGTCGTGTCTTACGCCGTCGACGGCAAATACAAGATCAACGGTTATATCGACGACCAGAATATGGTCGCGAAAGTCGAGACGTGGGTCGATAATCCCGTGCTCGGAGATATGCCTGTCGAAGCCGAATACTCCGGCTACAAGGACTTCCACGGCCTAAAATTCCCCACGAAACTCGTCGAGAAGCAGGGCGGATATCCCGTGATGGATCTGACCATCACCGATGCGAACCGCAACATTCTGGCGGGCGTGCAGGCCCCGCCGAAGCAAACGGCCGACAACCCGATCTTCGGCATCGACGAGACACTGGTGGCCGACGACGTCTACTATTTCACCGGCGGCACGCACCACAGCGTCATCGTGAATTTCAACGATTACGTCGTCGTGATCGAAGCGCCTCTGGATGAAGCCCGCTCAGCCGCCGTGATCAGCGAAGTGAAGAAGCTGTATTTCAACAAGCCGATCCGTTACCTCATCAATACGCACGCGCATTTCGACCATGCGGGCGGCATTCGCACTTATGCCGCGGAAGGCGCCACGATCCTTACGCACCAGATGAACAAGCCGTACTACGAAAAGACCTTCGCGCTGCCTCGCACGCTCGCGCCCGACAAGTTGTCGCAATCGAAGAAGCGCGCGGTCATTGAAGCCGTGGCGGAGAAGCGGGTGCTCACTGACGGCACTCATACGATCGAGCTCTATCATGTCCCGAACGAGCACAACGAAGGGATGCTGATCGCCTGGCTTCCGAAAGAGAAGATCGTCGTGGAGGCCGATCTCTACACGCCGGGCGCGGTGGGCGCTCCCGCGCCGAATCAGGTGAGTCCGTACACGGTGGCGCTCCTCGATAACCTCGATCGCCTCAAGCTGGATTACCAGAAGATCCTCGGCCTGCACGGGCGCATGGCGACGAAAGACGAGTTGCTGAAGGCCGCCGGCCGGGCGCCCTCGCAGCCCGCGGGTAAGTAGGAATGAACATGGCCATTCGTTTCCGCGCAGATCACGTCGGGAGTTTGTTGCGCCCGCAGGAATTGAAGGACGCGCGCCACGACGCCGCGGCGACGCCTGAGCAACTGGCTGCCCTCGAAGACCGCCACATCCTGCAAGCGCTTGCGCGCCAGCGGGATGCCGGCCTCGAAATTTTCACCGATGGCGAATTCCGGCGCGGCGGTTTCATGGGTGACTTCTATGATTCGATCGAAGGCCTCGACCGGAAGGGCGAAGTGGCGCGGGCCTGGAAGGGATCGGAAAAAGCGGCCGGAAAGCTGGGCGCGGGTGTGATTCCCGGGGCTGTCGTCGAAAAGATCCGGCAGACGAAGCGGCTGACCAGCCATGAAGTGGGCTTTCTGAAAAGCCACAGTCCCGGCCCCATTAAAGTTACTTTGCCGACTGCCAATCAGTTTCCGGCGATCGCGTGGAAAAAAGGGATGAGCGAGCAGGCGTACGCGACGCGCTCCGATTTTCTCTGGGATATCGTCCCGATCATGCGCGCTGAAATCGCAGCGCTGGCGGCCGACGGCATTCGGTATATCCAGATCGACGCGCCGCGCTACAGCTATTACATCGATCCGAAGTGGCGAAATTTTGTCAAAGACGAAATGGGGGTGGATCCGGATGAAGCTCTCGATGAGGCCATCCGCGCCGACAATGCTTGCCTCGAAGGCCTGCGCCGGACGGATCTGACGATCGCGATTCATCTCTGCCGCGGCAATAATCGGAGCCACTGGTATGCCGAGGGCGGTTACGATCCGATCGCGGAAAAACTCTTCAATGCGTTGAATGTCGATGTTTTTCTTTTGGAATATGAATCCGAGCGCGCGGGAACGTTCGAGCCCCTGCGTTTTGTGCCGCAGGAAAAGGGCGTTGTGCTTGGCCTGGTCAGCAGCAAGCTGCCGGAGCTGGAACCCCAGGATCAGCTCATGCGCCGCATCGAAGAGGCGAGCCGGTACGTGGCGCTTGAGAATCTGGCGCTGAGTCCGCAGTGCGGCTTCGCGTCTTCCATGGAAGGCAACTTACTCACAGAAGAAGAGCAGTGGGCAAAGCTGCGCCTCGTTGTCGAAACTGCCCGCAAGGTTTGGGCGTAGCGAATATTCCACCTTGCGAACCCGCGGCGATTACTGCGTCGCTTTCAACGCCGCCAGCTGCGGCTCGATCCCGTGCGCATCCGGCGTTTTCATCGCACCGTAGAAGCTCAGAATATTTGTCCGCAACTCCGGCGTGAGGCCATCGAACTTCTTCGCGGCCAGTTTCGTCAGCAGCTTGTCATAGGTCCGATCCGAGAGCATATACTCACCGGGTGAAACCGGCTCCCCGGTATCCAGATCCCGATTCGCAAGGCGAAAGCGATCCCTGATAATCCCCGCATACGAGCGCCGATCGCGATCGACGGCCGCCACAAAGCTGCGCTCGAACATCTTCTCCGTCTCGGGTGTCGGCACCCGGAACGCAAGCCCACTCAGCGGACCGACCTTCGGAAGCACGCGCGCGCAGAACGCCAGAAACCGCGTCAGCAACCCCGGAGAGCGATAGCCGGAGCCCCACTCTTTGGTGTAGCTCGCCCGGTCCAGCGCATAAAGGAATTGCTTCTGCGAAACGCCCGGCCGCTCCCCGGTGATTTCGTCCTTCTTCGCAGCCCATGCCGCGCGAGTCACTTTCGGGATCATCGTGCTCACGGAAAACCGGTAGGTTCCGAGCGCGAGATCGAGAGTGCCGAACAGTTCGGTCAGGTGGAGTCCGTAAGTTTGCTGGAAAGCGCGGTCCAACAGGTCTTTCGAAACTTTGAAGCCGATGAAATCGTGGTAAGCCTGCGGCGCGTAGCGTCCCCGCGCAACCTGTAGCACATCGAAACCAAACTCCGTCTTCAGATGGGCGGCGGGGTTGTCGGCATAGGTCACGTTGTCGCCGAACTTGCGTCGCAGTTTTGGATAGAGGATGGGAACCGCGCGGTTGACCGCTATCGCGTGGCCTTCCACATCGGCCCCATAATGCGCCGTGGCGCCGAGCGCGAAAGCGTATTCGTCCAGATCGCGCGATTCCGCAATGAGCGATTCGATCAGGTCCGCGCTGCGAACG
>DATAZF010000157.1:0-9850 GCA_036272235.1 Bryobacteraceae bacterium | reverse complement strand
TGTGGTCTCCATGAATCGTGCCGTGGAAGATCATTACCGGGAGGCCGTTGGACGAAGGACTCCGACCTGCGACCTTAAACAACACGAGGTCATCCTCGACCTTGCCTTCAGATATCGGCGCGGTGCCCGGATAGAGAGCATATTCACTATTTCCTATGTGCGCGGTACCTGTGAGACTGCCGCCGTCAGTCTTGAATTCGAAGGTCGCGTAACCAATCGTTTTGTGAATGACACCACCAGTGGCCCTTAGTTTCCACGCTCCGGAGATATCAGCGGCGGACGCGCAGAGTGTGAGCGTTGCCAGCAGCGCGAGAAGCCGGATAGCCGAGTTCATGATGCCGTTCTTATAGCTAGTCCTGCCCGACAGGATCGCTGAAGGACCGGATTGTTGGGGTTGAAAATTTCCAGTTGGCGCTGGCGAAGCAGGGCCGCAATCGAGAGGCTTTGAAGCATGCAGAACTGGCGGAACACTATTGGCTCCCGCCAAGTTTCTGAAGGTGCAACGAAGGATCGGCTGGCAGGAGAATGATCGCGCTCAACACCAGCAGGCTCGCATTTCCGGGCCGTTATGCCGGCCCCCTCAACTTGCGGCGCTCGCCGGCGTCTTTGCACATGACTGAGTTAGCCGGCGGATCGCGAGGGCGCTCAGGAAACCCACGCCCGCGGCCAGTACCAGGGCTTCGGCCGGATAGCGCCGCACGAGTTGCCGAGATCCGCGCGCCGCATGTTTCAGATCGTGCTCCTCGATGAAAGTGCCGGCTCCGTCGAGTTTAGCCGCCGTGCTTTTCGCGAGGTCTTCAATGGCTTTGGAACTCTTCTCGCCACCCGTCCGAATCGAAGAGGCCGCGCCGTGAAGGCCATCAGCCGTCTCGTGGGCGAGTTCGTCCACCTGCGCTGCGATCCGGGCAGCTTTCTCTCCCGGCAGATATGTTTCGATACTCATAAACAGAACTCCTGTGTCGACTTCCGAATTCGACACGATTCCTCAAAGCACTCGTCGTGCCAATCCAGTCACAACCGGCAATGCCGCTTTAACACCGGATCGTAATCGTCGACCTGCCCGTAAGAATCCCCGCCGCGCAGCACGGGACCATCAAACCCGCGCGACGACACCCGTGTATGGCGTCCCCAGCGCAACCCGCTCCAGAAACCGCACCTTTCTACGTGGCTCAATCGGGAACTTGTCACCTGGCCGCGACACCAGATATGCGATGAGATATGCGACGAGAGGTCTTCCCATGGCGCTTCTGTTATGATGAGCGGCGAAATGCGAAAGAAAACCTTCGACGTTCCGGCTGTGGCCGCTTTGCTCGTTCTGTCGATGACCGCTGTGACAGCTTTAGCCCAGGGTCTCGATTACGAAACCTACAAGACCCGTGTCGAGCCGATCTTTCTCCAAAAGCGTCCGGGCCACGCCCGCTGCGTCGTCTGCCACGAAGCCAACAACAGCGCCTTCCGTCTGCAGCCCCTGGCAGAGGGCAGCACGAAGTGGACCGAGGAACAATCGCGCAAGAACTTCGAAAGCGTCTCGCATCTCGTTACGCCGGGCGACCCAGCCACGAGCAAGCTCCTGATACATCCGCTGTCACCCGATGCCGGCGGCGATAAATTCCATGGCGGAGGCCGCCAGTTCGCTTCGAAGAACGACCCGCAATGGAAAACCATCGCCGACTGGGTCAGCCGCGCGAAGTAGCTGCACGCACTCGCAAGGCAGCGGGAGAGCGGAAACCATCGCCGCCTCGCCAGTGCACCGGTCTATCGAGCTCGAAAGCACCGAATCTTTCCACAAAGACCCTCGTCGCCACGGTAGCCGCCATCCGAATCAGTGACGCTCCCACGCAGGAGTGCGGTCCGAATCCGAGAGAAATCCCGGCCGCACCGCGGCGCGTAAAGTCGATCCGGTCGGGGTCGGAAAACTGCAGCGGATCCCGGTTCGCCGACGCGAGGCGCAGCACAATGCGATCGCCCTCGCCGAGCTTCACCCCGGCGAGCACGACGGATTGCGAGGCGCATCGAAAGACCGCCTGCGGCAAACAGGAGTAACGAAGCAGTTCCTCGGTCGCTTTCGGAATCAGCGCCGCATCCTGCCACAACTGAGCGAGAGCATGCGTCTGGCGTAATAGCCCAAGCCAACCGTTCGCAAGCAGACACGCAAGAGTGCGCGCCATTGCGACGAACGTGGCGCCAGCCATCGGAATGGAAGATCTTGCCGCGAAGTAACGCTCCAGCTCCGCGTTGGCAGCCGAGGCGCGCGACTGGAGATCCCCATCCTTTGGCTCCGCGGCCGAATCTGAGACGATGCGGGCCGCCGCGAGCAGTGCGGGTCGCTCAGATGGATCGGATCCGGTCACGATTTCCGCCGCTGCGGCGCACCACGGCTCTATAAAATCAGCCACGAGATCGAGGGGATACTCCACCACAATCTCACCGGCCGCCCGCTGCATTCGGGTCTGCCATTCATTCAACCGGGAAGGAGAAAAGGCCTCGAGAATCTGCCGCCGCAAGAGCTCCCGGGCAGCATCATCCGGAATCTTTCTGTTTGTAGTCTTGTGGGCGCCAACCGGCCAAAGCGATGGCTCGTGAAGCGCCGCGAGGACATCCGTATAGCGGCTCAACGACCATGCATCGAGTGCGGGATCGAACCTGGCTTCGCGCGGCGCCGCTGGAGAGAGCGGGTCGTTTTCCAGGGTGCCCTGCGGGAGCGCCTTTATGGAAGCACCACAGTGCCGTTGCGCTTCGGTACTTCGCCTACCGGGATGCGCGCCACTTCCTTTCGCGCCGCGATATCGATGGCCGACACTGAGTTCGCGCCGGAGTTGGCGATATAGATCATCTTCGAGTCGGGCGTGAACGTGATCCAGTCGGGTACGTCGCCGGTCTTCACATATCCGAGCACCTTCAAATCGGGCAGCGAATAAATGAAGACCGCGTTCGCGATCGAGCTGTTGACCCACAGTGTCTTGCCGTCCGCCGGGATGCCGATACCGTGTGATGGCGCGCCGCCCTCGGCATGTCCACCGCCCGGTTCCTTCGGCAGATCGATGCGCTGCAGTTCCTTGTGCGTTTTGAAATCCACCACCGAGAAACCGTTGTAGCCGGAGAGCTGCACGAACACGCGGCTGGTCGAGCCATCCGCCGCCTTCTCGAACGCCATCGGACGTACGCCGAGATCGAAATCCATCGTCCACACCGGCTCGAGCGTCAGCGTGTCGATCGCGGTCAGCGTTTTGCCCGCCACCGAGCCCGCCATTGCGTACTTCCCATCCGGCGTGACGTACGTGTTATGGACGGCACCCTTCACCTTAACGGTCTTGATATTCTTCAGCGAAGCGGTATCGATCACATCGACCGAACCCGGCGCCACTGCGATCGCGACAAACAAATGTTTTCCGTCCTTCGACACCGACAGGTTGTTCGGATGCCCGGTAAGCGGCACTTTCGAGATTACTTTGCCGGACTTTGTATCAACCACCCACACCGTCTTCTCGGACTCGCACGTGATGTACGCCCGCGAGCCGTCCGGAGCGAACGTGACGCCGTGCGGCACCTCGATGTCTTTGATCGTCTGGACAACCTTATTGGTCGCCGGATCGATTACGTGGACTTCATCGCCCGCACTGTTCGTCTGGTAAACCCGAACATTGCTGGCGAGTAAAGGCAAGGCAAACAAGATGGAAGCATAGCGCGCGTATTTCATAGTGGACCGCGCCCAGCATAATTGGCTCGCGTGCCCAAAGTCAACCGCCGTCCATGAGGCCCTCTCAGCGTCCGGGCTCCCGTTCTGATACGCTGTCCCCCATGCTCGCGCGGATACTCGTCCTCGCCTCACTCGCACCCGCACTATTTGCGCAATGGCCCGCGTGGTCAACCAGCAAAGCCGCGGCCGATGTCGCGGCCCCCAAAGCCGCCGACGGACATCCCGACCTCTCCGGCATCTGGGATCGCGGCATCGCGCCGCCCGTAACCCCGCCTCCCGCAGGGCGCCCGCAGCGATCGTTTCAGGACTTGCCTTCGCTCTTCGCCGACGGCCTGCCGTTCCAGCCATGGGCCGCCGAGCTCCGCAAACAGCGTCTCGCGGAAAACAGCAAGGGCCATCCCGACGCCCACTGCCTGCCGCTGCATCCGGTACAACTTCACAGCCATCCGCAGCCGCGCAAGATCATTCAGACGCCCGGCGAGGTCCTTATCATCTATGAAGCGAACGACGGTTTGCGTCAGATCTTCACCGACGGCCGTTCGCTGCCTGCCGACCCCGAGCCGTGGTGGTTTGGTTATTCGATCGGCAAATGGGATGGCGAGACACTCGTCGTCCAGTCGATCGGCTTCCGCGACATGAGCTGGATTGACGAGGAAGGCAGCGTAATGACGGGCTCCGGCAAGTTGACCGAGCGCATCCGGCGGGTGAACTACAAGACGCTCGAAATCGAGATCACGATCGACGATCCGAAAGCTTATACGAAGCCGTGGACTTACAAGTTGACCCAGAACCTGATGCCCGCGACCGAGCTGATCGAATTCGTCTGCGCGGAAAACAACCGCAGCCTGCCACATCTCGTCGGGAAGTAGCGACTACGCCAATCAGGACGCAAACAGTCCGAGGGCATAGCCGGAACCAAACGGGTCTGGTTGTGATGCCGGAGTGGGCGTTGATCTGCTGACGGAATGATCCGGATACTGCGCCCCCGACCCGTTATTTCCGGCACGTGAGTCGTGTTACAGATGCTCCCCCCGGGTTTTGCCCATCCATACGCTCAACGCGGGCGTTTCACGGGAATGTGACATACTAACTTGCGATCATGAAGCAACTTCTTCTTCTGTTCGCAGCAACTGCGAGCGCTCACGCCGCTCTTCCCGAGCCCGTCAGCATCGACACCGGGCTGATCACGGGAACGACAACCACCAGTCCTGAAGTAAGAGTTTTCAAAGGGATCCCCTTCGCCGCGCCTCCGGTCGGCGATCTGCGATGGCGCGCGCCCCAGCCCGCCGCGCATTGGGATGGCGTGCGTGCCGCCGACCAGTTCGGCCCCGTTTGCATGCAGAATCGTGGACCCAACGCCACCGGCCCGGCCCCGAGCGAAGATTGTCTCTACGTCAACGTCTGGACCGGCGCCAAAGCAGCTACCGAGCGCCGCCCGGTCATCGTCTGGACCTACGGCGGCGGGTTCACGGGCGGCTCAGGCTCCGAGCCTCGCTATGACGGCGAGATGCTGGCGCGCAAGGGCGTCGTCTTCGTGACTTACAACTATCGCCTCGGCGCATTGGGCTTTCTCGCGCATCCGGAGTTGACGAAGGAATCCGGCCACAACGCGTCCGGCGATTATGCGCTTATGGATATGGCCTCCGTCCTCCACTGGGTGCAGCGCAACATCGCGGCTTTCGGTGGCGATCCCAACAAAGTGACGATCGACGGCGAATCCGCGGGCGCAATGCTCGTTGGCACCATGGTCGGCTCGCCCGAAGGCAAAGGCCTGTTCAAACGCGCGATGGCGCAAAGCGGCGCATGGATGGGCATCGGCATCGGCCACATGACCACCCGCACCCGGGCGGAAGAAGCGGGCGCGAAATTCGCTCAGTCTTTGAACGCGAACAACCTCGCTGAACTGCGCGCGAAATCCGCCGCCGAAATCTTCAAGACCCGCGGCGCTCCGGCGTCCATCGTGGTCGACGGTTGGTACGTTCCGGAAGATCTCTCCGCCACGTTCGCGAAAGGCAAGGAAAACGACGTCGACATCCTCATCGGCTCCAATCGCGATGAAGGAACATTCTTCGCGCGGCCCGGGAGCGCAGTTCCGGCAGCGCAGTTTGAAAGCCGCGCCAAACAGCGCTTCGGGGATCTCGCCGCGAACTATGCGAAGCTGTATCCCGCCGGTACCGATGCGGAGGCAGCCGCGGCCGGGTTGGCCACAACACGCGACGAAATGGGCTGGCTCATGCGCAGCTGGGCCCAATTGCAGGAAAAGCGCGCGAAGGATAAGGCCTACCTCTACTTCTTCACGCGCGTTCCGCCGGTTCCCGAGGGACGTCCGTCACGCGGCGCGACACACACGGCCGAACTTTCTTACATGTTCAACAACCTGCTTCCCGGCACACCGTGGACGGACGCCGACCGAAAGCTCGCTGACACCATGTCGTCCTATTGGGTGAACTTCGCCGCTACCGGAAATCCCAATGGCAAAGGGCTGCCTGAGTGGCCTGCGTACAGTTGGAAGGCCGAACAGGCGATGGTTCTGGGCGACACTGTCAGTTCCGGCACAGGCGTCAATCCGGACATCCTGAAGTTCTACGACGCGTACTACAAGGATTTCGCAGGGGCGGGAGAATAAGGCGCAACCAGCGTAATTATTCTTTACAAAACGGCGTCTGCGGCCTGCCGCAAAACTGATATGCTGGCTCCGAAACTCGACCCGAAGCTCAGGAGAACTCACGGCGGATGCATAACCGTTTTTCGGGCGCGCTGATTGCCGGGCTGGTTTTTTGTACGATTCCAGGCGCGGCACAAACCAACGCCCCCAAACCCATATCCAATAAACCCAACCTCACCGGACTCTGGCAAACCTTCGGCACCGGCGACTGGGATATCCAGGCCCACGGCGCCGAAGCCGGGCCGTTCTACCAGTTCGGCGCCATCGGCGCCATTCCGCCGGGGCAGGGTATCGTCGTCGGCGACGAAGTTCCGTATCTTCCGAAGGCGCTGGAGCAAAAGAATAAGAATCTCGCCGACCGCTTCAAGCTCGACCCCGTCGTCAAGTGCTATATGCCGGGCGTGCCGCGCGCCAGCTATATGGCGTTTCCCTTCCAGATCATCCAATCGGACAAAAACATCCTCGTCGCGTACGAATTCGGCTCGGAAAATCGCCTCATCAATATGGGCAAACCGGAACCGGCAGTGACCGATACATGGATGGGCACCTCGAACGGACATTGGGACGGCAACACGCTCGTTGTCGACGTCACCGGCTTCAACGGCATGGCGTGGTTCGATCGCGCGGGAAACTTCTCGAGCGACGCACTCCATGTTGTCGAACGCTACTCCCTGATCGATCCGAACACTATGAACTACGAAGCGACGATCGAGGATCCGCAAACGTTCAGCCGCCCATGGAAGGTTAATGTCATCCTCTATAAGCACCGCGAGAAGAACGCGCGGCTGCTCGAATTCAAGTGCGTCGAATTTACCGAACAGTTGATTTACGGAGATCTGGGGAAGAAGACCACCAAATGAAATCTGAAATCCTGCTGCTTGCTTTGGTTGCCGGGGGTTCGCTGCTCGCCCAAACCAAAGGCACGTTTGAGCGCATTAAAGTGCATGGCAAATCTCTCGAAGGCAATCTCGAAGGCGACTCGCCGGACCGCGACGTCTCGGTTTATCTGCCGCCGAGCTATAAGACCGCGGCCAACCGCCGCTATCCCGTCGTCTATATCCTGCACGGCTATACCAATACCGATGAAGGCTGGTTCGGGCCAAATACCAAAGGCAGTTTTCACGAGCCGAACTCATCGATGCCAGAGGTTGCCGACAGAGCCATGACGGATGGTGGCGCGCGCGAAATGATCCTCGTGATGCCCAACGCCTACACGATTTACCAGGGCAGCATGTTCTCGAACTCCGCTACCACCGGCGACTGGGAAGGCTACGTCACACACGATCTGGTCGAGTACATCGACAGCCACTACCGCACCCTCGCGACGCCCGCCAGCCGCGGACTCGCCGGACACTCCATGGGTGGCTACGGCGCGATTCGCCTTGCCATGAAATATCCGAACGTCTACTCAAGCACCTACATCCTGAGCGCCTGCTGCCTCACTGCCAGCCTGAATCCACGTGTTGAGTCGTTCGCACAGGTTGAAGCCGCGAAGACTCCAGAGGAAGTTTCCAAGCTGCCGCGGGGGCCGGTCACCATGGCCGCCGAAGCCGCCGCATGGTCGCCCGATCCGAAGAATCCACCGTTCTTCTACGATCTGCCGGTGAAGGATGGCAAAGCCCAACCTGCCGTCGTCGCTCGATGGGTCGCCAACGCACCGCTCGCGATCATCGATCAGTACATCGCGAATCTGCGCAAGCTGCATGCCATCGCTATCGACGTCGGCGACAAAGATGGACTGGCCGCCAGCAACAAAGAACTTGCCCGCATCCTGACGCAATATGATCTGAAAAATACTTTTGAAACTTACGATGGCGATCACACGAACCATATCGCCCTGCGCATCGAGAAGAACGTGCTTCCGTTCTTCTCGAATCAACTGTCTTTTGGCAAGGAGAAGAAATGAGATTACGCACCCTCGTGCTTATCGGGCTGGCCGCTGCGGCTTTCCCGCTCGCCGCGCAAAAGGCCACCTCCACAACAAAATCGCCGGCTGGCAAAACCCCCTGGGGCGACCCCGACCTGCAGGGCACGTGGACGAGCGATGACACGTGGGGAGTTCCCATGGAACGTCCCGTGAAGTATGGTGACCGCCTTTACCTCACCGAAGACGAATTGACAGCCCGCGAGAAACAGGTTGCGGCTTCGAAGCAACGCATCGAGAACCCGAGCGATGCCAATCATTCGCCGGCCAAAGCGCAGTTGGATGCCGAAGCTCGCGGTGAAGCGGGCGGTCCGAATGCCCGTGGCGTTGACGCCGCGCCGGTGCCTGGCCAGTTCGGTGAATACGCGCGCCGCGCTTCGAAGCAGACTTCGCAGATCGTCGAGCCGGCCAATGGCAGGATGCCGCCTCTGACAGAAGAAGGCAAACAGAAGCAGACCGCCGCGGCCGCGTTACGCCGCAAGGCGCCTGAAACATGGACCGACTGGAGCATCTACGACCGCTGCATCACGCGCGGCGTTGCCGGCTCGATCATTCCGGTCATCTATGGCAACGGACTGGAAATCGTCCAGACCCCGGGCTACGTCGCGATTCGTTACGAGATGGTGCACGACACGCGCATCATCCCGACCGATGGACGCGCCCACATGCCGTCCAGCATTCGCTCCTATATGGGCGATCCGGTCGGACACTGGGAAGGCAACACGCTGGTGGTGGAGACGACGAATTTCAATGGCAAGATGGGCATCGGTCCCAACGGCGGCGGCGTAGCCGGCAGCCTCGATATGAAGCTGACCGAACGCTTCACGCGCACGACCGGTAACACGATCAACTACGAGCTCATCGTCAACGATCCGAAGACCTGGACTTCCGAGTGGAAGATTGCCTTCCCGATCACTCACGAGCCCGGCTATGAGATTTATGAGTACGCCTGCCATGAAGGCAACATGGCCATGCGCAACATGATCACCGGAACCATCGCGGAGCGGGCCGCAGCAGCAGCCAAAAAGAATTAGGAGATTATATTCGTATGAGAATGCAACTTGCCATCGCCATCCTCGGAGCCGGGCTTCTTATGACCGCCGCCCCCGTCTGGGCGCATCACGCTTTCGCCGCCGAGTTCGACGTGAACAAGCCTCTGATTCTGAAGGGCACGGTGACAAAGATGGAATGGATCAACCCGCACACGTGGATCCACATCGATGTCAAGGATGCGGCATCCGGCAAGAGCACCGAATGGATGATCGAAGCGGGCGCGCCCAACGGCCTCCTGCGCCGCGGCTTTACCAAGGCTTCGCTGCCGCCCGGTACAGATATGGTGGTGGAAGGCTGGCAGGCAAAGGATGGATCCAACCGTGCCAACGGCAGCAATATTACGCTGCCGGATGGCAAGAAGTTGTTTGTAGGATCGTCCGGCACAGGCGCCCCGTTCGAGAAGTAGACGCTACGTAGATCTAACGCAGGAACGTCAGCATCGTATATAACACCGGCAGCGCAAACATCGTGCTGTCGACGCGATCCAGTATTCCGCCGTGACCCGGCAATA
>DATAZF010000156.1:0-6792 GCA_036272235.1 Bryobacteraceae bacterium | reverse complement strand
GAATTCCCCCTCCTCCTGCGCCTCGCGGCGAGGCGCAGCGCGCATTCGACGATGGGCCTCATCGCCTATCGTCGGAATACAGGATCAGCGCCGAACACCATAACCCAATGGAGTTGTTCGGAACGACGTGCGTCTTCGAGGGACCGGGAAAGTTGACGATCTACGAAAAAACGCAGGGGTCCCAGAACAGCCAGGGCTTCGTGACATCAGTATTTGGGCTGAAATCCAAAAACGTCCGGGTCATCAACCATTACGTCGGAGGCGCTTTCGGGTCTGGTCTTCGACCCCAACAGCAATTGTTTTTCGCCGTGATGGCCAGTCTCGAGCTCAAGCGCTCGGTGCGCGTAACGTTGACGCGGTCGCAAATGTTCTACATCGGATATCGACCCGATACGTATCACGCGATCGCCTTGGCTGCCGATGAGACGGGTCGTCTCACGTCGATCATGCACGACGCCGTAGCGGCCACTTCGCACTACGAGGACTACCAGGAAGCGGTCGTGAACTGGTCGGGCATGATGTATCACTGCGACAACGTCAAGCTCAGCTACAATCTCGTCAAGTTGAATACGGCGACCCCCTGCGACATGCGCGCACCGGGCGCGGCCGTCGGCGTCAACGCACTCGAATGTGCCATCGACGAACTTAGTCACCAGATCAACGTCGATCCCGTCGAATTTCGCACCGTCAATTTCGCATCGATGGACGAAAATACCGGCAAGATGTTCACGTCGAAGGCGCTGCTGTCCTGCTATCGGGAAGGGGCCGCCGCGATAGGCTGGGGGCGCAGGTCAGCGACGCCGCGCTCGCGCAAGGACGGCCATGAATTGATCGGACTGGGGATGGCCACCGGGATGTGGGATGCGTTCCTGATGAAAGCGGCCGCGCAGGCGAAATTGACGGCGGATGGTCTCCTCGAAGTGTCAACCGCCGCTTCTGACATCGGGACGGGGACATGGACCATTCTCGCCCAGATCGGCGCCGATAACTTGGGCCTTCCACTCGACTCCGTAACGGCGAAGATTGGCGACTCTTCGCTACCGACTTCGCCGGTCGAAGGCGGTTCATGGACCGCGGCGTCGAACGGATCGGCCGTCATGGCCGCATGCGAAGCTCTCAAGAAGACCCTGTTCAAGCATGCCAAGGCGATGACGAATTCGCCGCTCGCGCAGGCTGAATTGAGCGATGCCGTGTTCGTTGACGGCCGGGTTGCACTCAAGGATGACCTGGCCCGCAGTCTGTCGCTCAAGGAAGTGATGCAAGCCGCCGAATTGAGCGAAATCGTCGAGAAGGGGAAGGCGGCGCCGAACCTTTTGCAGATGCGGAAATACATCAGCTACACGCATTCCGCTGTCTTCGCCGAGGTACGGGTCGACGAGGATTTGGGGGTGGTGCGCATTCCCAAAATCGTATGTGCGGCTGCGGCCGGCCGGATCATCAATCCCAAGACCGCCAGAAGTCAAATTCTCGGTGGCGTCGTGATGGGAATCGGCATGGCGCTTCATGAGGAATCCATGACCGATCATCGTCTCGGCAAGATCATGAATCACAGCCTCGCCGAGTATCATGTGCCGGTTCACGCCGACATTGCCGATATCAAGGTCATATTCGTGGACGAGACAGATGAAAAAGTCAGCCCCCTCGGAGTCAAAGGCCTGGGCGAAATCGGAATCGTCGGCACGGCGGCTGCGGTTGCCAACGCCATCTTCAACGCGACAGGACGACGTGTCCGCGACTTCCCGATAACGTTGGACAAATTGATCGTCGAATATTGACCGCGCAATCCGCCGGAACCTGAGCACGAGGCCAGGTCTTCTTGTTCTAACGCTCCTGCAGGCTCCGGGAACGGGGCGAGGCCTTGGCGCGTTAGCGCTCGATTGCTTATTTCGGAGGGACTTTCTTGCCGGAAATTGACGTTCGCAAGGGGATGCCTCCCGTAAAACTGTCGCGAGAGGAATTCGAGAAGCGTTATCGAAACCGTTTTATCGATCCTGTTTTCAAACCGCTGACCCGCGAGCTCGACGCGATCGTGAAAGCGGCTTGGGATGCCTACAGCCAATCCCGCAAGTCGCCGGTGACGCGGAAGGCCGGGCCGGGCTTTGCCGATCCTGACTACGAAATCTCAGTGGATTGGCTGGCAGCGCGCGAGGCGATTCTCGCCGCGCAACGCCAGCATGACGACATCAATGAAAAGCCGCACATTTTGCTGATAAACGGTTCTTCCCGAAGCGAACACACTTGCCCGGGCGAGATGTCGAAGAGCTGGCGGCTGATCAAAGCGGCGGAGCCAATCTTCGAGGACATGGACTTCGCGGTCGATATCCTCGACCTCAGCCGATTGACCTCTGAATTTGGCAGGGAAATCCACCCTTGCAAATCCTGTGTTTCGACTTCGATGGCGCTCTGCCACTGGCCATGCAGCTGCTACCCAAATTATTCGCTGGGTCAGACCGACGACTGGATGAACGATATCTATCCGATGTGGGTCGCGGCGCACGGCATCATGATCGTTACACCAGTCAACTGGTACCATGCCCCCACTGCATTGAAGGCAATGATCGACCGGTTGGTTTGCGCCGATGGCGGTAATCCCGATCCTTCCTCGACACATGGTAAAAAGCCCGAAGAAGCGAAGGCGTTGGAGCTCAGGGGGTGGCCCTACCCGCGGCATCTGGCCAGCCGACATTTCGGTGTCGTGGCCCACGGAGATTCGGTGGGTGCCGAAACGCTGAGGCGGTCACTGGTCGACTGGCTGAGCGACATGTCGCTGATTTCGGCGGGCAGCAAGGCGGAGACCGATGGCTATATCGGCTATATGCAGCCCTACGCCACGGCCCACGAGGCGCTGGACAAGGACCAAGCGTTTCAGGAAGAAGTGCTCAATGTCGCCCGTGCATTGGGCAAAGCCGTGATTCTACATCGCGCGGGAAAATATCATGATCCGGGCCGCGGCCTGACCGACCCTCAACCTAAATAGCCTAGCGATGAATGATCTTATTTACGGCGTCGGACTTCTTGCAGCCTGCCTAACCTCGCTTTCGTATATCCCGCAGGTTCGAAAAGCCTCTGCGCCCGGCGCGACGGAGGACTTGTCGCTTCGGACGTTGGCGATCCTGGGGTTCGGTCTTGCTCTTTGGATCATCTATGGGGCCATCAAGAGCGATCTGGTGATCATGGCGGCCAATTGCGTCGGCCTCATCCTGGTCGGCGCACTGTTGGCCTTTAAAATTCGCGACAGGGGGTAGAGGCCGTGAGAGGAGTTCGCCTAGACAATCACTTTCTTCGACTTGCTCAGACGGTCGATCGTGGTTTGGTCGAGTCCAAGATGGGACGTGACCAACAGCGCGGGTGTCAGCGCCAGCCATTGATTCAACGAAACGTCCTGGAATTGGCTCGAGCGGAATAGCTCAAGAAACTTCAGCGGGACATCTCCGGTATTCTCGACATAATGGCTCATCGATTTGGGGACATAGCCGACGTCACCGGCCCGAAAATCAAAGGTGCGCGAGGAGTCTTGTGAGGCAAATACTGTCATACGCCCGCTGCCGGAGATATAATATTGCCATTCGTCGGCGTTGGGGTGCCAGTGGATTTCCCGCATCGATCTCGGAGCGACTTCTACGATAGCCGCAGCGACTTCCGTCGCAATCGGAAAATTGCGGGTATCAATAACACGGACCGTTCCCCCCGGCGCCCCGGTACTCTTCTGGTCGGCGGCTCGTGAGATCATGCTAAGAGGAACCGCGCCGAGCGGGTTCGGAACGGCGTCGCTTTCGATCGGTGCCGGCACCGGCGCTTCGAAAATGAAGAGTTGCTCTTTGGGGATACGGTCGAACGCGTTTTCCGCCACCCCGAAGTTTTTCGCGAGGACAACCTTTGGCGTGCGCGCGAATACTTCGCTTAACAGGAATGTGCTGCTTTCCGAGAACGAACCGTCGGGAAACGCCAGCAGAAATTCGCAGCCGTCCGGGCCGAGTCCCTGGATCGAGTGCGGTATCCCGGCCGGGAAATACCACAAATCTCCGGCCTGAACATCGGCGATGAAGCTCTTGCCATTGTTATCGACGGCGGTAATGCGCGCATCGCCGGCCAGCATGATCGACCATTCGGCCTGCTTGTGCCAATGCAACTCCCGGACACCACCGGTTTTCAGCCGCATGTTCACGCCGGCCATCTCGGTCGCAATCGTCAGTTCCCGCTGGGTGACCTCGCGTGACCACCCGCCGTCCTGGAGGTTCATGTGCGCGTCGGCAAAGGAGAAACGCAGGTTTGGAACCAGGCCCCTGTCGGTCGACGGAGGCTTCAAGATGTCGGGATTTTCTGTATCCCTGACCTGGTCACGCGGCCCGATGTCAGTACCGCCCTTCGTCGACTCGATCGGTTCTGGCATCTGATTGGCTCCTAACGCGCGCGCTTCTGTAGCGGCAGCGGAGATCGCTGCCGCGCTTGTCAAAAGGACTGATCTTCGACTGATGGGATCCACGATCATCTCCCGCGGGACCGAACGACCCGACGTCTCAAACCTTTAGCTCAGCGGGCTTCGCCGGTTTTTCCTCGGCATCCACGAGCGCTTCGACGACAGCCACGCTCGGAGAATCCAATGCAGCCTTAATAGCCTTCGAGACCTCATCGGGCCGCTCGCAACGGAAGCCATCGGCGCCACAGGCTTTGGCAAAGGCGACGAAATCAATCGGCGCCAACGTGCATCCGTATTCCGGATTTCCTATTTCCTGTTGCTCGAATTTTACCTCAGCGAGACTGTTGTTCTTGAGGATAATGATCTTCACCGGAAGCTTGTTGGCCACGGCAGTCGTCAACTCCGCCATTAACATCGCAAAGCCGCCGTCTCCGACCACGGCAACCGACAGGCGTTCTGGATAAGCAAGCTTGGCGGCAATGGCATAGGAAAGCCCCGGCGCCATCGAGGCCAGCATGCCGGTTCCGGTCAGGCGCTGGCCGGCTTTCAGACGCAGACAGCGCGCCGCGAAATGGGTATTGGCACCGCAATCCAGCGAAATGACGGCATCGTCCGGCAATAGATCGCTGAGCGCGCGCACCACCATTTGCGGGCGCAACGGCGATCTCGCCGTTGTTTCGACCTTCTCCAGAAGCTGATTCCAGTCCGCCACGCGGCGCTGCGCCTCCTGCAGGAAACTGCGATCGCTCTTTTGCGTCAACAAGGGCAGCAACCCCTGCAACGTCGCCTTTACGTCGCCGGTAAGGCCGATTTCGACCGGGTAACGCAGGCCGAGACGATCGGGCTTGAGGTCGACCTGAATCCCACGCGCCTGGCCCGGTTTTGGATAATATTCTTCCCACGGCATCGTCGAACCAAGAATCAGCACCGTGTCGCAGTTCTGCATCGCCCAGGATGACGGCGCCGTTCCGAGGTCGCCGATTCCGCCGGTGGTGAAGGGACTATCATCAGGCAATACGGCTTTGCCAAGCAGGGCCTTGGCCACCGGGGCACCAAGCAGATCGGCAAGCTGTGTCACCTCGTCCCGGGCGGATAGCGCCCCCTGCCCTGCCAGCACTGCCACGCGAGAACCAGTATTGAGAATTGCGGCGGCGGCCCGCAATTGATCCGGCGCTGGCGCCGACAGCGGCGGGCTCCAGGACGCAGACGAGCGGGCGCCGGGATTGCGCATGGAGCGCTTGTCGGCCGATAGCTTCATCATCTGCACGTCTTTACCGATAGCCAGATGAGCTACCCCGCGGTTACCAAGCGCGGCACGACAGGCCCGATTGGCAATCAGGATGGCATGCTCGGGTCCGGTCACCTCTTCGTTGTAGACCGTCAGCGGCTCCATCAGCTTCACGGTGTCGACGCCCTGCTGGTAGCGGACACCCCGCAGATCGTGAAAGGTCAGCCCCGTAAGCGCCACGACCGGCGCCCCGTCAAACGCGGCATCGTAAAGACCATTCATCAGATGGATCGCGCCGGGGCCGGTCGTGCCGACGCAGACGCCGAGCCCACCGGTATGTTTGGCCCATCCGGACGCCATGAAGGCAGCCGCCTCTTCATGCCGCACGGCGACATAACGAATCTTGTCCTGCCGTTTTCGAAGCGCTTCGATAATCGAATTGATGCCGTCGCCGACAATCCCGAACACGTGGGTAGCGCCCCAGTCGATCATCGTCTCCACAAGGATATCCGAGGTGTTCATATCCACGCCTGGCGCAGGCGTCGGCTGCGGCGTCACTGAGGCTTCCGTCTCAGATGGCTGCGCCGCAGAGGCTGTGCGGGAAGCGGCAGCCACTAGTCCCGCTGCGGCGGCGACCTGGAAGAAATCCCGTCGATCCCATCCGGGAGATTTATTGCTTTCCATGGGGACACTCCACATCGCCGACTGCCACCCCACGGCTTAACTCGGTCCTTGCAAGTAGGTTTCAATCCGGACGACCCGGGCAAGACTTTGCGAGCTAGTCAGCCAACGTCCGCTTTTCGGAAGCGAGGTCGGGGAAGAACCCCGCTCGGAGGCACAGCATCCAATGCCAAAATCCTCTTGCCCAAGGAACCGCGCGCTCTGTCGCTCCGTTAGCGTGCGATAACCAATCGCAGCCCACAGAGAAAGTATGTCGATGCCGATGAAAGCCCTTGCGTTCAATTGCACGCTCAAATCCGCAAAAGGCGGTCAAACGTCCTCGACAGAGAAACTGCTTGGGCAACTCGCTGCCGAGCTCCGCAAACTCGATGTCGAGACCGAGATCGTCCGTGCGGTCGACCACGACATCAAGCCGGGGACCGACCATGACATGGGAAGCGGCGACGCCTGGCCCGCGCTGCGCGAG
>DATAZF010000155.1:0-24218 GCA_036272235.1 Bryobacteraceae bacterium | reverse complement strand
TGGTTTGCGCTCCGGAGATGGTGCTAAACATACCCACAGGTTGATATAGTTCTTCATATAAATCACAGACGCAGGTTCAAGCAGTAGCGATGCTCGACTTCGAGATCGGGAAGCAATGCGGGAGGGTTAGTGTGCGCCGGTTCGGAATTCCGGTCGCGGCGGCGCTGCTCTTTTCGGGTTGTAGCGTTTTTCATTTGAAGCTGAAGCCCCAAAGTCTGGTGAACCCGCACCTGACGGTCGCGATCAACATTGGCCCCGACGCAAACGAGAACCAACCGATCGCTTTCGACCTGGTCCAGATCAACGATAAGGATCTGGCCAAAGATGTAGCCAAAATGACGGCGGCCGACTGGTTTCAAAAGCGCGATCAGATTCGCGAGGATTTTCCGAAAAGCAGCTCGATTTCGGTGCAAAGCTGGGAGTGGGTCCCCGGTCAGGTTGTGCCGGATATTCGAATTCCCATGCGCCGGGCGCCCCGGGCGATTCTCGTTTTTGCAAAGTATTCGGATCCCGGCGCGCACCGGATACGCCTCGATCCGTCGATACCCCTTCAACTGGCCCTTGGCAAAGCGGACATGGCTTTGGAGGCGCTTGCGAAATAGTCGTCAGTCCTGGTTTAATGGCAACCTGGTGGGTGAAATTCCAGATCCAATTCAATGGCACGAAGGAATGCTGCTTATGCCGCAGCATTTCCAGCAGATGTCGGCGCGCTGTGAAAATCTGGCGCAGTTTGCCGGCAGCCTCGCCGGCTCCTATCCGTGGGGCATCCTTCGTTTCGATTACGACCAGACCGCATTCGTGAGCGGGAATCTTCGCGTCCTGCGCCTGGAAGCGGTGATGCGCGACGGTTTTTTTGTAGCCGGTGGAACCGAAATCGGCATGGACCTCGAACTGAATCTCAAGGAACACGCCGACGCGATGCGCGGCGAGCCGCTGCTCGTGCATCTGATCGTGCCCGCGCAAAGCTCGATGTCGACGAAGGGCGAGCTCGCGCGTTATTTTTCGCTCGACGGCGAACCGGTGACGGACGAAACCACCGGACAGAACCCGGTACATATTCCTCGCCTGAAGCCGCGCCTGGCTCTCTGGGCGGGAGTGCGACCTCCGGCGCGCTTCGAAAGTCTGCCCCTGATGTGCGTCGCGGCCGAGAACGATGCGTTTCAGCAGGGTCGCTTTATCGCCCCGGTTCTGGCCGTGGACGAAGACTCTCCTCTTGGGCGCCGCTGCGCGGGAACCACCAGCCTCGTCCGCGAAAAAAGCTACGTGCTGGCGGACCAGTTGCGCACCGGCTCGCTCAGCGGTTCCTTTAGCAAGGGTGAACTCGACACCACCGAACTGCGGATGAAGCTGCAAAGCCTCGCGACTGGCCTGCCGGGTCCCGAAGGCGCTCTGCAATCCGGGCGCGCTCATCCCTTCGCCCTCTATCTCCTGATGTGCCAGCTTGCGGGACATGTCGCCGGCGTGACGGCCGGTCTCGTGCCACCCCACTTTCCGCCCTACGATCATGGCGATCTTGAAGGAACATTTCAGCCGGTATTGAGTTTTATCGAAGCCGCTGTCGCCGAGGCCGTTGTCGATTCCTGGCATGCCATTCCATTCCGGATCGTGGACGGCAATTTCGAAGCGCCGCCGGGCAGGATCCTCGACGAAGCGATCCGGCGCGGCGGCACTCTCAAATCTCCGGTCATGGCGATCGCGCTCCGCGGGGCCGCGGGGGCGCTGGAAGACGCGATCACCCGCTGGGGGCAGGAAGCAGTGATCGGGACCTCGTCCATCGTTCCGGGCCTGTTGACAACCCGTGTGCCAGGCGCGGCCCGCGCACGCGTCGATCAACTGCCGGGCCTTCCTCCGCCACGTGGAACGGTGCTGTTTGCCCTGGCAGCGGATGCCCTCACGGCGAAACCCGGAGAGGCGCTGCAACTGGTCGAGCGATTCAGCAATGAAGGGCGGCCAGCAGCGGTCGTCCTGTATATCCGCCGCGTGCCCGAAGAGAAGACGGCAGGCTGAAGATGCTCCAATCGGCCAAAGCTCCGGTACCCTCGATCCGGTTTTTCCACCAATATTGCGCCGAACTCATCAATTTTAAGCTCGTCGCGCAGTCTCCGCCAGCCCCCGCGGGCGCGGAAGCAGAGCCGGATGACCCGGCCGCCGCGGCTAAGAAAGAGGTGGCGGTCAGCCGCCCGGCCGCGATATGGAGCAGGCTGGAACTGCTTCTCGAAAGGCAGGGCATCGAAGCATCGCGCATTGCCGGTCCCGTCGGGCTCGAGTTTCATCGCGAAGCGGTTTACGTCATGGCGGCGCTGACGGACGAGACCTTCGTGCATCTGGATTGGGAAGGGCGGGAATACTGGCTCTCCCATTTGTTCGAAGCGCGTTTCTTCCGCACGCACTTTGCCGGCGAGGGATTCTTCAGCCGCATCGACACCCTGCTGAGGCGCGATGACGACCCGGCCGCCGAGACGGCCACCGTTTATCTGATGGCGCTCGCCCTGGGATTCAGGGGTAAATACTGGGGCACGCAACACGACGGGGCCGTCGAAGCCTACCGAAACCGCCTGTTCTTTTTCATCGCCAGGCGCGACCCGGAAATTGCTGAATCGCTGAAGCGCCTGTACCCGGAGGCCTACCGCCATACCATTACTGCCGGAGCGCCGCGCAAACTGCCAAATCCGCGCCGCTGGATTCTGATCTTCGCCGGAGCGGTGATTCTCTGGCTGGGTGTAACGCAGTTGATGTGGTCGAGGCTGACTTCCGATCTCAGCAACCGGGTCTGTTGTCTGACGTCGAACTGCGAGCAGGGTTGCCGCAGATGATGGCGCGGCGAAGCGTCAGTTGCAACGGGCACCGGCGAGGTTGTCATGGATAGCGCGCTTCTGGTGCTGATCGTCCTGCTCGTTCTGCTGGTAATCAGCATTGTTGTCTTCATCGTTCTGGTCCGCAACAGCCAGCGGAAGCCTCCGGAAGACCCTGGGGCCAGGGCCCGCGCGGCCAGGGAGAGCCTCGCCACGGATGTAAGCGAGGCCGTCGCGGCGCTCCGCGACAGGGTGCCGGGCGGAAGATTTCAGGAACGCGTTCCCTGGGTCCTGCTGATCGGTGAAACGGGGGCCGGCAAAACAGCGCTCCTCGATCAAATGGCGAGCGCCACCACCGGAATACCGATGCCGGCGGACGGCGTTCAATGGCGATTCCTCGAAGGCGGAGCGGTGATCGATGTCCCCGGAAGCTTTCTCGTTGACGCGGACGGCAAAAATCAGATTGACGGGCGCTGGCAGCGCCTCCTGCGCCTGCTTCTGAAGCACAGGCCGTCGAGACCGCTCGATGGTCTGGTGCTGGCCATTCCCGCGGCGGAACTTCTGAAACAGGGAGAGGTCGCGGCGGCACATCTGACCGCGGTCGCCGCCGCGCTGCGCGACAAGCTGGACGTTTTGCAGCGGCAGCTCGGTCTGGTTATTCCGATCTACGTTCTGATCACGAAATGCGATCAGGTCCGAGGCTTCGGCAGCTTCTGCTGGGAAATTAATCCGGATATGGACGACGACGTCTTTGGCTGGTCCAATCCGAACACGCTCGAATCGGCATTCGCCGCGGAGTGGGTCGACCAGGCCTTCGATTTCATGCGCGACGGGATTCTGCAGCAGCAGATGCGGATCTTCGGCAGCCGGGCGCCGTCCAACGCCGGGGACGAGTTATTTCTCTTCCCCCTGGACTTCGACCGCATGCGAAATCCTCTGCGCGGATACCTCTCGCAGATCTTTCGCGAAACGTCGTACCTCGATTCGAACTTTTTGCGCGGTGTCTACTTCTGCGGCGATGCTTCGGTGGTGCTTGACAGGATCGCGACCCGGGGTGCTGGCGCCGGGGCGGCCGTTTCGCTGATTCCGGCCGGAGCGAGCCTTTGGGATTCGACGCTCTATTCTTCGGGACTCGAGGTGGGGGGCCTCGATATGGTGCCGTCCCGCGCGCACACGACGGCGCACGCCGGACGGCGGCTGGTATTCCTCCGGCATCTCTTCGACTTCAAAGTGTTTCTGGAGTCGAAAGTGGCTCGTCCGGTGAGCCAGATCCGTTTCAGCCGGAATCGCACCGTGCTGTGCGCGCAGGTCGCGCTGGCGATCTTCATCGTGGTCTTCGGCGCCGGCAGCTCGATTGCGTGGCTCCGCCTCAAGGATCTGCGCGACCACAAATTCTATTCCCTTCTCGATGCGCTGCAGGGCACACTGCCGGGGCGAGGTAAAGCAACGGACAAAGTTCCCACGGTCCAAACGGCTTACGATCTCGTCGATGCCCTCGGCACCGTCGATGCCACCGGATACAAATCGTTCTTTTTCCCCGCTTCCTGGAACGACCCGATCGGCGGGCGTGTTACGGAGGCTTTGACCCGGGGGTTCGGTTCCACCGTTTTGCCCGCACTTCGGGAAGGGCTCGATTTTCGTGTTGACGGTCTGCTGGGCAAGTGCCAGGCTGAAACGCCGCAACTGTATAAGAGCGCCGGTGAATCCGGAGACGCCTTCGCCGCCATTTCCTTTACAAGGGACCCGCAGTACATCGCGTTCCAGCAGTTTCTGACGCGCTTCAACGATCTGAATGCGTCGATCCGGCGGTATGAAGATCTGCGCCACCAGGGCGATGGAAGATTTGCCGACCTCGATCTTCTTTTCCAGTATCTGCTCGGCAGGAACCTCGTCGATTTGCAGAAGATCACCAGCAGTTACTACTTTCAGCACGCTGTCTCGGAGGCGAAAGAGAATCCCATAGCAAAGGCCGGCGACCTGAACAAATGCGCGGCGGATATGGCCGGATCGCTGATCGACAATTTTTATTCGAGCTGGCTCGATAACAATCCGTTGCTTATGTCTTCGGGCGGCATTGCGCAGCAGATCGAGCGGCTGAACAACGGTCAGGTGAGCGATACCGACGATCTTTCGTCGCTTGTGCTCGACATCCGGAATCTCGACACCGAGGTAACGAGCAGCAGCATGGGATGGCTTACGGGACCCGATTTCGATCAGAATGTTTACCCGGCGCTGAGCCAGTTGAAGGGAGCGCCCTTCGCTACGGAAGATCTGATCACAGCGATGACCATGAAGGGCTCCACGTCTCTCGCCGGGCTGAAGGGCAAGTTGTTTTCGAGCGACCGCGCCGGCGGTGGCACTGTGCTCGAGACGCAGGGAACCGAGCTGCACGTCTCCGGCGCCGTCATCGCGCTGGAACTGGCCCTGACGTCACTCCTCAATCAGGATTTCATGCAGATCCAGCAGGCAGGCACGTCCAGCAGTATAAATGTAATCTGGAATAAAACCACGCTGGGCCGAGCCGCGCAGTTGAAAGATTCTTATGACAAATTCGTTAAAGATCGTCTGACCACCCTTCCGCCCGTCCTGCGCGCCTCGGTACAACGGGTGGCCCTGCAGAATCTCACCAATGCGGTCAGGGCGACGGTGACCCGCGCCGCGGAAGCCCAGCCGCAGGACGACGAAACGACGACGTTGCTCGAGATCAAAAGCTTCAGGGACGCCGTGCCGATCCTGACCCGGTTGCAGGACTCGCTTTCGGGAAAGATTCTGCCATCCGCCGGAACTTTCAATTCCACTCTTTCCGCCCAAGGCGTCGCTCTCGCGCAGCGATTGAACAACGATCTCGACGCAACGTACCCGTATACACTCACATCGCTGAACACATGGAATGGAGCCAGACCCTTTTCCTGGATGGTCCTCGACGTGGATTCGGCCGACGGCATCGAGCAATATCTGGCGACGCAGCGCGATCGCATCAAGTCTCTGGCGGTCGATTACGCGCAGCCTCTTGCCTCGTACCTGCAACCGCAGGGATTGCAGCAGGCGGCGAACTTCGGCCGGTGGACTTCGATTATCCGCGACCTGCAGGACTACGACGCAAAGAAGCCGGGTAATCCGATGGCAGTTCTCGAAACCTTTGTCCGGTCGGACCTGGACAAGATCACTCCCGCCACCGCCTGCCGTCCCGCGGGCACGGCTGCGCAGTCCAATGATTTCTTCCTGCGCATCCGCGCGGATATCCAGCGCGCCGCCGTGAATGAATGCGCGGGAACCGGGTTGCGCGCTTATACTTCGGGCCTCGCAGATTTCTTCAACGCGAAGCTGGCCGGAAAATTTCCTTTCGGGCCGCTTCCTGCGGCGCCGGGTGTTCCGCAGGCTGACCCGCGGGACGCAGCGCGATTTTTCTCGGTGCTCGCCGAGCGGGGTCCCGCTCTGCGGGGTTATCTTTCGCAGCGGCCCGCCTACGCGGATATCCTCGCGTTCATTAATCAGGCGGAGGATGTCAGCCAGATGTTCGCGGGCGGGTTGAACGACGGAGCGCCTTTCGCCGATGCGGCCGTTTACTTCCGCGTCAACGAGGCTGTGGAAATGGGCGGGAACGAGATCATCGACTGGGATTTGGAATCCGGCGACCAGAAGACTCACTACCCTGGTACCGCGGCCGGCGTGCGCTGGCACTACGGCGACACCGTCCGCGTGACGATGCGATATGCGAAGGATTCGCCCAACGTCCCGCAGCCTGGCGGCGCCGGGCCCGATGCGCGCGTTGACGGGCGCACGGTTACCTGGACACGCTCGGGCGGTTGGTCTTTATTCGCCCTGCTTGCCGCGCACGCGGGAACAGCGTCCGAATATGGCACAACGCCGGACGCGCTCGCCAGCACCCTGCGATTTGTGATACCGACTTTGCCGGACTCCACCAGCGCCCGCGCGGCGAGCACGCCGTCTAAACCGGGCGAGACGCGTGTCTATATCCGGCTCGGCCTGCGCATTCCCGGAGCGAAGGAGGCGCGCGAAGTGCCGATCGCGGCTTTCCCCGTAATGGCGCCGGTCCCCACCCAGGGGACACAGTAAAATCCCGAACGCGATGGTGCTGCGAGATCCATGAGTTTCCAATTCGATATCGATAAGCTGCTGTCGCCCATTACGCCGGACGATCCCGCCGGGACCAGTCTTCGCTACGATCCGCTCTACGACCAGTTGCGCGAGTTGCGGCGCGAGGACGACGCGACGTTGCCGCAGGGAGTCTGGAAGTCGGAGCCGAAGAAGGCCGACTGGCGGGCCGTGGAATCTATTTGCCTCGAAACGATCGAGACCCGTTCGAAGGATCTGCAGATCGCCGCGTGGCTTCTTGAGGCATGGCTGCACCTGTATGGTTTTGCCGGAACGGCCGAGGGTTTCCGGGTAATGCTGGCCCTGTCGGAAAGTTTTTGGGACGGGCTGCATCCGCGCATTGAGGGCGGAGACTCGGAGTTTCGCATCGCGCCGATTGTCTGGCTCAATCGGAAGTTGCCCGCCGATCTGAGGCAGTTGCCTGTAACGGCGCCCGAGGCGGACGGAGTCGCGGTTTGCACGCTGGCCGACTGGGAGATCGCTTGCCAGTTGGAAACCCTGCAAAACAGGCCCGGGCAACAAAACGCCGCCACGGAACGCGACATGACGCTGGCCAGGTTCCAGCAAAGCGCTCTGCTGACGCCGACGCCGTGGCTTACCGGCGCGCTCGGTGAAGTGCGCGGGCTGCTGCGCGCGGGGGCCGAGTTGCAGTCGCTTCTCGACGAAAAGCTCGCAAGGGAATCGCCGGGCCTGCTCGCGGTGCGTAGTGCCGCCGAAGCCGCGGCGACGCTTCTTGAGGGATTACTGCGCGAACGCGGGGCATCTCAGTCGGCGGCTGACCCGGGAATAGAAGCGAATGTTTTTCAATATCATTACTCAGGTCTGGAACCCGGAGAGGCTGAGCCTTCGATTACTTCGGGGCGTATTCAGACGAGGTCGCAGGCTTATCAGATGCTTGTCGAAGCGGCGGACTTTCTCTACCGGACCGAGCCACATAGTCCGGCGTCCTATCTTGTCCGGCGAGCGGTTTCCTGGGGCGGTATGTCACTTGAGGAGTTGCTGCCGGAGCTTGTCCGGAATCAGGCGGAGCTTTCCGAGATCTATCGGCTTTTGAATGTCCCCTCGCTCGAAGGCAAGAAGTAAGTAAGTGCCCGGCGCCTGGGCACAGCTTTGAAATTCCGATCTTCACTCGAATGGCCGTCGATGTAACTATGTGCGAAACAAGACATACCTTGAAAAATATTCCGACCCTTAAAGGCTTAGTTAGCTTGACGAACGGAGCTCTTATTAAAAAAATCTGGTCGATATCCTACAGAACGTAGTAGGATAGGTGACGTTCAATTCTATTTTTGAGGAGTTAATATGCCCGAGAGCCTCCAGCATAAGCTGGATAGAGTTCGTCCCCCGCGGGTACAGATCACTTACGACGTGGAAATAGGCGGCGCGATTCTGAAGAAAGAGTTGCCGCTTGTAGTCGGTGTGCTTGCGGATCTTTCCGGTAACCCGGAACAGCCGCTGCCCAAACTTCGGCAGCGAAAGTTCGTGGAAATCGATCGCGACAATTTTAATGACGTGCTCGCCGCCTGTGCGCCGCGGGTCACGCTGCGCGTGGATAACCGGCTGACAAAAGATGCCGGTTCGAAGCTGAACGTCGAGCTGAAGTTCAAGGAGATCGACGATTTCACGCCTTTGAATGTCATGAGCCAGGTTGAGCCGTTGAGCAAGTTGTTCGCGGCCCGCCAGAAGCTCACCGACCTGCTCGGCAAGCTTGACGGAAACGACGCGCTTGACTCGATGCTGCAGGAGATCGTGGCAAACACGGACGAGCTGAAGAAATTACAGGCCGCAACTGCGACGGAGAAGAACGGAAATGCCTGACGAAACCAATCCCACACCCGCTTCGACGACGACTTCGACCGCGACGCCAACCCTTCTGGACCGGATCGTGGTGGAAGGCAAGATGGCCCGGGACGTTTCCCAGCAGTCGCACGCGCGCGATCTCGTTGGTGAGTTTGCCAATCAGGTTCTCACCGAAGGCATGACCATCCAGAACGATACGGTCGCCGGCATCAAGGCCCGGATTGCGCAGATCGATCAGCTTCTGAGCGACCAGATGAACGCGATCATGCACGATTCCGCGTTTCAACAGCTCGAAGCTTCGTGGCGCGGACTGCATTATCTCGTCATGAATTCCGAGACCGGAACGCAGCTCAAGATCCGCGTTATGAACCTCACGAAGAAGGAGCTTCTCAATGATATGGAGAAGGCTACCGAATTCGATCAGAGCGTGATGTTCAAGCAGATCTACGAAGAGGAGTACGGCACTTTCGGCGGCAACCCGTTCAGCTTTCTGGTGGGCGACTTCGAATTTGGCCGGCACCCGCAGGACATGTCGATCCTCGAGAAGATGTCGGGCGTGGCCGCCGCGGCCCATGCGCCGTTCATCGCCTCGGCCAGTCCGAAGCTCTTCGATATGGACAGCTTCAATGAGCTGAGCGTGCCGCGCGATCTTGCCAAGAGCTTCGAATCGACGGAACTGGTAAAGTGGCGCTCCTTCCGTGAAAGCGAAGATGCGCGGTATGTCACTCTCACTCTTCCGCATATGCTGATGCGGCTTCCTTACGGTCCGGATACGGTGCCGGTGGATGGCTTCGAATACCGTGAAGACGTAGATGGTCGCGACAGCACGAAATACCTCTGGGGCAACTCGGCCTACGCGCTCGCGCAACGAATCACGAATGCGTTTGCGCAGTACAAGTGGTGCGCGGCGATTCGCGGCGTGGAAGGCGGCGGCCTTGTCGAAGGACTTCCGGCGCACACGTTCAAGACCGACTCCGGCGACATCGCGTTGAAGTGTCCCACCGAGACCGCGATCACCGATCGGCGCGAAAAAGAATTGAATGACCT
The DNA here is from genome assembly GCA_036272235.1 of Bryobacteraceae bacterium. GTDB lineage: Bacteria > Acidobacteriota > Terriglobia > Bryobacterales > Bryobacteraceae > BOG-234. Next base: position 14,463 of record DATAZF010000155.1, on the reverse strand, counting down.
CGGCTTTGTTTCTCTTTGCCACTGCAAGGGGACCGATTTCGCGGCTTTCTTCGGCGGTCAGACTGCCAACAAGCCGAAGGCATACAACACCAACGAGGCGACCGCAAACGCGCGCATCTCCGGGATGCTGCCGTATGTTCTGGCGGCCTCGCGGTTCGCGCATTACATCAAGGTCATCATGCGCGACAAGATCGGCAGTTTCATGACGCGGGAAAACGTGTCCAACTTCCTGAACACCTGGATTTCCCAATATGTGCTGCTGAACGATGATGCTCCCCAGGCCGTGAAAGCGCGGTTTCCATTGCGTGAAGCTCGCGTCGACGTGACGGATGTCCCCGGTAAACCGGGCTGTTACAAGGCGATCGTCTTCCTGAAGCCGCATTTCCAACTGGATGAGTTGACCGTGTCAATTCGGCTGGTTGCGGAACTGCCGGCGGCTGCCGCGGCGTGAAACAGCCGGTTTCCGCGCAAAGTTTATTAGGAAAAGGAGATATCCCGGCATGGATGTTTTAATTCTCGATTGCAGTTCAGGAAAGATCAACGGCGAGTGTCAGTTGACTGACTACACGAGCATGATCGAGTTGTTGTCGTACAGTCACGGCGTCGCACAGCAGATTACAGGGGACCAGAGTAACACCAAGCGGACTTCCGGCAAGCCCAATCATCAGGACTTCACCGTGACGAAGTATCAGGATTTGTCGTCCTGCCAGTTGGTCGATTTCTGTAATCAGGCGAAGCCGATTCCGACCGTCAAAATCACCATCGGCCAGAACGACAACGGCAAAGTAACCAAGCTTTTCATCTACGAGATGACTAATGCCCTCATATCATCCGTATCGGTCGGCGGCGGCGGTGGCGGCAAGCCGCAGGAGACGGTTACATTCAACTACACGAAGATGACCTGGACTTATGCCGCGCAGAAATCCGACGTGACCGACGCCGGGAACGCTTCGGCAACATGGAATCTCGCAACAAATACCCCAACTTAGAGAGAGACCCTCGCCCGTCGCCGGGATTGAGGGTTCCTCTTTTTGACCGTCTTACCAGTTCAGGCGAATCGTTCGGGAGCCAGCGGGAGCCGTTCCGTACTCTGGCTCCCGGCGCAGTGATCGAATCGGTGCGCCGCGATTTGCAACGCCTTCTGAATACGCGAACGCCGCCTGGCCGGTCCGGCAGCAACGGAAGCGGGGGCGTGTCCGTCAACACATCCATTAACTACGGCCTGCCTGATTTCGCGCATCTCAGCCCGGCCGATATTCCCGCCTGTGAGGGGCTCGGGGCTTCGATCGCCAGAGTCATAGAAGCCTTTGAGCCGCGAATTGAGCAGGTGCGTGTAATCCTGCGGTCCCACCCGGACGACCCGCGGGTCCTGCTGGGTTTCATCGAGGGCAGGATCCGGATCAACCTTATCGCTGAGCCAGTCAGCTTCCCCCTCGAATTGCGTACTGGCTCGGGCGATGCCGTCGTTGGGGAATCAAAGACGATGGCACAAGGGGCATGAATCCCGACGATCTGCTTCGTTACTACACATCGGAGCTGTCGTACCTGCGAAGCATGGGCCGCGAGTTCGCGGCTCAGCATCCGATGGTCGCCAGCCGGCTGGAACTCCAGGACGGCCACCCGGCGGACCCGCATGTCGAGCGCCTGATCGAATCGTTCGCGTTTCTCACAGGCCGCATTCAGCACGAGCTCGATGCTGAATTTCCGGAGATTACATCTTCGCTGCTCGGCGTCCTTTATCCGCATCTGGTGCAACCCATTCCGCCGCTGGCCGTCGCGCGTTTCCAGATCGACGCGCGCCGCGGGAAGTTCACCACGGGTCATCTGATCCCCAAACATACATCGCTGTTTGCCTACGGGTCGGGCGGCGCCACGTGCAGATTCCGGACATGTTATCCGGTGACGGCATGGCCCGTCGAAATCGCCGAAGCGGCGCTCGAGCCATGCGCCAGGTTCGACTTCCTCAGCTCTGACCCGCGGGTAGCGGGCGTGCTCCGCGTGCGCATCGCCGCCAGCGCGGGCTCGCTCGCGGATCTGGAGCTCGACACGTTGCGATTGTTTCTCGATCCGCGCGCCGGCCCGGCCTATGTTCTTTATGAGCTCCTGTTCTCGGCGCTGCTGGACGTTTGCATTCTTCCGGAGAACAGCTCCGTTCCCGTCCGGCTCTCCTGCTCTTCCCTCTCGCCGGCCGGTTTCGGCCGCGACGACGACGTGGTTCCATATCCCGGCCATGCGCATCCCGCATACAGGCTTCTGCAGGAGTATCTGCATTTCCCCGAGAAGTATCTCTTTATCGATGTGCGTGGCCTGAGTGGCCACCGGTCCGAATCCGCATTCGATCTGCTTTTCCTTCTGGACCGGGTGCCGCGCGAACGCCTTACCGTCCGTGCCGAGACGTTCGTTCCCGGCTGCACACCGGTCGCAAATCTTTTCCCACGCACGAGCGAGCCCGTCAGGCTGGACCAGCGCCAGCTCTATTACCGGCTCGTACCGGACATCCGCCGCGAGCGCACCACCGAGATTCACTCGATCACGAAAGTAACCGGGTCCACCAATCCCCACGACGACACGCGTCGCTTCGAGCCGTTCTATTCTTTCCGGCATGCCGGCGGCGGATCGGAGCCGAAGGCGTTCTGGCATGGGCGCCGCGTGTGGACGGGCCGCGACGATCTGCCGGGCACGGAAATGCACCTGTCCTTTCTCGATCTGGATTTCAACCCCGCCGAGCCGCCGGCGGAAACGGTGTTTGCCCACACCCTGTGCACCAATCGCTGGCTCGCGACCGAGGTTCCTCCAGGAGCGAAATTGCAGATGGAGGACGTGGGGCCCGTTACCGCAGTATGTCTCGGCAGACCCACTCCTCCCGTCTATCCTCCTCTGGGCGGCCCGGCCGTCTGGCAACTGGTGTCCAATCTCTCGCTGAACCATCTCTCGCTTGAGAACGGCGAAAATGGGCTCGATGCGCTGCGGGAAGTTTTGCGGGTCTATTGCTCCGGCGATCAGCCGTATCTTCTCCAGCAGATCCAGGGAATACGGGAACTGGCGTCGCGTCCGACGATGCTGCGAATCGGGAACGAAGCCTGGCGCGGTTTCTGCCGCGGCACGGAGATTACTCTGACCTTCGACGAGAGCTTGTACGCCGGGGGCAGCGCCTTCCTGCTCGCTACCGTTCTGCGCCACTTCCTGGCTCTGTACGCGTCGGTCAATTCGTTCACACAACTGGTCGCGCGGCGCGTCAATCGCGAAGATGAATGGAAGCGCTGGCCGCCGCTGGCGGGCCATCAGGCTTTGCTGTAGGTTTCCGACAAAACGTTTCTGACAACACCCGTGTGGATCGAACGCTTCTGGAAAAAACGTGAAACGGCACCTCCGAGATCTCTGAGTCAGTTGGCCGGCGAGAGTCCGGAGTTGGCCGGTATTCTGGCGCGCTATGGCTATGCGCCCGGAAATCAGGAGAAGGTTCGGCGTCTTCTCGAATCGTTGAAATCCCTGATCCGCACCGAAGTAACGGACTTCACCGCGTTTCGCCAGGCTTTGCGCGGCGCTTATCTGCGCGAGGGCGACATCCCGCGGTACGAGGTCCGCAACCGGGAACTGCTGATCGCCGCCGTTGAGGCCGGGGATAACGATCATGCCGTGCTGGCCGTGCTCAACCGGAACCCGATCTATGAGCACGTGCCTTTCGTCGAGCGCGTGCCGGTGATGCGGCGCGGCGAGATCGCGTGGTTAACGCCTGTCGATCATGCGTGCATCCTGAAGCGGCCCGCGGACCCGGCTCGATTCGCGAGTCTTCTGAGTGAGCTTGATGCCTGTTTTTGCGAGCCCCATCCTGCGCGGAACGATGCGCTGCGTGCACAGGTCGTCGAAGCCATCAGCCGGCTGCGGCGTGAACTGAAGCGCGAGCGGGCTTATTTCCCGACAGGGATACAGTTTCTCGAGGCGAGGATCGCGGCTTATGAATCGGAGTCTCTCGAGCCGTCCGCGCGCGCGGCGGTCGAGACGCTGACGCGCATTTTCGAATGTGCCGAGCGGGTACGTTCTGAATCGAGCGCTGCGAAGCCGATGACACAACCGGATGGCAAGGCAGCGCTGAAAGCGATACGAGAAGCGGTCAGCCATTATCTTGACAACTCCTGTTTGTGGAATTCCTGGACTACGAACTACCTGGCGGAGATCCTGCTGAGTCCGGCGTTCCTTGAATCGTCGGTCCGGCGCTCACGGAAGGTGCGCGAAACGGCGGCACTTGTCCGCGCCGAAATTGCCAGCGGCTTTTACGATACCGACGAAGTGAACCGCCGGATCCGGCGACTGGAAGAGAGCGGTCTTTACGTAAGCAGCGTTGTGTACGGTCTGCTGGCAATGGGTAAGGGAATCAAACCGCGCCGGCCTCGAACTTGAGGGAACTTAGTCTCCCGGCCGTCCAAATGAGGGCTTACCAGAAGTCGTCAGTGGGCGCCGTATACGGGATATTCGAATGAAGGTCGGCGTAACCCGTTGACGGTGTTTTCTTTTCCTCTTTCCCTACGGTCGGAGGCGGTGTTGTTACAACCACTGGTGTTGTCACAACCACTGGCACCGTCGCCCCCTTCTCAGTCAGCCAGTCGATACAGTCCTGTATCGGTTCGGCGTACTTTCTTACCCGCGGGCGATCCCTGGCAATACTTTCTTGAAACGCGAGTAACTCGTTCAATGCTTCCTGGACTTTCGCCGGATCCAGCAAGCCCCCCGGGGTCGCGATGTTGATCGTGCTTCCTTCGATCTTCAGGTGAGTGCCTGCTCCAATGTCTATATGCAAGTGGATCTGGGCATTGCCCTCCACGAAGCGTCCGTCCTGCTTTTTCTTCCTGACAATTTTATAGGGCTGCAGGACATTGGGAATACTTTGGTGGCGTGTCATGGGCGGACCCGCCTGGGGATTTACTCGCCGCGCACCCATCATCATTGGCTGCACGCTGGCCGGCCCGGGCTGCGGACGATAAACCGGTGGAGCCTTCGGCGACGCCTGTGCATTGCTCTGTTGTGCGCTGCTTTGTTGCACGCTGCTTTGCTGGACCGGGCGATAGACCGGTGGTGCTGCCACTCGCATGCGTTGCGGCGCCACGGCCTTCAGCTGGACGAACTTCGCCGCATCCGGACGATAGACGGGAGGCGCGGCGGAGTTTAGCGCTTGTGGAGGACGATAAACCGGAGGTGCGCCCGCCGGAACGTTCGAATGCGGTCGGGCCTTCAACTGCAGCGCGCTCCCGGGCGGGAGAAACGATGGAGCCGCCCCAACGCGCCTTTTCCCCGTATGCGGCGAACGTACATCCGAACGAGAATCAACGGGCATATCGGTTAGGCTCCTCTCACTACCGGGCTGCCGGTCTCGATGGTCCCATTGCCGCTTGCCGGCCAAGCCTGTCTGCTTCCGCTTCGAGCGCTTCATCCTGCACCACGGCCACGCCCGAGCCAAACGGATTCGTCACCCGGCCCGCGCGCTGCTGCACTACATGAACCAGCTCATGCGCCAGCAGTACCTGCCCCTGCTGTGTGTGGGGATTGTATTGGCCCGGAGCGAAGTGGATGTCCGAACCCCACGTGAAGGCTATGGCGCCGATTGCCGCGGCTTCCGACCCGATATGGACGCGCACATCGGCGAACTGCGCTCCGAGGGCCGACTCCATCCGGGCCTGGATCTCGCGCGGCAGCGGAAGTCCGCCTGTCTTTCGCGCCATGTTCACAGGGAACGCATCCAGACCGGGGCGCAATTGCATCACCTGCTTGCGCTGGACCGTTTGACGCGTGAGCGCGAAGCTGGCCCGCGAGAAAAACGCACCCTGAATCGTCGCCATCGATTTTCCGCGCCTCCTGTATTCAATTAGTATAGGTCAAAATCGCGCTGTTTCACGGGTTTTTCGCTAAACTGAAGAGTTCTCCATGCCCGGAATTCCGAAGCTCTATCCCAACCTGAATCCGGCGGCCGCGATCCCGGTGGACCGCGGCCAGATTTTCAGTCTCCAATCATTTTTCGATCAATACCGCATGCATCGCGAGAACAACCATGGCCACTATGTCCCCAATTCCAAATACGTTTTCGTACGGATGGCCGACGGCGGAACTCTAATGCACCCGGTTTACCGTCACCCCGCCCTCGCGGAAGGCCGCCCTGTGCACTATGCGGGAGAAGCTCAGTTCGATAATGGCCGCCTCCTCTGGTGGAGTAACGGCAGCGGGAATTATCGCCCGGACGCGGACCATGCCGGGCAGGCCGGCCTGCCCATGGATCGTTTCTATCCCTACGACGAGATTCTCAAGGGCATGCATCACAACGGACATGCAAAGCGGGCTGGCGCGGAAGAGTCTCCCGCCGTCCAAAGGCGCGCGATCAATGGGCGGCCTCTGCTGAACTGGCCTCCCGTATATCGTCCGCTGGTTGCCTCCGGACGAGCGCGCTGACATGGCTGATCTCGCTTACGGCTGGCAGAAGAGTCGCTCAGTGGAGGAATGGCTTTTCGAGGAGCCCTTCCGCTTCGAGTTCTATCAGGCGGTCCGGCTGCTTGAAATCCTTCGCAGGCCTGCTCTCGCAGAAGGCCGGGATGAGGGCGCCGTCCGTTTTCGGTCCCGCGTCAGCTTCGATTTTCCCGCCAGCGAAGTCCACAGTATTGAGGAGAACTCCGGCAGGCCCCTGATGACGGTGAATTTCCTGGGTCTCGCGGGCGCGCTGGGGCCTCTGCCGGCGGCGTACTCGGAGATAGTTGTTGCAGCCATCGCGAAGAAAGATCGCGCGGCGGCGGATTTTCTGGACATTTTCAATCACCGCCTGGTGACGCTCCTTTATCGCACCCGCCAGGTTCACCGGCCGCCGCTTACATCCGAGGCGCCGGACAAAGGGAGCATCGCGCGGCATTTGTTTTCCTTGATTGGTCTGGGGCTCCCCCATGTGCGGAAAAACGTTGGCATCCCGCCGCGCTCTCTGCTGCATTACAGCGGGCTTCTGGTTCGGCGGCCAGGTTCGGCGGCGGGTCTTGAAAAACTTCTCAGCGACTTTTTCGATGTTCCAGTCCGCCTGCACCAGTTCGTCGGGCTCTGGCGGACGCTCGATTCGGCGCAACAAACCACAATCGGTCCTCGCGGGAGAAACCAGGCGATCGGTGCGGGAGCGGTTCTGGGCAAGCGGGTCTGGGACCAGGGCGCATCGGTTGTGATCGCCATCGGTCCGATCGGGTTCGATCAGTTTGAGAACCTCCTCTCCGGCCGGCCCGGACACCGCGCGATATGCGCCATGGCGCATTTCTATCTCGGAAACGAGCGGGATGCCGAGGTGCATCTCATACTCAAAGCGAAGGACGTGCCCGCGTGCGTCATCGGGCAGAGCCGCCTCGGGTACACCTCCTGGCTGCGCGCCAGGGAGTTCCAGGGCGCCGATCAGGCGGTCCGGGTCAGCCTGAACAATTGAAATGGGATCCTCTTTTCAGCAAGCGTCCCGGCCGGTGAAAATTACTACGCCCCTCGGTCCCGACAAACTCTTCGTGCGGGGCTACGAGGGTGAGGAATACATCTCCGGCCTGTTTCATTACCGCATCGAAATGTTCTCGGAAGATGCGGCGCTCTCTTTCGACAACATCATGGGAAAGGCCGTCTCTCTCGCGATTCCGCAGTCCTCGGGCGACACGCATTATGTGAGCGGCATCGTCGGCCGATTCAGCGAAACGGGCCGGGACAGCCGGTTTGTTTACTACGTCGCCGACGTCTATCCGTGGTTATGGATGCTCACGATGAGTGCCGCGTGCGCCGTATACCAGAATATGACGGCGCCCGATATCATCAAGAAAGTTTTCAGCGATCTGGGCTTTGCCGATTTCACCGACAAGCTCACGGGCACTTACCAGACGCGCGAGTATTGCGTGCAATATCGTGAGACGGCGTTCGCCTTCGTCTCGCGGCTGATGGAGCAGGAAGGGATTTTCTATTTCTTCACCCACGACAGCTCGGGCCACAAGCTCGTGCTGGCGGACGATGCCAGCGCCTGGCTCGCGCCCACCGGACTGAGCGCGGCGCGTTACACTGTTGACCCACTGGCATGGACTTCCGACGATGTCGTGGCGGACTGCGCCATCGAACAGAACGTAACGAGCGGCAAGTTCCAGACCGACGATTACAATTTCGAAACGCCGGATACCGATCTTCTGGCTTCAGCGGCCGGCCCGGACACCTCACGATGCATTTACGATTTTCCCGGCCTCTACAGTAAACAAAGCGATGGGGAAACCATCGCGAACGTGCGGCTTTCCGCCTTTGAATCGCGGCAAAAGGCCGTGCACGGGGCGAGCCAGTGCCGTGCCTTTTACGCGGGCTGCAAGTTCACACTGAGCGGTCATTTTCGCGATGACGCAAATACCGACTACGTTGTCCGCGGGCTTCGGGTGAAAGGAGATCAGGAGACCTACTCCAACACTTTTGAGGGCTTTCCGTCTTCCGTAACCTTCCGCCCCGCTCTCTCGGTCCCCTCGCCGGCGATACCAGGAACACAGGCCGCGATTGTAACCGGCAAATCGGGCGAAGAGATCTGGACGGACCAGTATGGGCGCGTCAAAGTGCAGTTTTACTGGGACCAGACCGGAAAACACGACGAGACTTCCTCCTGCTGGATTCGCGTTTCACAGCCATGGGCCGGCAAGCAGTGGGGCGGAATGTTTCTGCCGCGCATCGGGCAGGAAGTGATCGTCGCGTTTCTCGATGGCAATCCCGACCGTCCTGTAATTGTCGGGACGCTCTACAACGCCAGCCAGACCGTCCCGTATGCTTTGCCCGACGACCAGACGAAAAGCACGATCAAGTCGAGCTCATCCAAAGGCGGCTCGGGTTTCAACGAAATCCGCTTCGAGGATAAAGCCGGGTCGGAGGAGGTGTTCATCCAGGCGCAGAAAGATATGACGGTAACGGTGCTGAATAATCAGACGACGACCGTCACGAAAGACGAATCTCTGACTGTGCAGGGGAAGCGCACCATCACGGTCACAGACAAAGAGGCGCACACTAACCAGGCGGATTACAGTTCGGATGTTACCGGAAATTTCACGTTGAAGGTGAGCGGCAATCTCAGTATTCAGGCGTCGGGTTCGGTCAGCATCAAGTCGGGGACGACGTTTGCCAATGAAGCCGGCACTTCACTCAGTAACAAATCCGGCACAGATATGACTAATGATGCGGGAACCACTCTTGCCAACAAAGCCGCCGCTTCGCAGACCGTGGATGGCGGCGGGATGCTGACGCTGAAGGGCGGCCTGGTGAAAATTAACTAAGGCACTTATAGTGGTTCAGGGCGTTAAACTGTTCTTTTACTGAAATGGCATTTCAGGTTTGCATGGGCGGAATGTTGCAGTGCAGTTTTGGCGCCGCCCCGTCCTCTCTTGTAGTGCTTCCGCAGAATCAGGTGCTGACGGGAACTCCAGCGGCGAATATCATGGATGGCAAACCGCTGGTCAATATTCCTCCATTCGGTATGTGCAGCTCCATTGCGAACCCTACCGTCGCCTCCGCGACAGCTACGGCGCTGGGAGTGTTGACGCCAATGCCTTGCGTCCCGGTAACGCCCGCTCCCTGGGCTCCGGGAGCGCCGACCGTTCTCATCGCCAATATGCCGGCTCTCGACAACAATTCCAAACTCATGTGTAACTGGGGTGGCGTAATTCAGGTTACGAACCCCGGCCAGACAACGGTGGAGATTCCATGAGCGCACCCTGGCAGTTCTCGATTACGAAAAGCAGAATGGTCCAGCTCGGGCTGTGTCTTGGCGCTATTCAGGTGCTGCTATTCACCTCCGGTGTCGCCACCGGTCTGTTGATCGGCCCCAGGACGGCACGCGCGCCGGAAGTCCTGCGGGCTCGTCTGGCGGTTCTCTCGGCAAGTGCTGCGGCGAAGGACGCCGTCGCAAAGCCGGCCGCAATGGAGGCTCGGCCCCAATCCACCACGGCGCACGATTCCGCCCCGCCACCGCCGGGCAATGCCGCCGGTGCGCAGCCTGCTTTGGCACCTTCAGCCGAAGCCGCCGTGAATTCCGCGCCGGCACAGGCGATGCCTTCGCAGGAGGCGGCTCCGCAATCCGCCGCATCCCAGCCAACGGCCGTGCAGTCTGAGCAGGGACCTGGCGTCGCGATTCAGGTGGCGTCTTTTCACATGAAGAACAACGCAATGCGCCTGGCCGACATTCTCAAGAGGCAGGGATACGGGCCGGTTCTGGTCGGCGAATCCACCCCAAATGGCGTGGACACCTGGCACTTCGTACAACTCGGCCCTTATAAAGAATGGGATGAGGCATCGCGCATCGTGGCCGAGCTGGACCGTTCGTACGAAGTCCATGCCTACGTGCGGCCGATTCGTGGCTTGACCAATTGACGACCGGGTGATTATTTTACCGAGCTACTCGACTTTATACCGGAACGCTCCCGCCGGACTGGCATCCATCGAAATCGTCTGAATCGGCTTACGGTCGACCGTGGCGCACAGGATCCGTTCCGACAATTCCGGGATCAACGTGCCTGTCAGAATATGATCCACGTTCCGCGCCCCGCTCTCCGCATCCACGCAGCGCTTCACGACTTCTTCCACAAGCTGGTCTGAATAAAGCAGCTCGACGCCATGAGATTCCTGCAGCCGCCGCTGAACTTTCGCCAGCTTCAACTCGACGATCTGGTGCAATACCGTGTCGCCGATCGGATAGTAGGGAACGACCACCATGCGGGCGAGCAATGCCGGTTTGAATACCCGCCGCAGTTCTTCCATCAACATCTCCCACGGGTCGGGCGCCAGAGCGGGATTGCCAGAGCCCATCCGCTGGATGATTTCGGCCCCTGCGTTCGACGTCATTAATATGAGCGAGTTGCGGAAGTCGACGGAACGGCCCTGCGAGTCTTCCATGACCCCTTTGTCGAACACCTGGTAAAACAGCTCGAGAACGTCGGGATGCGCCTTCTCGATCTCGTCGAGCAGCAGCACGCAGTACGGACGGCGCCGGACGGCTTCGGTCAGGACGCCTCCCTCGCCATAGCCCGCATATCCCGGAGGCGACCCCTTCAACCCCGAAATCGAATACGCTTCCTGATACTCGGACATATTCAATATCACGGCGTTGCGCTCACCGCCGTAAAGAAGATCGGCCAGCGCCAGAGCCGTTTCCGTCTTGCCGACACCGCTTGGACCGGCCAGCAGGAAGACACCCGTGGGGCGGCAGGGATCTTCGAGCCCCGCGCGCGAGCTGACAATCCGTTTGGCGATTGCGTCGAGCGCCTGTGTTTGGCCCACCACCCGTTCTGCGAGAAGATTGCGCAGGTTCAACACCGTATGAATCTCGCTCTTGAGCATGCGGCCGACCGGGATTCCGGTGGAGTCGGAGATTACCTCGGCGACAACGCGCGAATCCACCAGCGCCGGAACCAGCGGCGCGTCGCCCTGCGCCGCCGCCAGGTTCGCGTTCGCCTCGGCCAGTTGCAGCCGCAGCGCGGCGGCGTCTTCCGAATCGCCCAGCTTTTCAAGATCCGCCCGGAGCCGCGCGATTTCGCGCACCAGTTCTCTTTCCGCGCGGCAGCGATCTTCGAGATCGGCAAGCTGCGTCTCGGCAACGGCCAATTCGTCAAAAAGATGTTTGAGCAATGGCTCGACGTCGCCGCCCGTCAGACGTTCCCGCTCCACGCTCTCCAGTTCGCCTTCGAGCACGGAGATTCTGTGCTGGCTGTCCTCGATCGCGGAAGGAGTCGAGTTCTGCGCCATCGCCACGCGCGAGCATGCTGTATCCAGCACCCCGATGGCCTTGTCGGGAAGGCGCCGGCCCGTGACGTACCGGTGCGACAGCCGCACCGCCGCTTCCACGGCTTCGCGCTGCAGCCGGACTCCGTGGTGCCGTTCCATCAGCGGCGCCAGCCGCCGAAGCATTTCGATCGCACGATCTTCCGTCGGCTCTTCAACGGCGACGATTTGAAAGCGCCGGGCCAGCGCCGCGTCTTTCTCAAAATACTTTCGATACTCCGCGTAGGTAGTGGCGGCGATGGTGCGCAGATCGCCTCGCGCCAGCGCCGGCTTCAGCAGGTTGGCTGCGTTCGTCTCCCCATTTCCGCCAATCAGCGTGTGCGCTTCGTCGATGAAAAGGATGACCGGCTCAGGAGACGTTTGCACTTCGTTCATGACGCTCTTGAGGCGGTTCTCAAACTCCCCCCTCATCGATGCGCCCGCCAGCAGCAGCCCGAAGTCGAGCGTTCGAAGGGCGACCTTCGCCAGCGAAGGCGGCACGTCGCCGGCGGCCACGCGCAAAGCGAATCCTTCGGCAATTGCCGTTTTGCCTACGCCGGGTTCGCCGATCAGAATCGGATTGTTCTGGCGGCGGCGTGTGAGTATATCGATTACCTGGCGGATCTCGGATTCGCGCCCGAAAACGGGATCGATCGCGCCGGCGCGCGCGGCCGCCGTGAGATCCACGGTATATGCCGAAAGGGCCGATTCCGTGTCTGCATTTCGGGCGGGCTGATGCTCTTTGTATACGCCTTCTTCCACGCTGAAGAGCGATGCCATGTTCTGCCGGAACCGCGCCCCGTTGAACTTGAGAAACTCTGCCGACGTATTCCCGGCCAATTGTGCCGCCGCGCCGCCTTCTATGAACGCCAGCAGTACAATCGCGGACCGGATCTCGGGGATTTCGAATTCGGCCGACGCCAGGTTCCACGCGGCGCTGAACAGCTTCACCAGACCGGCGGATAGTATCGGCGTCCGCACGTTGCCGGAATTATGCCGGTCAAGAGCGGCGTTCAGATCGCGCGTCAGACGGTCCGTATCGATATTGAAGTGCTGAAATACGAGCGCTGCGTCTGAGCGGGGAACGTCGAGCAGGCCAAGGAACAGGTGTTCGATATCGACTTCGGAATTGCCGCGCGCCACCGCGAAGGTTGCGCCCTTTTCCGCCGCGATCCGGCTGATGCGATTCAGTTTTGCGACAAGGAACTTAAGATCGGTCACTCGGGATGTTGGAGCATGAAAGCCGCATTGTCAAAATCTCTGCGCGGATGACCGGCACGCGCCTGGGGGCTGCAGCGGCGAAAACCGCCGCATCAAATTTGATCGGCGTCCTCAACCGAAATAGTCATCCGGGCGATAGCCGCTGAACTGACCCGTGTTGTACTGGGTCTCGTGCTTGGGGGTTCTCTGCGGATTGAAGTCGTCGTCGTCGCTGTCGTAGTTCTTCACCTGCTTGCCTTCGAGATTGTGCTTTCCGTTGCAGACTCTGCACAGGGCCCGCAGCCGGCCTTCATCCTGATAGTCTTCGCGCATTTCCGCCCTTGAAGCGCCCCTACGTTCAAGTGACGCGAGACGGGGCGCCCATGGCGGGTGATGGTCGAGTTCAAGCGCTCGCTGCCTGTGCTCGTTTTCGTTCACGCTCATATACCCGTACTCGGAGAGGTGAAACGTCCCGGCCAGATCGATGTATGCCAGCATGCGCTGGCAATTGGGACAGGTCCAAACCGCCGTGAAGCGCCCGGTGTCGAAATGCGCGACCTGGTGGGCCGTGTTCTCGATTACTGTTTGCGGTGTACCTGCGAGAAAGTTAAACCGAAGCTGCTTTTTCTTTTCTTCTTCAGTATAGTCATCGCCGCTGCCGCTATCACTATCGCTCTCGCTATCCTGCATCCGCTGGATCGCGTTTGTCCTTAACGCGGGATGCGACAACCCTGGAAGCACCATTTTCCCGGCGGAGGACGGCGCCGCAGGTTCAAATTTCGGCGCGCCATTCCATGACGCAGGTACGGGCGTGCGTGCGTTGGCCGCAGTCATCGCACCGGCGAATTTGGGCTGCGAAACTGTTGGCTGCGGGCGATAGACCGGCGGAGCCGCTGGCTTCAATTGCGAAACTGCCGCCTGGGGACGATAGACGGGCGGAGCCGCCGGCTTCAATTTCAATTGCGAAACTGCCGCCTGCGGACGATAGACAGGCGGAGCCGCGGGCTTTGATTTCAACTGCGAAACCGCCGCCGCGTGCGGACGGTACACGGGTGGAGCCTCGCGGCCGGGAGTCGGCGCCATACCAGGCCCCCGCTCCATTACAGGGTTCCCTCGCTGAGAAATTCCGGTCCTCCGGAATCCCAGTTTCTGATACATCGATACCAGGTCCGCGGGAGCGAGATCGGCGGGCGAATCGGGACGCGCCTCCAGCCGAGCCGTGCGATAACCGTTGCTTGTTGCCGTGCGCAGCGCGGCGTCGATCAATTGGGTCGCGAGGCCCTGACGGCGGTGCTCCGGAGCCACTTTCAAATTGGAAATATAAACACCCTGCTTCGACGGCGTGAGTTGCACGGAACCCACCGGCTCCAGCGCGCCCTGAGCCGCCAGGTCGATTTTCCAGCCCGAGCCGCTGGGCCTCGCCGCACGCACTGCGTACCACGCCGCGGGCGCAGCTTTCCGGCTTAGGCTGTTCCCACCCGGCAAAGGAGTCGAAGCAGCACG
>DATAZF010000154.1:0-2514 GCA_036272235.1 Bryobacteraceae bacterium | reverse complement strand
GAAGTCGATTGCGCGCTCGTCGATCATCCGAGGCCCGCTTCACTCGATTATTGGCTTCGCGAGAATTTCGCCGCGAACAAGGAAACAAAACAGGCGACAAACGAGGTGATCGCGCAGCTGATTGAGACCGGGCTTTTTGAGCCGGCGCATGACCTCAGATGCCCGGACACCGGGACCCGATCCTTCGGCTTGCGACTGAAGGCCGCGGAGGCCCAAGCGCCGATTACGAATTCTTAAATGCCGCCGCGCGTGATTCCTGCGCAGGTTTACGACAAAAAGGCGATCGCAGTGAAGGCAATACGATTATTGCCTGCCTGCGCTCGCCTCTTCACGCATTCATCGAATGCCTGCAAAGCCTGCCGAGCGGCTGCAACGCCTTGTCAGGCCGCGGAGAGCGCACTGATCGTAACGTAATATCCGTCCGGATCCCGGAGCGAGAACTCCCTGGTTTGAGTGTTCGGATTCACGTATGGCTCCTCTTCGAGCCGAGTGACGAGAGAGCGTGCCCTCTGCAGCGCCAGATCGAAATCATCGACACGGAAGAACAACAGGAGCCCATTGCCGGGTGTCCCGTGATCGGGGCTCATCAATGAGGGATGCTCGTGGGCGCCCCACTCGTGGAGGCACAGCAGGACAGTTCCATCTGAATCCAGGATTTGCCCAAAGTAATCATGAGCAGCAGGGGCGGCCGGCTGACCGAACAGCGCCTGGTACCATTGCAGGCTGGCCGGCACGGCTCCTACCCCTATGATCGTCCATGTGCGCTTCATCGGCTAACCCTGTATCGACTAATGCTCGTTTACACCGGCGTTGATACAACGATACAACCGGTCATGGAAGGACTAAAACGAAGTAGTCGCCGGCAACCCATTGTGTTTACACTCGCTTTCACCATATCGCAGAACTTGCCGTGCTGTTTTGTGCCGGCGAGTCAAGCTAAACCATCCGCCGCCACCTTCTTGGCGGCCCGCAGACTTTCCCCATTTTCGTGGCTTCTGCGACGGACTCTTCTCGATGGGCGGCCCGATCATCTGAACTGGGACAATAGGCTCAATCCCGCATGAAGAAGATTGGCTTTCTCTCGTTCGGCCACTGGACGCCAGCACCGCGGTCACAGACACGCTCCGCGTCCGACGCTCTCCTGCAGTCCATCGATCTTGCGATGGAGGCCGAGAGGTTGGGCGCGGACGGCGCTTATTTCCGTGTCCACCACTTCGCCCGCCAACTCGCATCGCCGTTCCCGTTACTGTCGGCCATCGGCGCAAAAACCACACGCATCGACATCGGCACTGCCGTGATCGACATGCGTTACGAGAATCCCTTCTACATGGTGGAAGATGCGGGCGCAGCCGATCTCATCGCTGGCGGCCGGCTCCAACTCGGCATCAGTCGCGGCTCGCCGGAACAGGTTATCGCCGAAGCAGGCGATCGGTGGCGATATTTCGGCCATCGGCCAGCTGAGGGCGAGAGCGACGCGGACATGGGCCGGCGCCACGCCGAAGAATTTCTGGACCTGCTGCGCGGTGATGGATTCGCGCGGCCCAACCCACGCCCGATGTTCCCCAATCCACCCGGCTTGCTGCGCCCTGAGCCGTATGCGAAAGGGCTGCGCGATCGGATCTGGTGGGGCGCGGCTTCAAACGCCACCGCGGCCTGGGCGGCGAAGCTCGGAATGAACCTGCAAACCTCGACCCTCAAATGGGATGAAACCGGCGACCCATTGCACATCCAGCAGGCGTCGCAGATCCGTGCCTTTCGCGCCGCATGGAACGAGGCCGGTCACGCGCGAACGCCGCGCGTCTCCGTCAGCCGGAGCATCTTCGCGCTGATGGATGACCGCGATCGCGCTTATTTTGGGGGCGCAGAGCAACAGGACCACATCGGCATGATCCACGAAGAAACGCGGGCGATCTTCGGCCGAAGCTACGCCGCCGAACCCGGCATCCTCGTGGAACAGCTCAAGAAAGACGAGGCCATCGCGGAGGCCGATACACTCTTGCTGACTGTGCCGAACCAGCTGGGAGTCGCTTACAATGTGCATGTCATGGAAGCCATTCTGACCCACGTCGCTCCCGCTCTCGGCTGGCGCTGAGTCATAATCTCGATCGCAGGCGTGCCACAGCATGACGGGCTGAACTCAAGTCTGCCCCGTCGGGAATGGATCGAAGCCGCCGGCAACGAACTGCCGACCGCCGGCATTGGCGTCCGTGATCGCGCGGACCAATGGTGTCAGGTCGCACGGCGTCCGCGTTTGCCAACCTGACGATGAAGCGCGTACGACAACGAGAGCGGTGCGAACGGTTCCCGTGTCACCGTGGACGAAGAACGCGGGCGAGCAGATTTGCGGTGAAAGGATGAGCGAAACGGTAGTGTGGCGGATGCTGAAGATGTACGTGGCGGGGGCGCGGCTATCGGACATCGCGCCGCACGGCCTCAGCGGTACGATTCGTGCTTCACGACGTTGGCGATGGAACCAGGGGATTCCCGATGTGAGAGATTCTGGAACTGGAAGAG
>DATAZF010000153.1:0-2165 GCA_036272235.1 Bryobacteraceae bacterium | reverse complement strand
GGCTGGCAGGAAGTAAACCGCCGAGGGCATCCGCGCGGGAACTTCTGTCGCCCTGGAGGCTCACGGTTTGCGCTGTGTCGCCCGCCAGACGAACTACCGCGCCGCCGTCTTCGCCAGCGCCGCTTTCTTCAAAATCGCCTCCGCGGCCGGATATTCCTTCTTCGCATTCGCGAAGAAAACCCCATGTGCCACCAACAGAGGAGTCCATCCCAGCTTCGTCTTCGCATTCACATCGGCGCCATGGTCCACCAGATACTGCACGATCGAAGGCTGATTGGAAATCACCGCGCCGATCAACGCCGTGCTGCCGCTCCATCGCGGATCCCCCACGCCCTTGTCCAGAAGATCATCAATGTTGAGCGGATAGTAGAGAAGCGTATATGCAGTATCGCCGGTCATGAGATAGTCGCCGAAGTCCGCATGCGCATTAATATCGTTGCCGGCTTCGAGCGCGAACTTCACGGCTTCCAGACGCTCCGCTTCGGAAACGCCCGAGAACGGGCCCGGCGCTTCACCCTCCCAATAGTCGAGCCCGGCGGCGGCCATCAGCGGCGTGACACCGGCCCGGGTCGGCAACTTCATATCGGCGCCATATTTTGCCAGGAGGCGCATATAAGCGATGTCGCCGTTCTTTGCCGCGACATAAAACGGACTCGCCCCGACATAGCTCAGGAAATGCCGCCCCAGTTGAATGTTGGGCGGATTCCGGGCCGTCCCACCTTCTTTCCCGAAGGCGTTCTCTTTCCAGCCAACACGCGCATTCGGATTCGCGCCGTGCTTCAACAACATCTCGGCCAGCTCGAGCGAAGTCGTATCGCCTTCCGCAACCGGCGGACCGTGCGGCGTATTCCCCACCCCCGCCGCGCCATCGGTTCCCGGCTTTCGCAGCCAGGCGAGCGTATGCAAAGCCGAGCCGCGTGGATCGGCCAGGTTCGGATCGGCGCCCTTTTCAATCAGCGCCGCGGCCATATCGAAGTACGCGTTCACCACTGCCATATTCAGCGCGTCGGTGCCGTCCGGCGCCAAATCGTTCACCTTCGCGCCATGCGCCAGCAGAACTTTGGCCGCTTCGATCCTGTTGTTGCGGACTGCGAACAGCAGCGGCGTGAAGCCGCCTTTCGACTTCGCGTTCACTTCAGCGCCGAATTCGATCAGCAGCGCAGCCGCATCCGCGTTGCCTTCCGATGCCGCCCACATCAATGCGGACTGGCCTTTGAACGCTTCCGTGGCGTTTACTTTCGCACCATGCGCGATCAGCACTTTAATGGCATCAACTTTGCCCGTAAGCGAGGCGGTCATCAGCGCCGTCTGGCCTTCTTCGGATGTGGCGTTCGCGTCCGCTCCCGCTTTGAGCAGGCCTGCGACCAGTCCCGCATCACCGTTCGTGCAGGCAAGCGAAAGAGGAGTGACCTTGTACCGATTGGCGGCATTCACATCCGCGCCCGCTGCCATCAACAGTTCAGCAATCCCGGGGTTGTCGCCCTGCGCGGCCCATTGCAAGGCCGTGGAGCCATCGGCCTCTGAAGTGTTCACATCCACGTGCTGGGCCAACAGCGAACGCACCGCTTTGACGTCCTGCGTTTTGACCGCATCGATCAGGCGTGTGTCAGCGCCCGCGGCGAGCATGATGGCTGGTGTGCCAATCGAGAGCACCAGGCTCCACAGCATTCGCGTCCGTTCCATGGATCCCCCTGCGGCTGAGTATATTACACTGTTTTGGCGACGGCGAGCACCCGCGCCATTTGTCGCTACAATAGACGACAAATGGTCAACGAATTGCGAGCGATAACGGACGAATTGGGGGGAGAACGCACGCTGGGCCGTTCCCTCGCGACCGAGGCTGATATGCGGGAAGCGATCCGGGAAGGCTTTCCGTCCGCGGTAGTCGAGGGCCTGATGCGCGCGTCTGGACTTACCTTAAAGGAATTAGCCAGTGCGCTGGATCTTTCGCCGCGCAGCCTGCAGCGCCGCCGTGGCGCCGGGCGTCTGGCTCGGTTCGAATCCGACCGGCTTTACCGCTTGGCGCGTATCGTGGCTCTGGCCGGTGAATTTCTGGGCGGCCACGAGCGCGCCATCCGCTGGCTGAAGCGTCCGAATCGAGCGCTCGGCGGGATCGCCCCGGTGGCGGCGATCGATACCGAACCGGGTGCCCGTCAGGTGGAGAA
>DATAZF010000152.1:0-6845 GCA_036272235.1 Bryobacteraceae bacterium | reverse complement strand
AAGCCTGCATATATTGAAATGCTTACAGGTTCACAGGCAGAGCACTGCGAAACGTTGCACTGGCGATACCGTTCGCCTGACGCGGCGCGTACATGTCTACGCCCGGAGCGGCCAGAATATTTCCGTCTTCCAATCCTTCGGATCCGGATATTCCGACGGATCGTTCACGTAGCACTCCCACGGTGCTCCCGCGGTAGCCAACCCCTGATCCTCGATCCACTGTTCGACGGCGGCGTAGGCATCGGGAAGCGCTTCGTACGGCCCCGTGTGCATGGTAGTCGCAGCCGGTCCGCCTGGCAGCGTATCGACCACTACACTAGCTCCGGGCAAGGGCGGAACCTCTTCGAAGTCACTACGCATTGTGCTCGCAATCTTCATGCCGGGCTCCATCGTAATCAAGCCAGGCCCCATTTCCGGGTAGCGCGTAAATGGCAAGCCGGTCAGCGCGATTCCCTGCTGTTGCGCGAATGCGAAAACATGCGGGAGCGCCGCCCCGATCGTCGCCGCAATCTCCGAGCGTTTCACTCTCCGTCTCGCAACCAGCACAGGCTGAGGCGCGAGTTCTTTTTTCGTGACCGAATAAGCCATATCGTTTCTCCCGGATTTACTTCCCTGCTGCATGTGATAAAGCCCCAGACACGGCGCAGTCTGCTCCACGCACGCGGCGTGATCGCTTACCTGCGACCGCTTCAGACTTTGCGCAAAGCCGCGTTTGCGATAGGCGCTCGGCGTCATTCCGAAGCGGCGATGAAATGCCCGGCAGAACACCTCGTGGCTGCGGAAGCCGCTGGCCAGCGCCACTTCGAGAATCGGCTCTTCGCTGGTCAGAAGCAACAGCGCGGCGCGCGCAAGCCGAAGCCGGAACGTGAATTGACCCGGCGTCTCACCGACGGCATTCGAGAACGTTCGGTGCAAATGAAAGGGCGAGTAACCCGCGTGAGCAGCAAGCGATTCCAGCGAGACGTCGCCATCGAGATGCGCCGAAACGTACGCCAGCACTCTCTGCATTTCCACGAACCCGGCGGCCATAGACGTATGAGTCTACCGTGGGCGCAACTGGATTTCCTGACCTTTCTTGCGATATTTCAAAATTCCGGCCAGCTTCATCTGGAACATATCCACTCAGCGTAAAATGGCTAAATTGACTCCTCAACCTGAAGTTCCCGAGCATCAGGCTCCGCGCATCTCGGTCGTGATCGTCTCCCTCGATCGAGTTGACCAGTTGCGCGCAAGCATTGAAGCGCTGGGCACGGACCATCAAATCGTATTTGTCGATAACGGCTCGACCGACGGCGCGGAAATGCTGAACGAAGAATTTCCGCATCTCCACTTCAGCCGGCTCCCACGAAATTTCGGCCTGGTCAAAGCCCTCAACATCGGGTTGCGCTCCGCTGAGGGCGAATACATCCTGTGCCTTCACGATGATGTTCTCATCTCCGCGGAAGCCGTGGGCCGGCTCGCCGATTATCTGGAAACGCACCCGGATGTCGGCGCCGTCTGCCCTCTGCTTACCGACAACACGGGCGCGCCGATCGCGCAGGTGAGATCGCTTCCCACGCCTGCCGAGCCTGACCCTCCCTTCAGTCCGCCCACGGGCGGTGAGGAGCAAAGCGTCGCATGCGTGTCGGGCGCCGCTATTATGTTCCGCTCCTTCTTTCTCCGTTCGCTGCGTCAGGTCGACGAGCGTTACGGCACTTACGGCAGCAGCATTGAGATCTGCGCGAAGGTGAAGAGCGCCGCGAAGAAGGTGGTAATCCTTCACAGTGTGACTGCAATTCACGAAAACGACGGATCTCCCGTGCCGAAAAGCGCGCTTGAAGGGGATCGCGCAGCGGGCACGGCCATCTTTCTCACCAAGCACCACGGCCTCGTGAGCGGCCTCTTCTATCGCCTCAAGACCGGCCTCGCAGCTCTGTTTACTTTCCGCTTCTCCGTGCTCAGCGGCGCCATATCCGGGCAAAAGATCGACGGAACGGGCTAAACTTCTGATATGGGGGAGATGAGCGCGCTTACGTTCGTTGCCTGGTCGTTGTTGTGCGTCGCATTCACCGCCGGCCTCGTCTATTTCGTCATGCGTTCGCATATGGAGATGCGCATGGCGAGGCAGCGGGAGCAACTCGCGGGCGCGAAGGCCACGCTCGAAGCGAAAAGGGAAGCGCTGCAGGATTCGCTGAAAGGCGTCGAGGATTCGATCCGGCGTCAGGCTCTTGACGATTTTCTCGCGGATATCCGGGTCGAGGAGCGGCACTACACACGGGAGCATAAGGTGCTCTTCGCAACGCGTAAAATGCTGGTGCGCCAGGAGCGGATCTTCTTCCGCAACATTCCATTATCCAGCTGGGTGGAACACGAGATGCCTGTCGAAGAAGGCGTCGATACCGAACAACTCGCACAGACAATGTCGGTGTTCGCTAACGCCGCGCTGTTTGGCGAGGTGCCCGAAAAGGCCGTCCGCAGGCTCCTGCGCTAACGCCGGGACAAGGGTGGGGCAGGCGGCTTCGCATGCCGCTTCTTCAATCGCGAGCCGGCGCCTTTCAATACCGCCGCACTGCGGGGTCGACCTGCGCGCTCCACAAATCGATGCCCCCGCTCATGCTCTGGCAATTCTGAATTCCCTGCCCTCGCAGCCACTCCACGACCGACAAACTGCGCACGCCATGATGACAGAAAATGATCAGCCGCAATCCCTCGTCATCGAGCTCATCGAGATGTTGCGGAATGCTTCGCATCGGGATGAGCGCCGCGCCTTCGATGTGGCAGATGGCGTGCTCTTCCGGTTCCCGAACGTCAATCATACGAAGCGCGGCTTCCGGGTTCCGAAGCTGGGCGACTTCCGCAGGGGTTATCTCAATTGGCAACTCTTTCACAGACCGCGAGTGTAGCAGGCTGGATTGCCCGAAACCGGGCCGCCGCGGACCAACGTCTCAGACCCTTGTTATACTCAAGGGTTAAATCGTCAGTCTCCATCGATTCTTTTATCAACATGCAGTCTTCCCGCGCCCTCATGCTGTTGGCCGGATTTGCGGCAGTGTGCGCGTCCGGTCAGACTCCCAAACCGATATTTTCAACAGGTCAGGCCGCGCGTCTGATCGTCGGCCAGAAGAACTTCACCACCGCGGATTTCGGCGGAACAAACACGCTGCTCGGTTCGCCAAGCGGCATCGCCTACGACTCCGTTAACGGCATTCTCTGGGTTGTGGATGCCAACCGGCTCGGCGCCACCCCCAGCAACAACCGCGTCCTGCGCTTCAGTGACGTTGCAAGCTACCCCGGGCCCACTGCCGATCCCACCATTCCCGGCAGCACCTGCGGCGTATGCCGTGGTCAAGCGGACCTCGTGCTCGGCCAGCCGGATTTCATCAGCAACAACTCGGCGCTCACTTCGACCAGCATGCGCAGCCCGACGGCGGTCGCCACCGACGGCAAGGTCGTGGTTGTGGCGGATACGGACAACAACCGTGTCCTTATATGGCAATCTCTGCCTCGCGTCGACGGTCAGCCCGCGGATATCGTGATCGGGCAGCCGGACATGACGCATAACGCCACCGCCGTTCCACCTACCGCCACGTCGCTCCGCGGACCGACCGGGCTTTGGATCGCTGACGGAAAGCTGTTCGTCGCGGATACGCAGGATAACCGCATCCTCATCTACAACAAGATTCCAACCGCTAATAATGCCGCCGCGGACGTCGTGATCGGGCAGCCCAACTTCACCACCCTCGTCCAGCCCGACCTCACGCAGTCGAATGCCACACCTTCCGCCGCCAATATGCAAACGCCCGTTTCCGTAACGACGGATGGCACCCGCATGTTCGTGGCGGATTTGGCCCAAAGCCGCGTATTGATCTGGAATACGATCCCAACCACGAATGGCGCGGCAGCAGACATTGCGCTTGGACAGCCGAACCTGACGTCCGCGGTCAGCGACTACAGCTACACGATCAATACCATCGATGTGGATGCCGACAATAATCCAACGAATGTGACGCCGGTGATGTGCCAGTCGAACGCGGCGTTCGCTTATAGTCAGGGTCAGACTGGCGCAACAGCTATCGATACTACTACCGGTACGACGATCTATCCGGCGCGCTGCGCGGCTACAATGTCCTTGCCCCGCTACGCGTTCTCCGACGGTACCCGGCTATTTGTAGCCGATGGCGGCAACGATCGGGTGATGGTCTGGAATTCGATGCCGACGCAAAGCGGCCAGCCGGCCGATGCTATCCTCGGCGAGCCCGATGAGTTCAGCGATAACACGGGACAAAATCCGGATGGCTCGGATGCCTTTCAAACTCCAGTCAGCCTCGCTTTCGATGGTCTCAATCTGTATGTCGGCGACACATTTAACCGGCGCGTCGTAGTCTACACGCCGGGTGTGCCGAACATTCCGCTCGGCGCCGCCCTGAATGCCGCCAGCCTCAACATCTACGCGATCGGCACCGTCGGCATTTCCGGCGCAATCGCCGCGAAGGACACCGTTACAGTCACGATCAACGCTAAAGACTACACGTATACCATTGTCGCCACCGATACGCTGACGACGGTCGCCGACGGGCTCGTGAAAGCAATTAACAACGGCACCAATGGTGCGGACCCCAACATCGTCGCGAGCGCGGACGACACCACCGCCACACTGGTACTCACCGCGCGCACCCCCGGCGCACCAGGCGGAATCATCACACTCGCGACCAGCGTCTCGGCCAACGCGCAGATCGTCGCGACAGCCAGCGGGGCCACACTGAACATCTATCTGCAGAACCCGACATCCATCGCTCCCGGCACGTTAATCGAAATCAGCGGCACGAACCTGTGCCATAACACGGCCGCCGGCGATTTTACCCAGACGTATCTGCCCTTCACCCTTGCCGGCTGCGAACTCTTCATCGATGGGCTGCGCGCTCCGCTGCTGTATGTTTCTCCCACGCAGATCAACGCTCAGATGCAGCTTGAGTACACCGATCGTACGAGCGTAAGCGTCTATGCGCGCGATACCCAGGCCGATGGATCGGTCAACGTCACCACGCCGATTGCAATCACCATCGTTCCTCAGAACCCAGGTATCTTTGCGCAGTATGGCACTGATCCGCGGCCGGGTCTCGTCTACCATGGGTCGACCTCCGCCAACGATGTTCTCTCGGTCGACGGTGTTATCAATGCGGGTGACCAGGCGGCCATCACAATCGCCAGCAGCGACGGCAGCGTAACGAACACCTATACCTATACGGTACTGGCGACCGATACATTGCCATCGGTCCGGGATGCTCTCATTGGTCTGATTAACGCCGGGCCCGATCCACTCGTCACCGCTACTGCTGCCAACGAGTTCCAGCGCATCGTTCTGACGGCCGTTCAATCGGGGGCAGCCGGCGAGGGAATTGCAATCAGCCAGGCGGTGACGGGCACCAATGCCTCTCTGGTGATCACGGTCTTCAATCCGACGACCTGCTGTGAAAACACGCAAGGGGCGCTGGTCACCTCCGACAACCCCGCGATCCCCGGCGAGATCGTTTATCTTCTTGCCACGGGCCTTGGTCCGACGACGCCTTCCGATATCGATACGGGAAAGGTATATCAAGGCGGAGAGAACAATCCCCCGGCTGTTCCCGTCGACTCGATTCTCGTCGGCGGGACCTCCGCCAACATCCTGAACGTTTCTCTGATGCCCGGCCTGGTCGGAGTTTATTCGGTACAGTTCCAGCTCAGCCAGGCGCTCACGACGGACTTGACCACACAGGCGACCATCGCGCAGCAGGCGTTTGTCAGCAATGTGGTCACGTTTGCAGTGGTAGCTCCGCCGACTGCAACGTCATCGGCTCGAAAGCCGAAATCGCGACCCCGCCGGCATTAGGCGGCCCGTGAGATCAGGTCCTCGATTGGGGATTCAGAGGCTTGTGATGGCGCTAAGCCGTGGGTCGGCGCGGCCCAGCACACAGCCGGCTGCGATGACCGTCAGAATATAGGACAAGCCAATTGAGAGGCCCGCTACGGCGATTCCGCCGTAGGCGTGCGTACAGGCGGCTACCCCAGGCATGTATCCCCCAGCAGCCTATTTTGCGAACGTAACCGTCGAATCGCTGCCGAACTTCCGGTAATCGTCATAGCGGATCGTCAGCTTTTCACGTATCGGCGCGCTGCGAAAATACAACGTATCGTCCGCGGAGGTCACGGCCGGAAACCAGAAGCCATTCACGAGCCTCCGCACCGTCAGGAAGCGCGGAAACAGGTTCTCCTGCTTCGTCGTGACGATCTCCGGCACCGCTTTTCCCTCGCTCCGGATCACCGAGAAATCATCCTGCTTCACCCACAGCATGCCGTCGAAGAGACGCTGCCCCGACAGAATCTGCCGCGGCCGGATCTGCAGCACCCAGCAATCGCTGTCGTCAACGCGCTCCTCGCCCTTGAACGTCACCTCGTAAATCCGCAGCCTGTCTTCGGTAATGATGAACGGCTGGATTTCGCGGACGTCCGCAAAATCTTCAGGCGTCATGATAAGGTTCTTCAAATTGGAAAACGGCTCGACCGCGAAGCGCTCAGTCCGCTCGCCCGTCGGCGAAAAAATGACCTCCCGCGTCTCCCTGTATTCACCCGTCTGCCGGCCGCGCCCATCCAATTCCTGTAAACGCACGGACTGCGTATAAGCGTACTGGCGGCGTTCTTCCGCCGTTTCGCTTTCGCGATGCGCGACTCTCTTCACGAGGTCTGGAGGCGGGTCCATCGCGCGCAATGGCATCAGGCACGCGAGTGCTATTATGACCGCGATGCCAAATTCGCCCGGCCATCGCACACGGGCCGGGGCTGCGTGGGCATTTGCCGCCGGATGGCTGCTGCTCGCGCTCGCGGCATGG
>DATAZF010000151.1:0-14654 GCA_036272235.1 Bryobacteraceae bacterium | reverse complement strand
TCTGACTTTCCGGCAGCCGCCGCCGATCGATTGCTGTTCCAACCATTTCCTGTTCTTTTTGAACAGCCGTCTCGCCGGCGCCGCCTACGACGCGTGGGCTCGCATGTCGCCGGAATCGACCGGACATCTGCCGCCGAACCGGTTCCATTTTGAAATCCACGACATGCGGCCGCACTAGCTAGAGTTGTGTTTCCAAAGTTCCCTGACTATCTTGTCTGCATTGGCAGGCGGCCTGGCAATCAGAATGGCAATCCGCGGCCCATTGGTAATCGGTCTGAATCGTTATTCCAGGTGCGCACCGCCGCTCCGTCAGAATAGAAACTTCAGCTACACCACATCAGGTAATTTTTTTTTTCAAACAGCCCCTAAGTTTTTCCAGGATTCCGCCGATTGAACCCCCATGTTCGCAATCATCGGAATCGTTCTTGTCTTTGGATCTGTAGTCGGCGGGTTCCTCATGGAACATGGCAAACTGCCAGTCCTGGCACAACCTGCCGAACTCGTTATCATCGGCGGGGCCGCAATCGGAACCCTCCTCGCCGCCAACCCCTTGCCCCTGATCATCAAGATCTTCAAGAGCCTGATTTCGATCGTCGGCGGCAGCAGGTTCTCGGCATCCGTCTACCTCGACAGCCTGAAGATGTTGAGCGACATCTTCACTTTCGCCCGCAAGAGCGGCATGGCGAAGCTCGAAGAGGATATCGAAAACCCGCAGAAGAGCGCCGTCTTTTCCAAGTATCCGAAGCTCGTCAACGATCACCACGTCCTGCACTTCGTCTGCGATACCTTGCGGACCGCGGTAGCCGGTGTCGTGGCCCCGCACGATCTGGACGCACTTGTCGAAGGCGACATCGAAATTCACCATCAGGCCAGTTCGGCCCCGGTTCGCGCACTGCAGACGGTCGCCGATGCGCTGCCCGGGCTGGGAATTGTGGCCGCTGTACTCGGAATCGTGATCACCATGGGGGCGCTCGGCGGCCCTCCCGAGCAGATCGGCGAGAAAGTCGCCGCCGCGCTGGTAGGCACGTTTCTCGGAATTCTGCTCTCGTACGGTTTGATTTCTCCTTTGGCCGCAAATCTCCAGCACACGATCGACGCCGAGGGTCAGTACTATCAGGTGCTTCGCGCCGGTTTGATGGCCTTTGCCAAGGGAATGGCCCCTATGATTTCAGTCGAGTTCGCGCGCCGGGCGATTCCTCACGACATGCGCCCGTCCTTCAAAGATATGGAAGCCGCCTGCAAAGGCCGCCCGCTGGCCGCTGCCGCGAAAGCCGCTTAAGGAGCTAACCACATGCCTGTCCAAACTGCCCATCCGATCGTCATTGTCAAACGAAAAAAGGCCCACGCCGGCGGCCATCATGGCGGCGCCTGGAAAGTAGCCTACGCCGACTTCGTCACGGCGATGCTGTCGCTCTTCATCGTTCTCTGGCTCCTGAGCAGCAGCGAGCAGGTAAAGAAAGCGGTCGGAGGTTACTTCGCCGACCCGACCGGCCACGGAAGAGATGTCGGCAATGGCCTGAAAGGCGCCGGCAGTGAAAGCCTGTCGCTCCGCAAACAAGAAATGGATCGCATCAAAGACAAGCTCGAGGAGGCGGTGAAGAGTTCCGCCGCGCTGCAAAAGATCAAAGAGCACGTTATTTTCACGGTGACCGGCGAAGGGCTGCGGGTTGAGCTTCTTGAAGGCGAAGGTTCGACATTCTTTGAATCCGCCAGCAGCGCTCCGACAACGTTTGGCAAAGACCTACTGCAAAGGCTCGCCGAGGAGATCGGGAAATTGCCCAATAAAGTCACCATGGAAGGTCACACCGACTCCCGCGCTTTCCCCGGACGCGCCGAGTACTCCAACTGGGAACTCTCCTCCGACCGCGCCAATGCCGCGCGCCGCTGGATGCAGGAAAACGGGATGCGCGGCGATCAGGTCACGCAGGTCCGCGGCTTTGCCGATCAGAGCCCCAGAGACCCGGCGCATCCGGCTGACGCCTCGAATCGCCGCGTGACTCTGGTGATTCAGTATCAGGTCGCCAAAGCCGAGCTGGAACCGCCCCCTGCGCCAAAGCCGTCGCCGGCAGCGAAGAAGTAGGATTTATCAGCAACAACAGTCGTCTCGGTGATCGCCGCTATAATAAGAGGCATCCCCGCAATGAATCCCGAGACTTCGGAAATCAAGCAGACGCTCAATTTACCTCGCACTAACTTCTCCATGAAGGCGAACCTGCCTCAGGCGGAGCCCAAAATGCTCGCACGCTGGGCGGCGGAGGATCTCTACACCCGGATTCGCGAATCGCGCGCGGGCAAACCGGTCTACATCCTGCATGACGGCCCACCCTACGCCAACGGCCGCATCCACCTTGGGACTGCCTTCAACAAAATCGTCAAGGATTTCATCGTAAAGTCCAGAACCATGGCGGGTTACGACTCGCCATATGTCCCGGGATGGGATTGCCACGGCCTCCCCATCGAACACAAGGTCGATCAGGAACTCGGAGCCAAAAAAGCGCAGATGAGCGCCGTTTCGATCCGCCGGGCCTGCCGCAAGTATGCCGAGAAGTGGGTCAACCTGCAGCGCGAGGATTTCAAGCGCCTCGGCATCCTCGGGCGGTGGGACGATCCTTACCTGACGATGAAGCCCGCCTACCAGGCGGTCATCGCGCGCGCCTTTGTGGACTTCCTCGACAAAGGTTACGTTTATAAAGGACTCAAGCCGGTTAACTGGTGCATCCACGACCGCACCGCCCTCGCCGAAGCCGAAGTCGAATACGAAAACCACAAGAGCCCGTCGGTCTGGGTGCGGTTTGCGCTGACGTCTGACGCCGCGGCGATCGATCCCGCGCTTGCGGGAAAGAAAGTCTACGGCCTCATCTGGACCACAACGCCCTGGACGCTTCCTTCCAACCTCGGCATCGCCTTTCACCCGAAGTTTGAATATGTCGCGATTGCTGCAGGTGGCGACGTGTACATCGTGGCTTCCGAACTACTTAAAGTCACGGCCGAAAAATGCGGCTGGGCCGAATACGAAATCCTCGCGCGCTTCGCCGGCCATAAGCTGGACCGGGCAATCTTTCAGCATCCTTTCATCAATCGTCCGTCGCTCGGCATGGTGGCGGATCACGTTACGCTCGAACAGGGAACCGGCGCCGTCCACACCGCCCCCGGGCACGGTCAGGAAGATTATGTTGTGGGCACGCAGTACGGCCTGCCTGTCTATTGCCCGGTTGGTCCAGCGGGGGAGTTTTTCGATCCGAAAGGATTCGAAAATCACCTGCCGCCGCAGTTGCTGGGCAAGACGATATGGGAAGGCAATCCCATCGTCGTTGAAATCCTCAAGAGCCATCACGCTCTGCTTGCGATTGAGCACATCGAGCACTCCTATCCGCACTGCTGGCGCTGCCACAATGCGACCATCTTCCGCGCCACCGACCAGTGGTTCATCGGCATGGATAACAATGACCTGCGCCGCAGGGCTCTCGATGCGGTGAAGGGCGTGAAGTGGATTCCCGAGTGGGGCGAAGAGCGCTTTTCGAACATGGTCTCCAGCCGTCCGGATTGGTGTATCTCGCGCCAGCGCGTCTGGGGCGTGCCGATCGTGGTCTTCTACTGCGCGGCCTGCCGCGAGCCTCTGACCGATGCGAAGATCCTGCACAGCGTCGTCGATCTCTTTGAGCAGCATTCGGCCGATGTATGGTTTGAACGCAGCGCGGCGGACCTCGTTCCGCCCGGAACAGTTTGCAAAAGATGCGGCGCGGGCGAGTTCTCGAAGGAAAACGACATCCTCGACGTCTGGTTCGACTCCGGCTCCAGCCATCTCGCCACCCTCAACGAATCGAACGGTCTGCGCTGGCCGGCGGAGCTTTATCTGGAAGGCGGCGACCAGTATCGTGGCTGGTTCCAGAGCTCTTTCCTGATCGGCATCGGCCTGCGCGATGCGTCCCCGGTCCGCGGTTGTGCGACGCACGGCTGGACCCTCGACGGCGATGGACGTCCGCTCTCCAAATCCCTTGGCAATGGCACTGCGCCCGAGGAAATCATCAAGGACTACGGCGCCGAACTCATCCGCCTCTGGACCGCTTCCGTCGCCTTCACCGAAGACGTTCGTATCTCGCCGACGATCCTGACGCGCCTTTCGGAAGCTTATCGAAAGCTGCGCAATACGTTTCGGTACGCGCTCGGCAACGTACACGATTTCAACCCGGCGACCGATGCCGTTCCCGGCGATCAACTGCTGGAACTCGACCAGTGGATTCTCGTCCGCGCCGAGGACGTCGTATCGCGCAGCCGCATCTGGTACGACGATTTCGAATTCCACAAGGTCTATCGCGCAGTCTACGATTTCGCGACGGTGGAGCTCAGCTCTATTTACTTCGACGTGCTCAAAGACCGGCTCTATACCGCCGCTCCGAAATCGCTGGCCCGGCGCAGCGCCCAGACCGCACTCTACCGGCTGGCGCTCGCCCTGGTGCGTCTCTTCGCGCCCATCCTCAGCTTCACCATGGAAGAAGTCTGGGGTCATCTCAACCAGACCGGCAGCGTCCATACAGCATACTTCCCCGAACCGGGCGAACTGACGGAAGGCATCGGCGCTACCGCCCGCGCGCGCGTCGCAAGCTGGAATCGCCTGATCGCTCTGCGTGAACCCGTGTCAAAGGGTCTCGAAACTGCCCGCCAGGAAAAGGTGATCGGGTCTTCTCTCGAAGCGCGGGTGCAACTTTCGGCGGACGCCGAGCTTTATCCGCTTCTGCAGGAATACGCGGGCGAACTCCCGGGGCTCTTCATCGTCTCTCAGGTCGATCTGCAAAATCACGCCCGTGAAGGCGTTGACGTTACGATCGATCGTGCCCGCGGATCCAAATGCGAGCGTTGCTGGAAATACACCGAAGATGTCGGCGCCAATCCGGAGCTGCCCACAATTTGCGGGGCCTGCGCTGAGGCAGTACAGGAAATTCGCAAACAATGACCGATGGCGTCCGCCGAATCGTCGCCTTCCTCATTGCCCTCGGCGTTTTCTCGCTTGACCGCTGGACCAAATGGATGATCGAGACGCAATTCAGCGCGTATGATACGAAGACGGTGATCCCCGGGCTTTTCAACATCGTGCGTTCCCAGAATCCAGGCGTGGCCTTCGGAATGTTTGCCGAAAACTCTTCGCAGTCGCGCACCCCGATTCTGATTGGCCTCTCGATCGTCGCCGTTCTGCTGCTGGCCGGAATGCTCTGGCGGATCGATCGTCTCGACACCCCATCCGCCGCCGCTCTCGCGCTTATCTTCGGCGGCGCGGTGGGCAACGTTTTCGATCGCGTGCGCGTCGGCAGCGTGACGGACTTCCTCGACTTCTACACCGGCAGTTATCACTGGTACACCTTTAATCTCGCCGACGCGTCTATCTGTACGGGTGCCGGTCTGTTGATCCTGAGCATGTTCCGCTCCCGCCGCCACGGAGAAGTGAGCGCCTGACATGTTTCCACGCCTTATCACTATCGGAAGCTTCTCGCTGCCATCCTACGGAGTGCTGGTGGCCCTCGCGTTCCTGGTCGCTCTCGCGATGGCGTCGCGCTTCGCAAAGCAGCGCGGGCTGAACAGCGAAAAGATCGTCAACCTCGGCGTCTACTGCGCGCTCGCCGGAATGCTGGGCGCGAAAGTCATGATGATCGCGCTCGACCCGGAGCTTCGCACGCATCCGGCCGAAATTTTCTCCCTCGCGACCCTGCAAAGCGCCGGGATCTTCTTCGGCGGATTTATCGTCGCGCTTCTCTTCGCCTTCTTTTACATGCGCGCGCAGTCTCTTCCTGTGCTCGCAACCTCCGACCTCTTCGCTCCCGGACTCGCCATCGGCCACGGCATCGGCCGCCTCGGATGCTTCGCCGCCGGCTGCTGCTGGGGTAAGCCGACGCATCTGCCCTGGGCCGTCACGTTCACCAGCCGCGACGCCACGACTGGCGTGCCCCTCGGCATCCCCTTGCATCCCACGCAACTTTATGAAGCCTTCGCCGAAGCGATCGTCTGTCTGGTTCTGATCTCGCAGCTGCGGCGCCCGCATCGCGACGGACAAGTGATCGGCCTCTATCTGATCCTCTATGGTTTCGTTCGATTTGGTGTCGAATTCCTGCGCGAGCATGATGCATCGAATCCGTTAGGCGGGCCATTCACTTTGGAGCAATGGATCGCGCTGATTCTCGCCATCGCCGGTGTCTATCTCTATGCCCGCCACGCGCGGACCGTCACGAACGTTGCACCAGCCATCAGCCACTGACCGGCATTCGCGCTTCCCCTACTCACACCGCAACGCCACAACCGGATCGACGCGAACGGCTCGTTGCGCAGGGATCGCCCACCCAGCCACTCCCGCCAGGGCGAGCACAAGCGAGTCTCCCAGCGACTGGCTGTGGAATTTGTCCGTCGAGTTCACAATGACGATCCGGTCGATGTGATCGAGCTGTCCTTACTCGGAGTCGCCATGCCGTCCAGTTCCAGCCTGTGCAACGCGGGATAAAGAGAACCCTCTTCCACGCGCAGGACTTCGTTTGAAATCTGCTGGATGGATTGCGCGATTCCGTATCCGTGCAACGGTTCTCCGGCGAGAGTTTTCAGAACCAGCATGCCGAGAGTACCCTGCACCAACTCGCCTTCCGGCCGTTGCTTTTCCGTTCCCACAGATTCTTGACAGGAGTGAGGCCCCAAACCGTCTCCTTGTCAAGCGTGCGCCTGATACCTTCACAACATGCCTCTCCACGGACCCGGCCGCGACTACGCCCGCTCCATGGTCCTCTCGCGCCGCGGTATCGCGGCCACCAGCCAGACCTTCGCCTCTCAGTCTGCCGCTCAAATCCTCGCGCATGGCGGATCTGCCGTAGACGCAGCCATCGCAGCCAATGCCGTACTCGCAGTCACGGAGCCGATGAAGTGCGGAATCGGCGGAGACCTCTTCGTCCTCCACCGGGAAGCCGCGGCGGGAAAACTCACCGGCCTCAACGCTTCAGGCCCGGCCCCGCACGCTCTCGACCCGGCCCATCTCGCCGTGCGGGGTTTCACCACCATGCCCTTCGACGGCATCCACGCAGTGACCGTGCCAGGAGCCGTGAAGGGCTGGGCCGCCATGCACGAGCGTTTCGGCAAGCTGCCGTGGAAGGCGTTGTTCCACGACGCAATCGCGTTCGCATCTGAAGGCTTTCCAGTTCCCGAGATGATCGCCGAAACCTGGGCCGAGCCGGATCTCTTCACGAAGATTCATCAGCATCCCGAGTCGGTCCGCGTCTTCCTTCCAAACGGAAAGTCCCCACGCGAAGGAGACCTCTTCCGTAATCCGGATATGGCCCGCGCGTTCGGCCTCATCGCCTCCGAGGGTGCCGCCGCTTTCTACCGCGGCGACATCGCGCGCGCCATCCTGCGAACTGCGGGCCGCCTCGGTAGCGCGATGACGGCCGAAGACCTCGCCTCGTTCGCGCCTGAGTGGGTCGAGCCCGTCTCGATCGATTACCGCGGCTGGCGCGTTCACGAGTTGCCGCCCAACAGCCAGGGCATCGCGGCTCTGGAAATGCTCAACATCATGGAAACTTTTCCGGCCGGGGATGCCTTCGACAGCCCCGCCGAAATGCACAAGCGGATCGAAGCCATGAAGCTGGCGTATTCCGATCTTCGCCGCCACAACGCCGAGCCGCGAACCTACAAAGCCCCGCTCGATCGCCTTCTCTCGAAGGAATACGCGCAGGCGCGCGCCGCTCTCATCGATCCACTCCACGCCAACCCCGACGTGCCGGCCGGAGACGCCATCGCCAGCGACACAACCTATCTGACCATCGTCGACCGCGAAGGCAACATCGCCAGCTGGATCCAGAGCATCTACGCCGAGTTCGCCTCGGCCATCACCGTCGAAGGCATGGGCTTTCTCCTGCAAAATCGCGGCGGCGGATTCACCCTCGATGCCGCGCATCCAAACGTCCTCGCCGGCGGCAAGCGCCCTTTCCACACCATCATCCCTGGCTTCATGGAACGCGGCGATCACCACATCGGCTTCGGCATCATGGGC
Organism: Bryobacteraceae bacterium; assembly: GCA_036272235.1. GTDB lineage: Bacteria > Acidobacteriota > Terriglobia > Bryobacterales > Bryobacteraceae > BOG-234. Next base: position 6,637 of record DATAZF010000151.1, on the reverse strand, counting down.
GGACCCAACCAGCCTCTCGCCCACGCCCAGTTCGTCTCCAACATCGTCGACTATGGGATGAATATCCAGGCGGCCCTCGAAGCTCCCCGTTTCACCAAGCGCACCTCGACCGGCAACGATGTCTGGATCGAATCCCGCGTTCCGCTGCGAACTCTGGAACAACTTTCCGCGCGCGGCCACGAGATCGCAATCCGCCGCGCCTATACGCAAGAGATGGGCCGCGGCCAGGCGATCCTGCACGATTCCACAACAGGGGCCAACTTCGCCGCCTCGGATTCGCGAGCCGACGGCGCCGCGATTCCCGAACCTTTCTGAAATGGACTATCCGTCGCCCGATTGTCGGATCACCCCCGTGTTACTTTCGTCTCAGTGAGTAAACAGGAGCGCCTCATTCCCGAACAGTTTGAGACCCGCAAGCCGGCGTTTCCGCTCTACTGCCATCAGGACTTTCTCGAAAAACTGGAGGACAATCCCACCGGAAAGCGCGCCGCGCTACTGCTTCAGCGGCTTACAGTCGATCCTCGCCGCCAGCATTACAAAGCAACCATGGGAGCGAATCGTGGATGGCGCCGCTCGCGGCTCGGCGGCAATCACGGATCGCATTTTTACGCGTGGTGGGCACCCAAGGGCGCTGCGCCCTTAAAGAATCTGCCGGAATTTGAAGAAGCTCCGGAGGGCGCCATTTTCCTTCGTGAGATTCGCCATCACGATGATCACAGCGAGTTGACTCCGCAGAGCCTTTCCAGCAATTACCTTCAGCTCAGCGTTGAGGAACTTCGCCGCGAGGAGTATGGTCCCGGCCCCTGGACGCCCGCGCAAGCACGGTTTGCCAAAGCGAAGAGCCCGGTGTCGATCCTCAAGGGACATCCCGGCTCCGGCAAGACCACGGCGTTGTGGCACGCAGCCGATCTCTCCGCCGCCGAGTCCGTTCTTTATGTGACTTACTCGCGCGATCTGGCGGCGCTCGCGCAGGATTATTTCGATCGCTACTGCCCGGCCTACCGGACATTCCGGGTTGTTACCGTACCAGCCCTGATGCGGCAACTTTGCGGGTCCACGCTGGAGACAGAGCCCGAATCCGAGCGCCGGGCGCGGTTTGTTCGAGAACTGGGTAACAACACGAAACTGGGTCCATGGGGAAATAATCGCGGCGCGCTCTACGACGAGCTTCACGCTCATTTCATCGGCGAGGCTGTACCCGAAAAGGCGGGCCGGTTCGCAGCCTGCCCAGCCCCGCATGTTCCAGAGGCGGCCTTCAGGGAACGGCGTACTCGGTTCATCGGTTCAGCCGCGGCGGCCGCGGCTGCAGACACCGCGCACTGGTTGCTGCGCAATCGCCCCAATTTCGAAGCGTCGCTGTTCCCCGAGTTGCATCTGGCGTGGACCGCCGCTTCGCGGCTCAGGCAGCCGGCCGGCGTGTCGGATCTTCGCTCGCAAGGCCTTCTCGACTTCGAGCTGATCGCCATCGATGAGGTCCAGGATCTCACCCCGATCGAAATGTATGCGCTGGTGCAACTCGCGAAGGCTGCCGGGGAGCCGCGCGGCCAGCCCGCTTCGCTGCTCGTGGCCGGCGATGAGGCGCAGACAATCCGGCCGACCGATTTCGAATGGGCCTGGCTCAACGATCTGCTCCATCATCTTCTCGGTACTCCGGCCGAGCATAAGCTCACGGCCAACCTGCGCAGCCCGCGCCGGATTGCGGAACTGGTGAACCGCGTCTGGGACCTTTATTCGCATCTCTCAAAGCAGGACCGTCCGGGAGGCGCGGGCGCCGCAGACATCGAAGAAGATGCCGCCGACCAGATCGTTTATTGCGCGGGGATGCCGGGGGCCGAACTGAGCGAGCTCTGCCAGAGCCTCGCATCGAGGGAAGGCCTCGCGCTCATTAGCATGGAACAACCGCTTCCCTCATACCTTCCGGAAGCCGTTCGCGACAATGTCCTCGTTCCCTCCGAAGCCAAGGGCCTCGATTTTCAATCGGTAGCCGTGCTCGGGGCCGGACGCAAACTCCGGCAGATCACGGCCGGTCGCGAAGCGTTCAGAGGTGACAGCGGTATTGACGCGCTGGCGCGCCGCCTCGCCATCGATGAGCTTCGCGTGGTGCTGAGTCGTCCGACAGAGCGCCTTTACTGGATCGATGTCGATCCGTCGAAAGAGATCGTCGTTGATAGTTTGAGATTCCTGAACGGGAGCACGGAAGAGCGCCATGTGGCCGCAGCCGTGCCGGCCGGGGTTCTGCGCACACTCGAAGAAGATCAGCTCGATGTCGAAGAGCGAATCCAGCGCTGTCAGGTCGACGCCAGACAATATCTCGGAGTCAAGCCGGGCATGGCGTGGACGCGTGCTCAGCAGGCCGTGACTCTGCTCGGTGTTCCGGGCACGCCGGGCGCGGTGGAAGATGAGACTGCGCGCCGCAACGCCTTTCTGACTGCGTCCGAAATTGCATTTACGCTGGCCATCCGCAAGGTCGCGCTTCCAAATGAGCTTGGGCGCCCCGATCTGCTTGACGAAGCCGCTCGCAACGCAATGCACGCTCGCCGCTTCAAGCTCGCGAGTGTGATCCGCGAAATTTCCCGTCAGTCGCGGGCGGCCGCCTCCGACCGACTCGACGCGATGGCGCACGTTATCGACAGTATCGTCGAGGCCGGCGATGAAATCGAGCCATGGCTGCTGCTCGAGATCGAACCGCGCGCGAAGGCATGGCTGGATGAGCTGGAGCTGGCGGCGAGCTCCGGCGCCAACGCGCGGATTCTTCTCCGCATGCTCCCTCCGTTCTACAAGATCCTGAATCTGGCCGACGCCGATGCTCGCCTGAAGCGGCTCCAGCAACGTTCGCTCAGCGCGCTGATGAAGGAAAAAGCGTGGGCGGGCGCTCTGGGTCTTCTGAAGGACCTGCCCGGCGACAGACGGCTGCGGGATGAAGCCGCCTGCCACGAAGGCCTCGGCGATTTCCGCGCGGCCGCGGAGGTGTGGCTGCAGGCCGGCGAACGCGGCGAAGCGCTGCAGTGCTTTCGCAAAATTCCCGATTTCGAGCGCGCGCTGACGCTTCTCGATGAAATCGGCGAACACCCTGCCAAAGATTCGCTCCGCTGGGTGAATGAAATGCGGAAGCTTGCCAGTCAGCGTCCCGCCGAGTTTTCGAAGGTGATGACGCCATCCGAAAAGAAGCTGCTCGAGAGTATTCTGGAGCAGAGTCTTGGGGTAGCGCGGAAGAAGCCCGCGGCACGAAAAGCGGCGGCCAAAAAGAAAGCGCCGGCCAAAAAAACTGCTCCAAAGAAGTGACGTTCCGCTTCCCCGTCTACCAGTCCGTCGGCTTGTAGTCCTTCAAAAACCGTCCCCATACGTGCTCGCCGGTATTGATCCCGCTGATGATGGGATCGAGAATACGCGCCGCGCCATCGACAATGTCGAGTGGCGGATGAAACCGCTGGTCCACCGTCTTTCGCGCCGCTATCTCGATGGGATCCTCGTCCGTCACCCACCCCGTATCCACGCTGTTCATATGGATGCCGTCGTTGTAGTAATCGGTCGCGGCCGTCCGCGTCATCATGTTCAATGCGGCCTTGGCCATGTTGGTGTGAGGATGCCGTGTGGTTTTGCAAAGCCGGTAGAACTGGCCTTCAACGGCCGACACATTGACGATATGCTTGTCGCGGCCGGGAGTCCGCAGCATCAGCGGTTTCAATCGCGCGTTGATAACGAACGGGGCCACGGCATTGATGAGCTGCACTTCCAGCATCTCCACGGTGGATACTTCGGCCAGCAACAAACGCCACGAATTCCGCCCGCGCAGATCCACTTGTTGCAGGTCCTTGTCCAGCCGGCCCCCCGGGAAAAGATGTTGTTGCCCCAGGAGTTCCTCCGCGAGCAGAGGCACCTGGGACAACTCAGCCGAGCGTGCCCTTCCGATCACCACCGGCGCCAGATCGTTGCCGGATGCGATCTGCGCCGCCCCGATTTCACTTTCCAGCTCCATCATGTGCTTGTAAAACTGAGGCGGCCGCCGTACCGTCTGGCACGCATTGTTGACGATGAAATCGAGATGCGGCAAGGTCGCCAGCATCTCGCGGCAGAATTCTTCCACGCTGGGCGTATGGCGCAGATCGAGCCCGTAAATTCGCAGCCGGTGTCGCCACTCCGCGAAATCAGGTTCACGGGAATAGCGGGCCGCCGAATCGCGCGGGAAACGCGTCGTTACCACCACCTGCGCCCCGCATCGCAGCAGTTTCAGACCCGCCTGATAGCCGATCTTGACCCGCCCGCCCGTGAGCAGCGCGACTCTTCCTTCAAGTCGCGCTCTTTCGGTGCGCTTCATGAAGTTGAACTCCGCGCACTCCGGACACATCTGATCGTAAAAATGATGGATCGCGGAATACTTCGCCTTGCAGACGTAACAATGCTTCTGCTCCTCCGTCTCTTCGGGCTCGAACTGCTCCGGTATTTCGGGCGCAAAAGTGTTCGGCGTCGTGAAAACAGGTTTACTGCGAAGCTGACGTATCCCGGTCTGCTGCAGAATCGCCGAATCGCGCACCGCCGAAGCCGCGCTCCGCTCGCGCTCGGCCGCTTTCATCCGCCGCCGGCGCGCGACGGGGTCTGGATTGTAAATCTGTGCGATCGCAAGCTGCAGCCTCTGCCGTTCTTCCGGAGCTATGGCGTCCAGCAAACTCCTGTCGGCCGCAATCGATTCCAGAAGTTCAGTCAACGATCGAAGCTGTTCGGGGAGCGCATCCATAAACCGGGTGGGAAGCTCTCATTATCCCGTGCCGCCGTGTTCGTTCCTGTCGGCGCTTCACGGCGCTACACTCGAAAGGAGCAAAATCCGCCTATGTCGATGAAGCTTGCCGTTACCATCGTTGCCGCCGCGGTGCTCGCGGCGCAGGCTCCCGCCCAGTGGCTGAATTACCCCGCTCCCGGAATCCCCCGCCTCGCGAATGGCAAACCCAACCTGTTGGCTCCCACGCCGCGCGCATCCGACGGCCACCCGGACCTCTCCGGCATCTGGACCGGACCCGGCGCCGGCGGCTACGATCGCAACATCGCGCGCGATCTGAAGCCCGCCGACATCCAGCCGTGGGCCGAGGCCCTCTATCAGCGGCGCGTATTGAACGAAGGGAAGGACAGTCCGCGCGCGGCGTGCCTGCCCGACCCGTTTGCCTACTACCACGCAGTCGATGTCGCCCGCATGGTTCAGACCCCGGGACTCATCATCGTCCTCTATCAGGGCACAACCAACAGCGTTCATCGCACCATCTTCACCGACGGGCGCAAACTCCCTGCCGATCCTAATCCTTCCTGGATGGGTTACTCGTCCGGACACTGGGATGGCGACACCCTGATTGTCGACACTGCCGGCTTCAACGACCGTGGCTGGCTCGACATTGAAGGGCATCCTCACACCGAAGCTCTCCACATTACCGAGCGCTTCCACCGCCGCGACTTCGGTCATATGGATCTGGAAATGACCTATGACGACCCGAAGACATTCACCCGGCCGTTTTCATTCAGGATGCCCCAGACGCTGACGCCCGATACCGATCTGATCGAAAGCATATGCGAGAACGATCGCTCGGTTCCGCACATGCTGGGGGGAATCTCCTTCCGGTTGCAACCCGAGAAACTCTCGACGTATACCGGCAACTACGAGTTCGCTCCCGGGAGCTCCGCCGTAATCACACTCGAAGGCGAGTTGCTGTTCCTGCGCCTTGGCACGGATCCTCTGAAACTACCTCTGGTGCCGGATTCCGAAACGCGCTTCGTCTCACGCACCAACGGCGACCTGCTCGACTTCACCCGTGACGGCGGAGGCGCGGTCACAGGCTTCGTCTTCCATCAGGGCGCCAACGACCGGAAAGCTACACGCAAATAGATTCTGTCTGGAGCCTCGCCTGCAAATCCATCTGATCGACGGCACTTACGAACTCTTCCGCCACTACTACGCAGTCCCCTCCGCGCGCGATGCCGAGGGGCGCGAAGTCGGCGCCATTCGCGGCGTGCTCGCATCCGTGCTGGGTATGATTCGCGCTGGAGCCACCCACGTCGCCGTCGCCACTGATCACGTCATCGAATCCTTCCGCAACAATCTGTGGTCTGGGTACAAAACCAGCGAAGGCGTCGAACCCGATCTCCTCGCCCAATTCCATCCTCTGGAAGAAACGCTCTCTGCCGCCGGCATAATTGTGTGGCCGATGATCGAATTCGAGGCCGACGACGCGCTCGCGGCAGGCGTGGCCATCGCCGCGCGCGATCCACGTGTCGAGCGCATCGTCATCTGCTCGCCCGACAAAGACCTCGCGCAGTGCGTCAAGGGGACCCGCATCGTCCAGTTGAATCGCCGCACACGCATCACATCCGACGAGGCCGCCATCGTCCAGAAATTCGGTGTTCTCCCGGAATCAATTCCGGACTATCTCGCGCTTGTTGGCGATGCGGCCGATGGCTATCCCGGGCTACCCGGCTGGGGTGCGAAGTCGTCATCGATCGTGCTGGCGCGATATCTGCATCTCGAAGCGATCCCCCATGACTATCGCGCCTGGGATGTGAAAGTCGCCGGCGCCACGAGGCTCGCGCCCACTCTCGCCGCCGATCGCGATCGCGCGCTTCTGTTTCGAACTCTCGCCACGCTCCGCACCGACATCCC
>DATAZF010000150.1:0-10858 GCA_036272235.1 Bryobacteraceae bacterium | reverse complement strand
GCGCTGAAAAGCGTCGTCGGCGAGCAGGAAGCGCGGAACGGGCAATATCCAGTCGCGGATCGAACGCCGAGCATGCCGGTGGTTCGCTCAATCGTACCGTAAACCCTGGACGTTTTTTCGCCAGTGGGCGGCTGATAACGTGTTGCGGGCGGGCTGAAGGAACAACCCGCAGCAGCGCCGCGAACGGTGCAAGGCGCATTGCCGCATTCGGGAAAGCGCCTCGCGGTATTTCCTGAAATTCAGCGTCGCGGATAAACCAGCCTGTTCGCTGCCGGAATAATTAATATCCAGCGCCACCGGAAAACATCTCTCCGGCCAGTAACAGGGGAGTTGCAACAAGGGCGCCAACGGCAAAAGGAAAAATCACAAAGGCCGCAACACCTCCGCCCCATAAGAGAATCTCGCCCATTCTCCCGGGCAGAGAACGTTCGGATAGCATCTCGGGTACGTTCTCTACGTTGCTAACGAGCCCGGGGCCCGACAGGATAACGACGGGCTCTTCAGTAATCGAATGATTCAGGTTGGGCGTCTGACATATATGGCGGGCAGGAGAGTGATCAACTGCCGTGGAGGTCGTGCCTTGTCCCTCTCTGATTTGATCGGGGGGCTCAGGGAATGGGGCAACCGTTTTCAGAACGCGCGCTGCAGACATTTTGAAAGAGTTTCCTTACGCCACTTTGTGGCTCTGGCGGGGACGCTGTAACACCCTGTTGGAGAATCCGAAGGATGAGAACACGGAGAATTGTGCTTTTTCGATCAGGGTTTCAGCGGTCGCGTCCATGACATTAATGATTTGCCGAGAAATCCCAGTACGAGAAGGCTTCAGGATCAACCAGTGGCGTTCACCCAACCCCAGCAGCCGGACGTTGGGTTGCGTGAGCCATTGATCCACGATGCCAGCAGCCTCTTCCACCTGAAACGATCACCGCGAAGCTTCGGATTTGTAATCACCCGAAGGAATGCCTTTACTATCTGCCACGGCAGCCCAACAGGCTCCCCTTCAGAAAAAATCTGCTCGATCCAGCGGCGGGCGCGTTCGTGCAGCAATCAACCAGAGTCGTAAGCGTACAGCAGCAGGTTCGCGTCGAGAGCGATCACCTGGTGCCGTCGCCCTCCAGATTGTCCAGCAAATCCGCAACGCTGTCGTAGCTGAGGCCGGGACGCAACCCGAGCGGCCATGGGGTCACGCGAAGAGCTTCTTCTGCCGATCGCCGGGCGATGTCAAGCCCAGACTGAGAAAGTGGTTTACAGCGCCTTTCAGAGACGCGCCGGAGCGTCGCATCTCCCAGCGGAGCAGGCTCGCAACATCATCGTCAATGGAAAGCGTGTCCGCACATCATGGTGCTATCCAAATCTCGCATCATGATGCAGAGATGCACGGATAACGTTCTACTTCTGTAGCATGCGGCGCACTTTACGCTCGACGCCTGCGCGAATTGTTTCCTCGCCGACGAACGTTTTCACCAGGGGCGGGAGTTCGCAATTGACTGTGACATTGATGTCGTCGATGACCACGGTTCCGGAAATTGGCAGCGCGATGAAACCCACGCGGGCCGTCAGAGAAAAGCCCATCCGAGGGCCGCTCCAGTGCTGTTTCCGATCGACAAGCTCCACGGCCCCGCCGCCCACGCCGGCGAACAAACCGTCCGCGGACTGGTCGACGATCACAATCGCGTCTTCGATCGTGGTGTGGTGAGGAACGATAACCTTCAAGCGTTATTCCGTTTGAGCTGTCCGCAGGCAGCAAATATATCAAGCCCGCGCGGCTTGCGAAGGAAACAGGGGATGCCGCGGGCCACGATCTCCCGCTGAAACGACTCGACCCGTTCCGGGGCCGGAGTCTCGTAGGGAATGCCCGGACCGGGATTCAACGCGATCAGGTTGACCTTGCAGTTCAGAGTCGCCAGCAAGCGTGCGACGCGCTGGGCATCTTTATCCGTGTCGTTCACGCCGCCGAGCAATACATACTCGAACGTCAGTTTTTCCCAGGCTCGCAGGGGATAGGCACGGCAGGCTTCAATCAGGTCCTTGAGGTGCCATTTGCGTGTGATCGGCATCAGCGCCTGGCGCATTTCTTCGGTCGATGCATTGAGCGAGATGGCAAGTTTGGGGCGCACCTCGGCCTTGCCGAGCTCTTCGATTTTGGGGATGATCCCCGAGGTTGAAACCGTGATGCGGCGTTCGCTCATCCCGACTGCTTCGGGGTCACACAGAATCCGAGTGGCTTTGAGGACGGCCGGCAGGTTCAGGAGCGGCTCTCCCATGCCCATCATGACGATGTTGAAGCGCTTGTTGGCGCCTTCCCGCCCCGCCAACAGGCCGTTATCCCGGGCAACAAACAGGACCTGGCCCACGATCTCGCCGGCGGTCAGTGAACGTTCGAGGCCCATCAAGGCAGTCATGCAGAATTTGCAATCGACAGGACAACCAACCTGGCTGGAAATGCAGACGGTGTCGCGGTCGCCTTCGGGCATCATGACGGTCTCGACGGTCCTGCCATCGCTCAGGCGCAGGAGGTAACGACGAGTGCCATCCACCGACTCGTAACGATGATCGAGTTCCGGCAGACCAAGCTCGGAATGCTCCGCAAGCGCGGCCCTCACACGCACCGGCAGGGTCGAAATCTGAACGAGATCGGCGACCTTCTCGCGGTAGATCGCCCGGTAAATCTGTACGGCACGATACTCGGGCTGGTCCGGTGGGAGGACGTTGCGCAGCTCGCTAAGTTCCATTCCTACAAGAGCTTGCGGCATCTGTACCAGTTTAACACGACGTCTCTCTGGTAGCCGGTGACGCCGGGCCAATGGTACAACTGAAGCAGGTCGAATCACGTTGCTATCCACCCAGTCCGCTATCGAGCACGCGTCCGCAGGGGAACGGGATATCCTCACCACAACGCTGCCCAACGGCATTAAGGTCATCACGGAAAGCATGCCGCACGTGCGCTCGGTGTCCGTTGGCGTCTGGATTTCGAGCGGATCCAGGCGGGAGACAGCGGAAGAAAACGGCATCTCGCACTTCATTGAGCACATGTTGTTCAAAGGCACCGCGAACCGATCGGCCGAGGATATCGCGCGCTCGGTCGATTCGATCGGCGGGAATCTCGACGCTTTTACGGCGAAGGAGATGGTCTGCTTCAACACCAAGGTGCTCGACGAGCATCTGCCGGTCGCGATGGATGTGTTGAGCGACCTCGTTCTGAATCCCTGCTTTCGCGAAGAAGACATCGAGAAGGAAAAAGGCGTCATTCTCGAAGAAATCAAGATGGATGCGGACAGTCCGGATTATCTTGTCCACGAGATTTTTTCGTCAAACTTCTGGAAAGATCATCCTCTTGGCAAGCCGATCCTGGGCACGCGCGAGACCGTCAAGCGCTTCAACCGCGCGATGGTGCAGGATTATTACCGCAGCGTATACACGCCGTCCAATCTGCTTATCACGGCGGCGGGCAATCTGGATCACGAGCGTCTGGTCAACCTGACCCGCGAACGATTTGAGGCGCTTCCGGCTCTACCGCCGGAGCCTCAGCAGGCTGCGCCGGCAACACATGCGCGCATTTCTTTGAAATCGAAGAAGGACCTCGAGCAGGTCCATGTCTGCCTCGGCGTGCCGTCTTATCCGATTCCGCATGAGGATCGGTTCACGTGTTACGTGCTGAATACGATTCTTGGCGGTGGCATGAGCTCGCGGCTTTTCCAGAATATTCGCGAACGGCAGGGTTTGGCCTACGCAGTTTTCTCGGAGCTCAATCCTTATAGCGATACGGGATGCCTGTCGGTTTATGCGGGCACGTCGCTCGAGTCGGCGAAAAACGTAGTCGAATCGGTCCTCAAGGAATTCACGGATCTCAAGCAGCACCCCGCGCCCGCGGAAGAAGTCCGGCGCGCCAAAGACCACCTGAAGGGCTCTCTGATGTTGAGCCTCGAATCGACTTCCAGCCGGATGTCGAATCTCGCCCGGCAGGAGATGCATTTCCGCCGCTTCTTCTCGCTGGATGAACTGGCGGAGAGCATCGAGCAGGTGACGGCTGAAGACGTTCAGCGCGTAGCCCAGACGTTCTTCGACCAGAAGAATGTTGCGTTGACGGTGCTGGGTAATCTGGACGGCTTTAAGATAATCCGCGAAGACCTCGCCTGCTAAGAAGTTGGAGAAACCGCTTGCGAACGCACGCGGCGCATAAGCGCTTAACCCTCCTGATGAACCCGCGACTGTAACGGAGCGGTTTGATTTCCCCAGGGCAATACCGCCCGATGGCCATTCAGAGTGACAATCATTCGTATCTGTCTGTGTTTGCAGGCTGTGTTTGCAGGGTTGGTTTGCACCGGAGCAGGCCGTTAAGGGCTGCAAATAGCGTGGCAGAAAGTTGGGCCGGACCACAGCCGAAGCGAAAACGGTCGCCTCAGGACGAGACGGACGAAGGTGAAGATCGAACTCGATCTCCAGCGCAATCCGAAGGTGGTTGGATTGACCAGATCCACGCGCCTCAGCATCGATGTCACAGCGTTTTCCAATTTCTGTTACGCTAAAAGCAGCTTTAGCTGGCTGTAGCTGAGCGCTCCCTGTGCGGTTCCCTTCCCTCGAACACAACCTCGAATCAAAAGCCCAGCCGGGCAAGATTCAGTTGCGTGACGATCCAAGTTTTGCCTCCACGAAAATGGCGGCATTTCAATATACCGCTGTCGCGATTTTTCTGTTTCTCGTGACCGGCTTCTGGGAGCTCCAGATCAAGAGTCCTGAAATTTATAGCGAAAGAGCTGAGCGCAACCGGATCAAGTCGTTGCCGATCGTGGCGCCGCGCGGCAAGATCCTCGACCGGGATGGACGTGTCATCGTTGACAACCACTCCAGCTGGAGCCTGATCCTTTCGCGGGAAAATCTCAAGCCGGACCATCTGCACGAAATCGCCGACGGTCTTCATCTGGATTACGACGACTTGATGCACAAGGTCGCGCGGTACAAGAACCGTCCGAAATACGAGCCGATCATCATCAAGGAAGAATTGACACCGTCCGACCTGGCATTCGTCGAAGCGCACCGCGATCAGGATACCTTCCCTGAGATGGAATTGATCGAGTCGCAGCGGCGGCTGTATCCCGAGAACGGAATCCTCGCTCACGTGATCGGCTACACAGGTGAAATCAGCGAATCGGAGCTCGATATACCCGAATACGCGAAATACAACCAGGGACAGATTATCGGCAAGACGGGCATCGAGAAAGAGTACAACGACACGCTGATGGGCATCGATGGCGAGCGGCAGTCAGTGGTCGACAACCGGGGACGCGAGCGCGAAGTGCTGGGCATTAAAGAAGCGAAGCCCGGTAAAAATCTGCAGCTCACCATCGACCTCGATCTGCAGGTCGTTGGCGAACTGGGGCTCGAAGAGGGGCTGCGGAATTATCCCAATGCGCGCGGTGCGGTGGTGGCTCTGAATCCGCAGAACGGTGAAGTCCTCGCAATGGCGTCGCGGCCCACTTTCGACCCGAATAAATTCGCGGTCCGCATCAAATCGAAGGACTGGAAAGAACTCACGACGGATCCGGGCAACCCTCTGCTGAACCGGGCGATCCAGGCGCAATGGGCGCCGGGCTCAACGTTCAAACCGATTGTGGCCCTGGCGGGCCTCGAAAGCGGTGCAATCGACGAAAACACCATGTTCCATTGCGCTGGTGGGGCGACCTACTACGGGCATTTCTATAAGTGTCTCGAAGTGCATGGAGATGTCACGCTGCATCGCGGTATCGTCGCTTCCTGCGATGCCTATTTCTATGGTGTTGGCAACAAAACCGGGATCGACAGCATCGCCTTCTATGCCCAGCAGGTCGGCTATGGATCCAAAACCGGCATAGATCTGCCGAACGAAGCCGCCGGCGTCGTACCCTCGCCGGAATGGCAGATGCGCAACTATCGCCAGAAGTGGTACCTTGGCCAGACGATCTCGGTGTCGATCGGCCAGGGCCAGACTACCGTCACTCCATTGCAAATGGCCCGGGCGATCGGGGGATTAGCCATGGGCGGAGTCTGGCATACGCCGCATCTGCTGCTATCTGGCACCGCAACTGAAAAACCGCACGAGTGGGCGCTCAATCCGGACAATGTGAAGAAGGTTGTTGCCGGCATGTACGGCGTCATCAACGAGGGCGGCACCGGCGTTCGCGCCCGCATCCCGGGTCTCGAAGTCTGCGGAAAAACCGGCACGGCGCAAGTGGCTTCCGCTGACTACGAACGTGCTCACAAAGACATAAAGGATAACGGCTGGTTCGTCGCCTACGCTCCCTGCGATAAGCCTGAAATCGCCGTATCTGTGTTATGGGAAAACGTCGGCGTCCAGGGTGCATACGCCGCGCCCACCGCGCGCGACATCATTAAAGCTTACTTCGACAAGAAAACGCGCATTGCCGAGGCCGAAGCCGCGAAGCAGAAATCGAAGCCAGGCGGCGTCGAGGTTTCGGCACTGGCGCCGGCAGGTGCTCCGACTTCAGTCGCCGGGGCTTCAGCGGCGGCACCAAGATAAATCATGTTTCGTTTTGCCGGCGTCAAAGACTTCGACTGGACGATGTTCGTCGTCATGATGATCATCTGCGGACTCGGTGTGCTGCAGATTTTCAGCGCCACGCACGACACTGTCTGGCAGGGGTCGTGGTGGAAACAAATCGTCTATATCATCGCCGGCATCCTGCTGATGTGGATCGCCACCAGCTTCGACTATCACGCTCTGATGTCGCACGTTTATCCGCTTTATATCGCATCCGTCGTGCTGCTTGCCGCCGTGCTTGTGATCGGCAAACGGGCGTTCGGGTCGACGCGCTGGATTGCGCTTCCGGCAGGCATCCACCTGCAGGTTTCCGAATTCGCCAAGATCGCGATCATCCTTCTCGTAGCCCGATTTCTGACCGAGCTGCGAACCGACGTTCTGGAACGAAACGACCTGCTGAAATTGGCAGGTGTGATCCTGCTCCCGATGGCGTTGATCGCGAAAGAGCCGGATCTTGGGACCGCGCTGACGTACCTTCCGATCCTCGCGATCGGGGTTTTTCTGGCCGGAATGCCGTGGAAGTACTGGCTCGCGATTGCGGTTGTGGCGCTGGTTGTTCTACCGATCGGATTCACGTCGCTGCAGGCGTATCAGAAAGCTCGCATCGTGAGCTTCCTCGACCCGGAGCGCGACCCGCAAGGCACGGGATATCAGCTGATTCAATCCAAAATCGCGGTCGGGGCGGGCGGTACCTGGGGTAAGGGCGTGACCAAAGGCAGCCAGACGCAGCTTCGCTTCCTGCCGGTTCCGCACACGGATTTCATCTTTTCGGCATTCGCCGAGGAACACGGCTTCATAGGCGTGATGGTGGCGATGGTGCTTTACTTCGTTTTGCTGATGCAAATTGTGCAGAATGCCCAGACCGCCCCCGACCGCGCCGGAATGTATGTATGCATGGGTGTCGGAGCACTGCTTTTATTTCATATACTGGTTAATGTTGGAATGGTGGTGGGTCGAATGCCGGTGACAGGCATACCACTGCCGCTGATGAGCTACGGCGGATCGAGCATCTGGTCCACGTTTTTGATGCTGGGTCTGGTGAATAGCGTGAGGATTCGCAGGTTTGTGAATTGAGTTGTTGGCGGTTCAGGATTTGTTGTGTATTTGTAGAGACAGATGCGAGGAGACGACAGCGTTTCCGGAGTCTGTTTGCAGGGGTTCAAAGGTATTTTTAATTTGAAGTTGGGAGCCATGGAGACTCTCGGAACCGGGCAGAGGATCTGAATCAGGTTCTATTGCCTGTCCCGAATCGATGTCGTTTCGGGGTGTCCGAACATGAGCGGTTTCCCAGTGCCGATGCTGGGTGTTGAGCGAAATTGTTACTCCACCCTCCGGCTGGCGTGAGAAGTTATTGATTTTCCGGTCGTCACGGCTTCATTGGGAGGCAGGGACGGTCCTTACGCAGGGCGATGCTTTTTCGGGTCCAGATTCTCTCCGGTGCGAGCTCTCCAGGGAGCCCAACAGGAGAAATGCATGTCCAAAGAGCTTATCGTCTCGGCGGGACGCCACGAAACGAGAGTGGCGATTCTCGACGACGACCAGGTCGTGGAACTTTTCCACGAGCGTGAAAAAGAATATTCCTTAGCCGGAAGTATCCATAAAGGGCGTGTCACACGCGTGCTGCCGGGAATGCAGTCCGCCTTCGTCGATATCGGCCTCGATCGCGACGCGTTCCTTTACGTTTCCGACTTCTTCGAAGACAACGACGAGTATGATGCCGTCGTCAGCACCGTCGAAGAAAAAGTTCTCAAGATGGAACGGGCGGGCACTTCCGCCCCTGACCTAAACCGTGAGCCGGTTCGAAAGGCGCAGGACGTACCGCCGCCCGAGGACGAATCCGCCATTGAACCGATCGCCGCAGGAGCGGGGGTTGGTGCGCTCCCTGCCGGAGCCGCGCCGCCCAGAGCGGAAGGCAACAAGGACGGCCGTGGAGATCGCGGCGGCCGGGGACGCCGGGGTCGCCGTCGCCGTGGCGGTCGGCCGAGCGGTCTGCCGGATTCGAAATTCTTCTCGCCCGGAGCGGAGCCCGCCGGTCCCGCAGAGGCTGAAACCGACGAGGTGGAGTCAGATCCCGAGTCCACCCCGGTTGTCTACGCGTCGCGGAATTTCCAACAGGCTGAGGATTTCATGGTGCTGCCCGGCGAATCGCTGGCCAAGTACGCGCCGGGCGACGAACAGGGAACAATTGAGGACGGGCCTGAGCCCGCGGTCCAGACTCGTGCCGCCGGAGCGTCGGGAATTACCGAAGCGCCTGCATCGGAATCCGTCGTATCTCAGCCAGACGAGCAGCCGCAGGTCGCTTCGGCGCTGCCGGGCGAACATCCGCTGGCTGGGTTCGGCGAAGTTGCCTCGTGGGTAACTTCCCCTGAAGCGGAAGAAACGGTGCACGAAATCGCGGTGGCTGAGGAGACGGGGGCCGGTCTTGCGGTCGAAGATTCCGCGGCGCCGCACCAGGTTCAGGACGATGTGGAGACTTCCGCTCGCCCCGAGTTGGCTGAAGCGGATTCAGCAGTTGCCGTGGCAACTGAAGTGGCAACCGAAGAAGAAGGGCTCAGCGCGGCTGAAGTTGCCGAAGGGCTGGTGGCCAGTGACGCACTGGCCGCCGAAGAAACGTTTGAGAATGGCGCGGAGCTTTCAGCTGAAGATCAGTCGCTTGAAAATCAGTCCGAGGAAAATCAGGACGAGGGTCCGGAACCGGCGAGAATTCCTACCAGCTTGACAGCGACTCTCCGGGAACAGGGCCATCGTTATCCGCACCGCGTATCCCGAAGGATGCGACGCAAGATGCGCGGGGGGGACGGACAACGCGACGGGCAACGGGAAGGACAACGCCCTGAGGGGCAGCGCACCGACGGACCGGCTGGTGAGGAAAGCGAAAAGCAGGCAGCGGGCGACGTTGCCGCGCAACCGGAAATGCGGGGCGAAAGCCGCAATGTCTCAGGCCGGCGCGAAGAGCGGAACCCCGGCGGAACCCGTGAATCGAGAGGCGGTGAAGCACGCGGAGGAGAACCGAGAGAAGCTCGTGAGCCGCGCGAATCACGGCAGGATGGCCGCAGCAACGACGGGCGCGCCGAAGCGCGCGGAAAAGACCGTCCCGAGAGAGAACGCCCACCCCTTCCCTCAATTTCGGACCTGCTGAAGGAAGGTCAGGAGATCATCGTCCAGATCGCGAAAGAGCCGTTGGGACAGAAGGGCGCGCGCATCACGTCGCACATCGCGCTGCCCGGCCGCTTCGTTGTCTACATGCCGACAGTCGAGCACGTCGGCGTCTCGCGCAAGATTCCGTCCGACGAAGAACGCCAGCGCCTGAAACGAGTCCTGCAGACCCACCGTCAGGGGATCCCCGGTGGCTTCATCTGCCGCACTGCCGCCGAAAACAAGAGCGAGGAAGAGCTCAGAAGCGACATGCACTTCCTCTACAATCTCTGGCTCGACATGCGCCAGAAGGCGGAGAAGAAGCCCGCGCCGGTGCTGCTGCATCACGATCTCGATCTCGTGCAGCGCATTCTCCGAGACCAGCTCACGACATCGTTCAAGACGATCTGGGTCGATCACGAAGAGCTTTACACCAGCATTCTGAGCTTCGTCGAGCGATTCCAGCCGGCCCTTGTCGGGCGCGTCAAGCTGTACACGCGGTCGAATCCGATCTTCGATGAGTTCGGCATCACGGCCGAGGTCGAGAAGGCGTTGCGCCCGAAGGTGTGGCTGAAATCCGGCGGCTATATCGTCATCAACCAGACGGAAGCACTGGTCGCGATCGACATCAATACCGGCAAGTACGTCGGCAAATCGAATCGGCTGGAAGATACGATCGTCAAGATCAACACCGACGCCATCAAGGAAATCGTGCGTCAGATCCGTCTGCGCGACCTGGGCGGAATCATCGTGGTGGATTTCATCGACATGGACGAGCGCAAGAACCGCCAGAAAGTAATGCTCGCGCTGGAAGATTCCATGCGCGCCGATCGCGCGCCCTACAAGATTTTGCAGTTCAACGATTTCGGGCTGGTGGCGATCACGCGAAAGCGCGTCAAGCAATCACTCGAGCGGACGTTGTGCACACCCTGTAGTTATTGCGAAGGCGCCGGATACATCAAGAGCGTGCCGACTGTTGTCAGCGAGATTCTGCAGGAAGCGCAGAAGATGCGCAAAGGGCTCGAGACCGAGCAGTCAAATATCGTGCTTCGCGTGAATCCGGAAGTTGCGAAGGTACTCAAGAGCAATCACAACTCTTACCTGCAGGAGATCGAGGAGATTATCGGCAAATCGGTGCTCGTCAAGAGCGACCCGCTCCTGCACCAGACGAAGTTCGATCTGGCCTGA
>DATAZF010000149.1:0-11588 GCA_036272235.1 Bryobacteraceae bacterium | reverse complement strand
CAAAATCCCGGCGATGGACACGGCCTTGCGCCTGCCACTCAAGGTCTCGTCGGCTACGTCGAATTTCATGATCGGCGTTACCGCCTCCGCCAGCGCCGGGGCCTACTACATGCAGGGACGTATCGATCCCGGCATCGCCGGACCCGTGGCACTGGGCTCCGTGGTGGGATCGGTACTTGGTGCGCGCATTCTGATGAAAGTGTCGAGCGAAAAGTTACGCCTGCTTTTCGTTCTCGTGCTCGTTGCCCTCGCCGTGCAAATGCTGCTCGGCGCTCTCGGCTTTCGCGCGATGGGGTTGCCTCAATGACGAGTCGCGGTGAAATTTCCCCGCTCGAAAATTTGCTCGCCCGAATGTTGAGCTGTGGCACCTGGATTTCGACCGCGACTATTGCTGTCGGATTGACGATGGTATTCACAGGACACCCGTCGACCGCGACTGCTGACATAGCCGCCATGCGTGTGGTTGGTGCAGGGATCGCTCTGTTAATCGTGCTGCCAATACTTCGCGTGACCATAATGGTTGCCGCGTTTGTACGGCAGCGCGACTATCGATTCAGCGCTTTCGCCGGCGCTGTCCTCGTCATCATCCTGCTTGGGTTAGCACTTGGCGCTGAGATGGCCGGCGCCGTTGACCCGGACAAGAATGTTGCGGTTCAGACTCCTCCCGGCCCAAGTCGAGCGAGTTTGTTGGATTGTGCGCTCAGAGTGACGAGGCCTTGATGCAGGTTCCGTCGGCCTCGCTTAATTAACATCGAGATATTCAAGAAGATGAGTACATTTTGCCGAAGGCGATTTAGATTGAACTGCGCCGCCCGGCATCCCGCGTGGCATGCGCTTTCACTGTTTGAGCCAAGGAATTACAGCAGGCAAGTGTATTTTTTCCGGGGCACGAGGGGAAATATCACAGTCGATGCCGCAAACCATCCTGCGGTTGGAGACACGCGCGTTCAAGATGATCTACTACCGCGTTGATGAAGGTTTCCTCCTGATCAGCGGTTGTAAGAAGGTCATGCGGCTTAACACCTTCCGCACCGACTGAAGTCGCCACGACAGGCAGACCGCAGGCAATCATTTCGATGGTCTTGATTTTGAGCCCGGACCCCAGACGTAGCGGCACAACTCCGACTGCCGCGGACCGAAAGAGAGCAGCGGGGTGTTCGACATAGCCCGTTACGACGACGGCGCGGCCGGCCAAAGCACATACGCTTTCGGGGGGATCGATTCCAGCGACCACGAGGCGGGCATCGGGGCGCTTTGCCAGAATAGCGGGCATTATTTTGCGAACAAAAAAATGGACTGCGTCCGTGTTTTCCTTGCGGCCGATGTGCCCCCAGAAGAGCATCATTGATGGATCGATCTGGTCCGGCGTTCTCTCGCGAGGGTCGATATATCGCGGGACCTCGGGATACCGGACGAGGGCATCCTTGCGGCCCGTGAGCGACTGCACAAGTTTTCTGTCTTTGTCACTCAGGACCTCGACGTGCCCGAAACAGCGCATCACTCTGGTTTCCCATCGCTTCACTCTGAACATTTCGAAGCGGGTCAGGATCTTTCGCCAGCCTCGACTATGTTCGTATTCCCTCTGAAAACGCTGCGTCAATACGTCGTGCGAAACGAGCCTGGCCTCGGGCCAACGATCTCTTGGAAGAACGTCCGCCGCCTGAACGAACACAGCCTCAATTCGGTCAAAGTTAGTTTGCTTCAGCAGCTTTCGCACATACGCGCGCGCCACGAAAGCGCGCCCGGAGGCTACAAACGGCAGGATTGGATGCCGCAAGCCCGCAAGCACTCGCAACATGCGCGTAAGCCGGAAAATGCGGCTTCCCGGCGTCGTTGAGGCGACATAGCCATCCTTGTAGTGGCGCCGGTCCAGTTCGTTCTCGAAGGAAACCGTTACAATCTCCCAGCCCTGCGATTTAAGCGTGTCCATCTCGCGTGCGACTATCCTCGACCCGGATGAGACGGCATCGTGGGCCGGGTGAAATCCGCAAACAAAAAGCGCACGCATTGTCTCTTTAGTCTTCCGTCAATGGCGCTGAGGAAGCCGAGGTCGACATCACTTTTGCGGGCCACGCGCTCGCGGATCGCTCACCGTTACTGCCCATCAGGATCCGGCGCGATCGATCCCAGGCGCCGAGCATCACGGTCGTATCGACGTCGTCGATAATCTCGGCATCGCCGATGCTCCGGAGGCAGACGAGGTTGAGGCGGTTGCGGCGCGCCAACCTGAGCCTGGTCAACAGCGGCGGCAACTCGCTCCGATCGATCCAATAGCGCCTGCATTGCTCGGTAAACAAGCCCGTGATAATCGCCTGAAGCGAATCGATTTCGGCGCTCGCCAGGTTGAGTTCCTGCGCGATGGTGTTTTCGATAGTCATTCCGACGAGGACTGCCTCCCCGTGGGAGAGGTCAAACTGCGACTCTTCTTCGAAATTGTGCGCGAAGGCGTGGCCGTAGTTCAGCAGCCGCCGCGAGGACAACTCGAAGGGGTCCTCGCCAAGAAGCGCCAGCTTCATCGCGACCGAGTCAGCTACCAGCGTGGATAGCGCGTCGGGGGAAAACGCTTCGGGGATGAGGTCCCGATCCCTGAAGCTGCAATGGAATCGCCGCGCATCCGAAACAGCCAGAACCTTGATTGCCTCGGCAAGCCCACCCACGAAGTCGCGCTCCGGCAGAGTTCGGATGAAGCTTGTGTCGCAGACTACGGTCTCGGGGTGGTAGAAATGGCCGACCAGATTCTTGGTTCTCTCAAAATTGACGCCATTCTTGCCGCCAACCGCCGCATCGATCTGCGCCAGCAAAGTTGTCGGCACCAGCGCCAGGGACACGCCGCGACGAAATAGTATCGCGCTCAGGCTCACGGCGTCGCACACCGTGCCTCCGCCCACGGCGATCAAAAGTCCGTGCTTGGGGAGCCCGATCTCCGAGAGGAAGCTCATGATCCTGATCACGGCACTGATGTCTTTGAGTCCTTCGCCGCCTGCGACGGCCAGACTGCCAATCGGTGACAGCTTCCGGCCGAGATCCCCGAGCAGCCTCTGGTGGTGATGCTCGAGGCAGGAATCGTAGACGATTGCGGTCTCACGCTTCTGCCAGCCAGCCACTGCCGGCTCCGCGAGAAGCGCCGACGTCACGATGTAGTCCGTGCGGGTGCGCCGCTCGGTTTCAAAAGTCAGTCTTTGCGGGGCGGCGATTTTTTCCATATGGACAATGCCGGCGGCTATCCGCCGCGATCACCTTCTTTCGCGAGTGTGACTCGCGCGCGCGATCCAGTCAACGAGCAAGCGAGGGATTTCACCCCATCCGGGACACCGTCGAAGCCTGTTTCGGAATATTCAATCCACATTCGTCGATCCGGCGCGAATGATTTCATTCACGAGGTCCTGATGCGTTCCGCGGACCGGAGGCAGCGGCAGCGCTTCGATGGCTGAAGCGATCGCCTGTCTTTGCAGATTCGCATTACCGGCCACCGCGCCGCGATAAACGAGTTCCTCGCTGCGCCCTGCCGCCGCAAGAAAAGCAGCTACTCTTGCGGGTGGTTCCCCGGTCTCATATGTCTCGAGCACATTACCCGAAATGCGCACACGCAGTTCGGCCACAGCGTCGCGCGGAGCCATTGGCAGGCTGTGGTTGTTGCGGACGTTGGCGAATCCGCTATTAGTGCCGCCTTGCATCAGCGCCATAAGAATCGGGGTCAGCGCCTCGTCGAACCAGGGCGTCGGGCGTTCGCCAAATACCGGGCGCGCGCCGTCTGCGGGAACCTGGAACGAGGCGAAGATGCGTTCCGAGATAGCGATGAGATCGCCGGCGCGTGTCGGCGACCGGCGGAAGCCGAGCCTCTCTGCTTTTTCGGGCGAAAACATTTCGTAGTAATAGCGAAGCGGAACGGCGCCGAACTCCGCCACCGTATCCCGGTCCGCAAGCCCGGCTTCGACGCTGGCGCGTGCTAACTCGGCGGCGCCATCGCCGTCGGCCCAGAACCATCCCAGGTGGTTAAAGCCTGCATAGTGCAGCGCCGCCAGCCGGAGGCCAGCGGCCACCAGACGCCGTTCGCTGACAGCCGGAAGTTCGCAAACGCCGATCGCGCGAAGGCCGAGGTCGAGCAGGCACCGGGTAGTCACGCCCAGGGGCGCGACCATATTCAAGATCCAGGCATCAGGGGCGGTGCGCGCGATGGCTTCGGCGATTGTCCGCAACGCCGGGACCGTTCGCAGTGCATTGGCCATGCCACCAGGACCGAGCCCCTCGTCGCCGGTGAGGCCGAACGCGCGAGGAAAGGACTCATCCAGGGCGCGCGCCGGTAGTCCGCCCTGCCGCAGCAGCAGAACGATCGCGCTTGCGCCGGCGCACCCGTCGGCGATGGCTGGCACAGCCCGTACCTTCCAGCCGGGGACGATCCCATCAACGATGCGCTGGCACTCCCCGGCGATCACCAGGAGGCGGTCATAGCGGCGCGCGATCAGACGGATTTCGCCCGGCATCGATGCGGGATGGGCCGCGAGCGTCTGGCATAACTTTGCAACGAACACGCCGCCGCCCACAATGGCAATGGCGCCGCTCTTCAAGCCATCATCCCTGATCGCTGTAGTGCCAGCAGAGCCGCGCCGGTGGCGCCTGCTTCATACCCGGCGCGCGCCGGTTCAATCCGGCAGGCCGCCGCGATTTCCGGAAACGCCTCGGCGCGTACCGCACGCTCTATCAGGGCAAGATACCGGTCGCCGAGATCGGCAACGCCTCCGCCTACGACCACAAGGGGGAGGTTGAGCAAATTGAGAGCGCTGGCGATCGCTCTGCCGAGCAGGACCGCGGTCTCGCCAACAATCGACCAGGCATCAATATTCGCGGCGTCGGCAAGCCGCTGGGCGATGGCCTGCCCCGAGGCGCGCGGTCCCGCGCAACCGATGCGGCCGCACAGACAGCGTGGCCCGTCGGTATCGACGGCAATGTGGCCGATTTCACCCGCGAGCCCACTGGCGCCCGTCCATAATTTTCCAGCCAGAACCAATGCTCCGCCAACGCCGCTGCCAACGGTGATGAAGAGCATGTCGCGGCCGTCCTCTCCGCGCTGCGCCAGTTCGGCCCGCGCCGCGTTGTTGACATCGTTATCGACCGCGCAGGGGATCCCAAGCCGTTCGCCCAGGAGACAGGCCAGCGGCACATCCCGCCAGCCGTCGAGGATCACCGATGAAAGAACGACTCCGCGATCGACATCGGTCAGGCCGGGAAAGCCGACCCCAACGGCGCCGACTGGCGCAACGCGGCGGGCACCGTCGACCGCATCTTCGATCAGCGCCAGCAGATCCCGAGGTCCGGTGGCGCGACTGGATGGCCGCCGGTCCTCGCCGATCAAACGGCCTTGCGCATCCACAACATGAATCAGAACCTTGGTGCCGCCCACGTCAATGCCCACCGCCGCGCTGTTTTCCAGTGCACACTCAGCAGGCGCCATGGTCAAGCCTCCGGTAGTACTCGATGACGTCTGAGAGACTCTGACGCAAACTGAAGCAAGGTGTGAACCCGTACCTGGCGATGCGATCGATCGCCGCCGCATTCCGCTGCATGTCAGCCTTGCGACCCGGTTTACGCACGATCTGCAGATCATTCGGGATGCATGCCAGCGCCAGCATCTCATCGAAGACCTGCTGCATTCCAATCTCCTGCCCCGAAGCCAGGTTGCAGGTCTCGCTGCCTTCACTGTGCAAGGCGGCCAGGATCAGCCCATTCGCTACATCGCGAACGTCTATGAAATCGCGTGTCGTAGTGAGTGGTCCGATCGATATTGCGGGCGGTCGCCTGCCAGTCTCGATGTCAACGATCTGTGCGGCAATCCCGCCACAAAAGTGACGCTCGTCCTGGCCCGGCCCGACGATGTTGAATATGCGGACCACGGTCGTCGGGATAGCGAGCCGCCGGCCAAGCATACGCGCTACCTGCTCCTCCGCCACCTTGCTGATCGAATACATATCGAAAGGTGCAGGTGGCGTTTCTTCCCGGATCGGCAGAGCCTCCTCCGCGACAGCGCCGTACACCGAGCCGGATGAGCCGAGCACGACGCGTGGCGGCGTGTGTCCGGCCGCTCCCATCGCGCAGTAGAGGCGCTCGACGCCGAGGACATTGGTCCGCAGCAGCTTCTCGGTGGGATCGTCACGCAAGCCCGACGCCAGATGGACGATCACCTCGGGGCGAACGTCCGCGATCAGCGCAGTGAGCCGCTCGTCATCGAGGAGATCTGTCGCGAAGTAGCGATATCGGGGATTCGATGATGGATTGCACAGTTCCGGCGGAAGCGGCGCGGGCATCGTGCGGGAACCCACCGTGATCGCATGCGTGAACGTCGCGGCGTTAGCGGGCGAACGGCCGCAGCCGGCAATCTCGATGTGCGAATCCATATCGAGCCAGCGCGCCGCGAGATACCGGCCGACGAAACCCTGCGCGCCGGTGATCAGGACGCGCACGCTGGAATCTCCTGTTGCCGATGCGCCGCGAGGACTATCGAGAGGGCTTCGTCCAGCGATGTGCGTGGCTGCCAATCGAGATCGACGCCGGCTCGTGCGACGTCGGCTATGAGGATCTCGATATCCGCCGCCTTCGGGCGGTCGAGCCCATCGGCGAGACGGACTGCAGGAGCCTTGCCCAGCTTCCTGAGCACACTCGCTGCGAGTGCGGCAACAGAGGTTCCCACTCCTGAGCCCATGTTGTACGCAGTGACGGCGCCGGGTTTCAAGTCGATGGCGAGGCAACGCAGAATCGCATCCGCGAGATCGTCGACGAACAGGTAGTCCCGCACAACCTGGGGCGCGAACAATGCGACGTCCGGGCCGGCGATCGCCTGGCGGATGATTGAGCCGAGAACCGAGTGTGGCGCCACCGGCGGCCCGATCATCGAAAACGGGCGCAGGATGGCGGTGGCGATCCCGTATGCAGGCGCACACACCGCGATCAAATCCTCCGCGCAGACCTTTGCAGCGGCATAGGGCGATCGCGGCTGGCGCGGATGGTCTTCGGCGACGGGGTTGGAATGAGGCCGGCCGTAGACTTCCGCTGACGAGACATAGATCAGGCGCACCACGCCTGTCGCCCGGCAGGCCTGCAGGATCGACGCAGTGCCCAGCGCGTGCGCGCGCACGTATTCCGCGGGAAAATCGAACGACTTTGCGACCGAGGGTGGTCCGGCCAGATGAACGACGGAAGTCGCGCCGCGACAGAATTCGGTCACGGCTTCGATATCGTCGATTGCCGCGAAAATCGCAGGGATGCCGGGGGGCGGAGGCGTTACAGCGGCACCGGGCGGCCCGAGGTGGGCACGAACAGGGATGCCGCGCGCCACGCAACTTCGGACGACAGCCGATCCGATCAACCCTCCAGCACCGGTTACGACCGTCATGCTGCCTCCCGGGTATGGCGCGCAAAGGCGAATATGCGCTCTGCCAGCGGACTCAGGGCATTGTTTGCAGGCGTCGCGGGCAGCGGCTGTTCCATGCAGCAACATTCGACAGAGAAGCGGCGAATGCGGGAACTTTCGTCATCGAGATCATCGAAGATCATGAACGGGTCATCTGCTTCGCGCGGCAACAGGGAAAGGCAGACCCGGTTGCCGGTAATCTCGCAAAGGAGCCCTTGTGGTTCGCCCGGGTCGGCGCTCCACAAATCGACGTCGCACTGGTGGGCGGCGATCAGCGCTTCCGCGAGCGGAATGGATGCCGCATCGTTGACATCGATCCAGGGGGCAGCGTGAGGAACGGAGCGAACACGCCTGCCGTGATCGATCAAAGATTGAACCAGGCTGGAGATGCCGGTCGGCCGGTCGCACGGCAACGCGGCGAGCGCAGCCGGGCCGAGGACAGACACCGCGCTGCACACATCGTAACTGTAGGTCGGCTTTTCGACGTAGGCACGGACGTCTCCATCCTCGATGCGGACCTCACCGAACGGCATATGGAAATGCTGCTTATGCGTTGCTATCGTCATGTCAGCGCCATTGGCGGTGTGTTCCGCGGCGATCATCCGGAGATCCAGCGTGGTGAGGTTGTCCGCGTATACAACCAGCAGATCCTGGGTTTCGTTGCGAAACAGGCCGGCGCAGCCGATGTTTCCGAGGGGCTTGTCCTCGACAAAGCAAACCACTTCCGCGCCGGCGGCGCGCGTGAGCGCTGTCAGTCGCCCGTAGACAAAGGCGGCAACCCCTGGAAGGGACGCTGGAACCGCGACGATGATTCTCCGCACTCCCGCGCGCAGGAGCGCGTGAACATTGCGCTCGAGCAGAGAGACACCGAGCACAGGAACGAGCGGCTTCGCGACTGGCATGCCGGAGGAGCGCATTCGCTGCCCGGACCCGCCCGCCATGACAAGGGCGGTAATCATCGCGCGCCGGTTTGGAACGCGCGTTCGGCCGCTGCCACATTGCTGGCATCGACCAGCGCCGGACCGGTCAGAATGTCGCTCGCGGGCAGCAACCCGTACCGTAAATACAAGCAAAGAAGCTGCACCCCGATGAAGCCTTGCAGGTATTGCTGCGAGTCGATAATGGCGAGCAGGCGTCGATCGCGGAGCGCCGCCAGTTGCTCTTCCGACAAATCGAAAGTGACATGTTGAAGTGTGCGCTTCAGCGCTTCCACGGCTCGCAGCGCGGCGTGAGCACCCGGGGGCCCCAACGTCACGATGGAGTCCACTGCCGGATTCTCGTCGAGGACCGCGCGGATCTGTGCCGTGGCGGCATCCGGATTATCGCCCGGTATCCCGACTCGCCGGGACAATCCGCCACTGGCCGTTATGATTTCCCGGAGGCCTGCGAAGCGGTCGGCATGGCAGGACTGATCCACCAGGTAATGATCGAAGCAGATGACATCGCGGCCGGCGCCAGCGCTGAGCAAGCGCTTGCCAGCGAGTTTACCGCCATCCCGGTCATCGCCGCCGATGTAGCGAAGATAAGGGATTCGGTGCAATTGCTCGCGGGCATCGCGAGCATTGGTGGCCACCACCGCGACTCCCGCTGCGATGGCGGCGCGCAACGGCGGCTCCAGCACGTGGGCATCGGGAATCGTGCAGAGCAGCCCGTCGGGGCGATCCCGCGCGGCGCTCTCGACGATAGCGCGCATGCCGGCAGGCGAATAGCGTTCGGGCCGAAACGTCCGCACATCGCAGCCAAGACAATCGCGCGCTGCCGCCACGCCGCGGTCGTAGACGGCCCAGAAGGGGTCGCCCAGAATGTCGTGCGTTACCGAGTAGATGACTGGCGACGGCATCATGCCACGCCTATTCTGATATCCGGTGAGCGCTGTTCACTGCGGAATCGCGAGCCCATACTCTCGAACGCGTCGATCGTTCGCTCCAACACGATGTTCTTGGTGAATCCGGCCCGGAACCGAATGTAGGCGTTGCGGCGAAGCTGGTCCCGAAGCGAGCGATCCTGGATCATTTGCTCCAGCGCGCCGGCCAGAGCTCCGGAATCGTTGATCGGTGCGACCAGCGCGGTCTGGCCGTGAATCGAAATGTCCCGGCATCCCACGTTGTCGGTGGTAACCACAGGCCGCCCGCAGGCTGCTGCCTCCAGCAGCGCGGTTGGAACACCCTCGGGATAGCGCGTCGGATAACAGACAATATCGCACTTCTCATAAAGCGGCATCAGGCTTTTGACGTAGCCCAGAAATTTGATCGATGGGCTCTGACGGCTCATCTCTTCCAGTTCCTCACGGCTGATGCTGACGGAAGGATAGAAAGGCTCGAGCCCGCTGGTGAACCACATCTCATGGCGGATGCCGCGTGCATTCAGCAGACGGGACGCGGCGGCGGCCTCGAATATCCCTTTCTGCACGATGAGCCGCGCCGGCACGAGGATGACAGGCGGATCATTATCGGGAAGCCGCTCAAAGAAAGAAAACAATGAGGGATCGACTCCGCACCCTGGCGTGACTACTACTTTGGATCGATCGACCCCCGTACGCTGAACGAGAAAGTCTTTGTCTTCCTGATTGTGGGTAAGAACGCGGCTGTTCTTACCGCTGAACAGAAATCTGTAGAACTGCAAGGCAATGGTTCTGTGAAGTCGGAATCTGGCGGTGCGATCGCCCAGCACAGTGCCCAGTCCGGTGACCATGAAAAGACATCGGCGATTCATCAGTCGCAAAGGCAAACCCATGGCCACGATGATCGGCATGTGCCACAGCATGAAAAAGGCGTCCCGGTGCCGGCGTGCCAGCCGAGCAGCGATTGCAGTCATCCGGATCAGCCCCTTTAGATCGAACTTGTTTCTGCGGAACGGGAGGAATTGGATGTCCGTTCCCGCTGGAAGTATCGACCGGTAATCCGCGAAGAGTTCAGGCGCGTCCCAATTGAGCTCCGGCAGGTCAGATGGAGGGTTTGAGTAAATTGTGACGGAGTAACCCTCCTGGTCCATGAATGTGATGACGTTGCCGAAGTCCGTGAGCCACCGTACAAACAGGTGCGTCAGGACAACCAGTCTCTTTTCCATGGCAGTGTCGAACTTTTCGCACTGTAACAACATCGCCCTACCCGGACAAGCATGGAAAGAGATCCTTAGTACAACAACGCCACTCTTACTTTGAGTCCGACTAGCACGACGGGCGCTGAAGCCCTGATAATCAGGAAGATGCCGCAGCTTTCGGTCTGTGCGATGTAAGTCCGAGGCGACTGGTGAACAGAGTAAGTTTAGATACACAAGTCGGCGATGCCGCGCCACGCCGCCTGGAATCCATCCAGGTCCTGCGTGCCCTTGCAACGAGCGCGGTGCTTTTCGACCATATCGCGCTGGAGATTCAGCGGCACTCCACACAACTTTCGAATGCCCCGGTAACGGCGCTTGGTGCCGGGCGCACCGCCGTCGATGTGTTTTTCGTTATCAGCGGTTTCGTCATGGTCTATATCTCCGCTTCGCATTTCGGATCGGCGACAGAATCCAGACGTTTCATTCTCAAGCGCCTCGCGCGCGTCGTGCCAGTCTACTGGTTCTATACGACGCTGATGCTTGCGGTAGTCCTTTTGTCGCCGTCCCTGTTGCGGCATGCTCGGATAACTCTGCCTTACACCCTCGCTTCTTACCTCTTCTTCCCCTTTCCACAGCCGGGCACCGGCCAGCTAAGTCCACTTCTCGAACTCGGCTGGACGCTGAATTACGAAATGTATTTCTATGTCCTGTTTGCGCTCGCCATGCTGTTCCCGCGGCGCGTCGGTTCTTCCCTGCTCGCCGCATGGTTCGTCGCGGCGGTTGTGGCGGGATTTTTCATCGACCGACCGCCCGCCGCGCAATATTGGACGCGACCGATTATTCTCCAATTTCTGGCGGGCGTCGGCATTGGCCTCGCCTTCCGGAAGGGAATACGCATTTCACGCGCAGCAGCGCCCGCCGTCGCCGCGGCAGGCGTCATTTGTCTGGTCGCCTTCGCGCGGTTCGACGGCGGCCATCTTCGCATACTGGCGTCGGACGTCCCGGCGCCGCTGTTTGTCATCGCGGCGACGCTACGGCGCGACGAAGGATCGCGGGCCGTGCCGGGTCTTCCGTGGCGTTTTCTCTTGTTGCTGGGCGATGCCTCTTACAGCCTGTACCTGTCGCATATGTTTGTAGTACGCGCAGT
>DATAZF010000148.1:0-4525 GCA_036272235.1 Bryobacteraceae bacterium | reverse complement strand
GCCGTGATTCGCTTTGTGAGGCGGATTGGTAATCGGCCTCCACGTTATCCATAACCTGGTGCGACTGTATTCGATCGATTAATCCGACGCATTGAAAACACGCAACTTGCTGATTCTGCGATGTCGCCGATTGCGCAGTTTTACACGTTTTGCGCGGTAGGTGTTACGATTTGTCACGATCATTGGCGGCGGGACTGGGGCGGAGCGCCGTCAGTTCTAGCTGTGGACCAGTGATTGGGCTGACAGCCGCGATTCAATATGCCGAACGATCAGCGGCGCTGTCCAACGAGCTACGCCAATTCCTGGACGAATCTTCGCGCTGCGACCGCGCCACCCTCGAACACCGACCGAACTGATTGCGAATCAGGTATATCGAGACTACGTGGTAGAACCAGAAAGTGCGATGCTTCTTTCGCTCATGCAATCGATGAGTACGCACCGGCGGTGGTGCGCCCGAGAATGTAGGCTTGGCTGTTTTAGACAGATTCCGGATGGGCGCTGAAGGGGCAGCGCCGAAACTGCCCCCCGAATAAGTCAAGGCTATTAACAGCAAAGTGGTGGAGGCGGGGTGAGTCGAACTTTCGGAGGCATTGAAAACACGCAAGTTATTGATTCTGTGATTTCGCTGATTGCGCCTTTTGCATCTTTTGCGCGTTGGGTGGCACGATTTGGCACGATTAGTCATACGCCCAAATTGCGCCCTTCTTTGGAATGCTGTCATATTCCGCCGTCCGATCTGGCCGACGAGTTGAATGATCCGTTCGACGTGGAGAGGAGAAGGCCTCTTTTGAGCGCGTGTGGCGCGAATTCGCGATGCCCTTCAACCCAAGTTGCGAGTTTCCTCCACGCCTCGGCTCGCTTCCATAAATTCGATCAATCTCTGGATGGATGCGCCAATCCCGCGTGTGACTCCAGGTTTTCTTCAGCGATCTGGCAATGCCTCGCCTCAATCGAGTTCGTCGCCAAAATCGCTTCGAGACTACCGTAAATCGAAACAAATTCGTCAAACGACCCAGGTATCCGTGCTCCGTGCCATCGATTCACTCAACCCTGAGCTCTTGGAAAAATCCGTACCGAAGCCGACTACTTTGTAACAACAAGGAACGCATGCGCTACCCTGAGTTCCGCTCGCAACAACTCTTCATCGGTTCGGGCGTCATAGAAGCAGGCTACAAAAACGATCATCGGTTCGCGCTGCAAGCGATCCGGCATGTTCTGGACAGTTCGCGCGGCAAACGCCATACTGGCACTCCGCTCTTGCCACTTCAATGGAGGACTACTGGGAGCGCCGGAAGGCGGACTGACTTACATTTTCATTTCGCACACCCATATCAAAGTTCGGAGCCGGAGCCTGCGATGGTAATTGTGGCTCTGTGGTGCTTTACCCGCGAGGCTCTTACTTTTCCACTCATTGGCTGATGCGATCGCGATCAAGTGAAGCTGCCCGCTTCTATCCGAGCCGCCCAAATTTGCGCTCTTTCCAGACGGTGCAAGTGGTTACGGAGTTCATACGAAGAAACCCATGTGACAGAACCAGCGGGTGTTTTCGTACAAATTTCGGTCGCCGCGTCGGCATTTATATTTCCCAGACACCGGTATACTTGGACCAACATGGCTCCCCCCACCGGTCAACAACATCCCGCGCTGCACCACCATGCGGAACCATGGTCCGGGCTCCTGTCAAATGCTGCTCCCCGCGACCACATAGTTCAGCTTTACCAGGACCAGCAGTTTCTAAATCGCGCAGTATGCCGTTTTGCAGCCTCGGCGATCACTAATGGCGAAGGCGTGATCCTGGTGCCGACCATCGCTCACTGGGATGCGTTTCGCCCTCGCCTCGAAGCCGAAGGGATTGACATCAAGGCCGCCCAGAGCCGCGGCCAGTTGACGGTGGTCGATGCGGACGATCTCCTTCCCACTTTCATGCGCGACGCGGTTCCGGACTCCCCGGTATTTCTGGGCTTGGCCCAAGGCATCGTACAGGACGCACGCCGCGAAGGCGAATACCAGAAGGTCCGCTGGTGGGGCGAAATGGTCAACATCCTTTGGGAGAGGGGCGATGCGGCCGCTAGCATGGGCCTCGAAGATCTGTTCGACCAACTGGCGGATGAACAGAATATTGCAATTTTCTGCTCATTTGTAATGGATAATTTCAACGGCGACGTGCACACCCGCATGCTGCCGAGATTGAGTGAAAATCATTCTCACCTCATTCCGGTGGAGGACTACAGCCTCCTCGAGCGCGCCGTCTCTGAGGCGCTTCGCGAAACCGTCGGTCCGGACGACTCCACCGTGCTCGAAACACAGTTGCTTTCGCAGTACCCCGGACCCTTTCATATGCCCCGTTCCCAGGCATTGCTCCTCGCTCTGCGTCAAGTTCTCCCTCAAGTGGCGGATGACGTTCTGAAGCGAAGCCAAGTCCTGTATCGCTCCGCGGGCGGAGAGTAAAATTAACTGCATGGCTGTAAAAAGCGGGAACGGCGGCGCTCCTGACGGCGAAAATACAGCCCACGTCGAGGATGTCCTCGATCTCGCCGGCGTTCTCGACGCGGTTGATGTTCCGATTGTCGTTATCGGGCTCGATTGCACGATCGTCAGCTTCAACGGGGCGGCATCTACCACATTCAAACTGCAGTCTTCCGATATTGGCAGGCGGGCAAGTGAAGCTCTGACGGTCCTGCCCGATCTTGATCGCTGTTGTACAGAGGTGATCGCCACCGGTTTGCGAGATCGCCGCGAAGCCCGCATGGGCGACCGGTTTTTTCTTATTCGCATCGCTCCCTTTCATGCGACCGATCGACAGATCCGCGGAGTGGTCATCACCCTAACGAATGTGACTGCTTTCCGCGCGAGCATCGAACAAGCTATCTATGAGCGCGAATACACCAAAGCAATCCTCAACACTATTGCCGAACCTCTGGTCGTTCTCGACGATACTTTAAAGGTTCAGACGGCGAACCAGGCTTTCTACACAATGTTTGGGTGTTCCCGCGCCGAATCTGCAGACCTGCCCATCTTCGATCTGAGCCGCGCGGACTGGAAAACGCCTGCGCTGTGGGATTCGCTCCGTTCTGCTCTGTCAAACGATGCTTATTTCGATCCCGTGGAAATCGAGCGCGATTTTCCGGCAACCGGCGAGAGGACGCTACTGGTTGACGTGCGCCGCTTGTCCCGTCGGGGCGATACCCTCCTCCTGCTTGGGTTTCGCGATATCACAGAGAGTAAGAAAGCTCAGGAATTAACCCGCCAGCAGATGGCGCAGTTCGAAACCCTTTTGAACCAAGCTCCGATCGGCGTGTATCTGGTGGATTTTGATTTTCGGATCCGTCACGTCAATCCGGCTGCAAGGGACACGTTTGGGGACATCCCCGGCGGAGTGGTCGGGCGGGACTTCGACGAGATCATCCATGTGCTCTGGCAAAAAGATCTTGCCGATGAGCTTGTGAAGATTTTCCATCACACGCTGAGTACCGGGGAGCCTTATGTCGCTGGGGAGAGTGCCGCGCAACGCGCCGGCACCGGCGCCGTGGAATATTACGAATGGCGACTGGATCGCATTCTGCTGTCGGAGAGCCGCTACGGCCTCGTGTGCTACTTCCGCGACATTGGCGAACGGAAACGGGCCGAAGAGGTCGCCAATCGACTCGCTGCAATCGTCGAGTCATCCGATGACGCGATCGTGAGCAAGACTCTCGATGGCATCATCAGAACGTGGAATCGGGGTGCCGAGAGGCTGTTTGACTACACGGCGGATGAAGCGATCGGCCAGTCGATCACCATTATTATCCCCCCAGACCGTCTGGATGAGGAATTTGATATTGTCGAACGCCTGAGGCAGGGAGAACGAGTGGAGTCTTTCGAGACGGTTCGCAAGCGGAAGGACGGTACCGGATTGAACATCTCGCTCACAATCTCGCCGCTCAGGGACGTACAGGGACGAGTCGTGGGAGCTTCCAAAATCGCGCGGGACATAACGGACAGAGTCCGTCAGGAACAGTCTCTCCAGGCTGCCCATGCCGATCTTCAGCTCGCCAACGAAGATCTACAGCACTTTGCTCACTCCGCTTCGCACGACCTGCAAGAACCCCTCCGCTCAGTTGCGATCTATTGTGAAATGCTGCAGAAAAGGTACTCCGGGACGCTTGGTCCGGACGGCCAAAAATATTTAGACTTCGCCGTCGAAGGCGTACGGCGGATGGAGCATCTGCTGAAGAGTCTCAGAGTCTACATGCAGGTCTCTACCGCGGATAGGGCGCCGGTCAGTGTGACAGACGCCAATGAGGCTCTCAACGACGCGGTGCTAAATCTGAAAGTGGCGATAGAGGAAACGAGCGCCTCTGTTACGAGTTCTGAGCTCCCGCATCTTTCCATGCAATCGGGTCAGCTCGAACTCGTTTTTCAGAATCTCATCACGAATGCGATCCATTATCGCAGCGATCTGCCGCCCCAAATCAGGGTTTCCGCGGCGCGCCAAGCCGACAGCTGGGTGTTCTCTGTAAAGGACAACGGCGTCGGAATTGAGCCA
>DATAZF010000147.1:0-12614 GCA_036272235.1 Bryobacteraceae bacterium | reverse complement strand
CCCGCACCTGCTCCAGGCTCGTCGCTTCCGAATCGTCCATGCTGATGATCAATCCCCAGCATCCCGACCCTCCCCTTCAGGCTCATCTTGTGTGAGAATCCAATGCTCTTTTCAGGCTCATCTTGTGTGAGACAAGAGTCGCTGACGCTCCCCGGGGACTTCGTGCTACATTCATTACGGCATACGATGTTAAGCCGCCCGGGAGAAGCTGGCGCCGACGTGTTCAGCATCATGCGGATCGCCGGGCACAGTAGCGTAACCGTGTCGCGGCGTTACGTCTATCCGACACCGGAAGGGCTCGAACGCGCCTTCGAGCGCTGCAGGATCTCAATTTCACGAAGTCCCAGATCTCGGAGAGGGAAACAAGGGCGGAAGTGAATGGGGCGGTTCTCCCCACAAATTCCCCACAGCGAAAAATCGACGCAGTTATTAAATTTAAACGATAAGGGCCCTTAGCTCAATGGTTAGAGCAGCGGACTCATAATCCGTTGGTTGCAGGTTCAAGTCCTGCAGGGCCCACCAAAATTTCTTCTTCGCAAATTATTCTAAATGCCAGGCTCGGCTTCGGCTTCGGAAACCCGGGCCCGCGCATCACTGAAATCGTCCGGTGTGCCCAAACTGCTTTTGCCCGGATCTGAACTCCCGTCAGCGAAATCTCTCTCGACGACGTCGTATCGTTGTTTCCCATGGAAGCACTGCTATTGACCGTGATATTGGAGCCGGACGCCAGACCAGAGCTGAGGACCTCATCAGGGTCAAAGTGTCGAGGATAAGCGTCCCGGCAAGATTGTCTGTGCCCAGCCCGACAGTGTTCATAGTCAGCGCGCAGGTGTCCGTCGCGCATTCGGCAACGCTCGGGATCTCCGGCGCTGCCCAGTTGGATGGAGTGCTCCAAATGCTGCCGTTTCCTCCGGTGTAGTTATAAGCGATGGAACTGGCCTGCATCTGTGCGCCGGTGGCCATCCACAAGACCAGAAGGACCTTCCGTATTTTCCGGTTCATCGGCATGCCCGTCTACTTTGACTGCGCGATCAGGCTGGCGACCGTGGATCGGCCGTCACGGGCTCGACGAAAATGATGTGGTGGGCATTGAGAGTCATCCTGTCCTGCGCATGCCAGTCCTTGCCGCGCTTCACAAGGACACTGCTGACGTGTTTCGTCTCCGGATTCGCCACGCTCTGGACGTAGAAAGCATTTGTATTGCCATGGCGGGCTGCACGTCTCTTTCGGCCTCGAAACCACAGGCTGACACCGCCTACCAGGCTGTCATTCTCGACTCGGGGCGGTGTTCTTCGGTCAATTGCAGAGGCTGGGCAAATAAGAAGCAGGGCGCAAAACAGAAGAGAGGTTGTCCTTGAAAGCATACGTGTACGGTGAAGATACCCGCGGCTTCGGTTTTGTCGAGTTTTGTGTTGATTTATTTTTGATGGGCCCGGAAAAAGGTCATTAGGGTCCCGCAAGCGGTTTCACCCGACAGAGAGGAGAACCTGTCGCCGGCGCTGTGTCTGGAAATGACATGCTTGATGTGGATTGCCGTCGCGGCCGCGCATAGCCGACACGTGGCCAGGTGGATCGGCCAAGCCGGGCGCGTTTGCGGTTATGGAACTGAGCGTTGGCTCCTGGTTCCGCAGCCAGTCCAGGGCACCGGGTGGCTCGACTCCTGATCGGTATCGGTAATCTGGCTGGCAGCCTTCCCAACGCGCGATTGGTCGCTGGCGGTGGGAGAATCGGTAGGTCGGATATGCCTCCCCGAAACGGTTGCGATAGGATCAAACTGCGATGAGGATCTCGCGATGCGTTCCGGTGGTTTGCCTCTCGGTTCTGATGGCCGGCCCGCCGGCATTCGGCCACGACGTGATCACGACGAAGGTCACCTTCGATCGCGAAATCATCCGGCTCTTCAACAGCCACTGCATCTCATGTCATCGCACGGGCGGGACGGCTTTTTCGCTGGCGACGTATAAAGATGCGCGTCCGTGGGCCAAGGCGATCGGCGAGGAAGTTCTGCAGCGACGCATGCCTCCGTGGGGAGCGGTGAAGGGCTTCGGTGATTTCCGCAACGACAAAGGACTCACAGAAGAACAACTCGAGTTGATCGTGGACTGGGAGGAAGGCGGCGCGCCCGAGGGCGAGGAGAAAAACCTTCCGGGTCCGCCAAAGCTTACGCCGGAACGGGCGATTACGCATTCCGCGAAAGAAGTGGCGGTCAGCGGCGATCTGAAGTTGCCGGCGTCGGTGAAGCTCGATGGCCTGTGGCCGAAGACCGTGGCCGACAGCGAGTCGTTTCAGATCACAGCAGAATTGCCCGACGGCAGCGTCGAGCCTCTGCTGTGGCTGCGGAATTTCAAGAAAGCGTACGATCATCCATTCCTGTTAAGGCATCCGCTGGAACTGCCCGCGGGGACGATGATTCGCGGAGTGCCGGGGGATGCAAACGTGGCGCTGATGCCGTGGAAGCCGGGGCGGGTGAAGAAGTAGCGCGGCGGATTGCAACAATCAACAGCGGAGCCTGTAGGAAGTTCCAAATGAAAGCAAAACCGGCCCTTGCGATTTCAACATTTCAACGCTCGGCTTGATTGCTTTTGTGCTTCCGCTTTTCGCGCAACACTCCGTTCCAGCGGAGTACAACATCAGCAAAACATTCTCGATGCAAAGGTCGCTGTCGATCTCTGGCGCGCGAAGGATGGTTCCCGGATGGCCGACGCGTTGGTTCTCACGGTTCCAGGCGGACGGATCTTCAACTTTCCGCGCAACTGGAGGCCAGCGCATTCGCGGTAAGGAGGCTGACCGGTTCATTCACCGGAAACCTGCGATGGCCGCGGATCAAGTCAGTTCAGGAGCGCGCTACGCGTGGAGACTGTTACTTTGGGCGTTGCCAGGTAGCCCCTTACCAGGTTCTTGCCGACTTCATTGACTACCAGTTCGTAAGGCTGGGAGCCCTTGCCCGGGACATAGAACTGCACGGGTTCATTCACATTCTTGTCGCGCTTTTCGACGTGCTGGTCCGCGGCCAGGATTTCGACTGTGAAGGTGTTTTTCTTTGCGTCGGTTTTTTCGACGACAACTTGTATATCGCCCACGTGCTGCATGCCGTCGGCTTTGGCGAGCGAGAACTCGTAGATATTCCGGTCACCCAGATCCCGCAGCATCTGGATCTCCTCGGAATTCGTCGCCACCAGACCACCGATCATGCCGACATCGCCGCGCGTCTGCCGGAGACCCGCACTCGCCTGCTGCTCGCCCGACTTTACGGATTCAACCTCGCTCTTCACGCTTCCGACGTCTTTCGAGATGAAGTTCAGCCGCGAAGAATTTTCGTCGGCGGATTGCCGGATCTTTTTCAACTCGGCGCTCAACTGCCGCTCCCTATCCTCCTGCTGGCGGCGTTTCTTTTCGAGCTGGCTTACGAGCGCGTCCGCGTGGCGGGTGGCGGCGGCCTGCGCCTTTGCAAGACCCGCGCCGGTCTCGTTTTGTGCGTTGTTAAGAGACGCGTGGACACGCGCCAGCTCCTGGTGAAATTCCGAAAGACCCTGCTGCAGCGCCTGGTCGGATTTCGAAAGGCTCAGGCGCAGCAGCGCGTTGTCCCGGTGCAGGAGGTCCACTTCATGCCGCAAGGCTTCGGCCTGCGTGGTCTGGTAGTACGCCATTGATCCCAGCAGGATGACGCCGGAGAAAAGGAAATGCACCCAGTTGCCCCGAATACGCGAGGTCGTTGGGTTAGGCGCCAGAGCAGGCTTGAGGTTGGTTTCGTTCACCGGCGGAATTCTCAAACGGCAGAAATAATTATATCGGAGTTGAAATAATTCAATCGTCTTAAGTTCGATTAAATACAGGATGAATGTACGTAATCGATCACTTATCTGTACGTAAGAACACGTACTTTTCACAAACGCCGGAATCGAATGGGTGACGCTATCTGGTCGAAACGATCACGGTCTGCTCCGAGGGTAGCATCTCGCCGTGATTCGACGAGAAACCCGCGTTGCGGAACATCGCTTCCAGCTCGCGTGCCGTATAAGCATCGCCCTCATGCGTGTTTTGCAGCATGGTGATCGCAAAGCGTGCGGGAGCCAATGGCGCGGTCCGGTCGTCGTTCGGGCAGAACTCGAGCGTCACGGCCTTGCCGCCCGGCTTGAGCGCCGCATGCACCTTGCGCAGAAAGCCCTCGATCGTCGCCTTGCCGAAATGATGCAGAAAATTGGGAATCAGGACGAGATCGTAATCAGACCCCAGATCGACGTCGAACGCGCTGCCCGGCTTCAAATGATAGCGCGCCGAGACACCGGCTTTGGCGGCATTCTCTTGCGCTACGTCCAGTACTGACGCCCAGTCGAGCGCCGTGATTTCCGCCTGCGGATTCTTCTGAGCCACGGCGATGCCGAACACACCGTGGCCCGCCGCGATGTCGAGAACTTTGGCAGGGCCGGCGCCGGCGATTCGGTCCGCCATCATCCCGGCGGGCAATGCCATGAGGGGCGCCATGGCGCGGGCGAACAGAACCCAGAAGGGATTGTTCGGCTCGGTGGTACCCTCTCCCGCCATCGTGGTGCCGCCCTTGCGCACGCAGGCTGTCAAGGAGAGCGACTCGGTGATGTTGTCGGGGCTGGACAGGAACTCCGCAACACTAGCCATGCAGGCCGGAGATCGGCGATCGAGAAAGGTGGCGGATTCGGGCGGAAGGGCGTAATGCCCCTCCGTCTTCGTCAGAAAGCCATCGGTCACAACCGTGTCGCAAAGCATGCGGATTCCGCGTTCGGATGCACCGCGCTTGCCGGCGATCGCGGCGGCGGTGGTTGCGCCTTCACCGATGGCCGTGAAAATATCCAGCTCTATCGCGGTGCGCAACGCGGCGGTTTGTTGGTAAGCCCGCAGCGTTTCGAAAATCCGCATGGGGGAGGGAGACATGGCAGTTGTACTCATCTGTCGTTTTTCCCGGAACCTTCCGGGGCGGCGGACTCCGCTTCCCGCTTCTTCTTTCGCTCGGCGGTTGTGGAATACCCACGATCGCGGTCGATATCCTTCACATGAACGGTGACCGACGCCAGGCCCGGAAGCTTACCGATGAACTTGTCCGCCTCGTCTCCGAGGGTCTGAGCGACCCGTTTTCGCATGTCGGCCGTGCGTCCAGGAGTATCATTCCCCGCCGCCATCGTGATATGCAGAAAGCGCTTCGCCGCATCGCCCGCGACGTGCCCATAATGCACGGGCACGATGGCATGTTTCAGATTACTCAGATTGATAAAGGGAACCGTTGCCGGATCGCCGCCTTTGGGGTTCTCCATGCGCAGCGATGTCACCACCTGTACGAGATGATCGAGCAGTTTGCAGACGTCGAAGCCGGTGGCCGCTTTGAAGTCATCGCGCAGCCACTCTTCAGGCGCCTCGATTCTGAGGTGAGGCATTTCGGGTCAGTTACCGTTTGACCGGTTTGCCGTAGACCTCAATCGCACCCACGTCCGACCAGCCTCCGGCCCCGTGTCCGCTTCCCGGCAACAGATCGGTGAAGCCGACCTCATCCACTTTGCTCAGGTCGGGATCCTTCACCCAATCGCCGGTGGTCACCACCTTCGCGATGTTGAGTTTTCGCCAGCGCACGTCGCCGAGCGAGAACTCGTCCTGATGCCAGTCGAGCGTGGACCCATCGGCGTGGTCGCCCACCAGCCATGTGCCGTCGGCAAGCTTCAGGATCGGATGTATCTGATGGAAGCCCGATACCTTCGTCACCCAGCGGATCATGGCAAGGCCGCTCAGATCGACGTAGTTTTCTTTATCCCGCAGAGCCGCCGCGCAGACCTGTTCGCAAAGGCCAGTCCAGAGATGGAGAGGGTTGCTTGGGTTGCCAGCTGCGCCTGTCAATTGAATATCCTTGCCATCGGCGCCATAGAGCTTCAATTCGAGGCTCGGATTCGCGGTTGCCGCTGCGGGATCCACTGAGGCTTCTCCGGCGGCTTTCGGGGCCTTCCACTCTTCTTTTAAGAAGAGGTCGGGGCGTTTCGCTGGTCCGGCTCCGCGCCCGCCGCCTCGGCCACCTCGCCCACCGGCGGCAGCCGGCGGCTCCTGGGCGACAGCGCTCGAAAGCACAACACAAGTCGCGGCTAAAATCATCAGAAAACGTCGCATGGGTCGCGTACCTCCTCGTTCTACTTACGTGCTGGAAATTTCCGTTCTCGATTGTATCGGATATGCGGACGCGCCTGGCAGCCACGTTGCAGGGTCGCGCTGATAGAGTGAGGATTCCGTGCCATCCCGCCCCTTATTTCTGCGCTCCGCCGCGACATCCCTGCCTTTGATCGTCGCTATCGCGCTGGCCATTCGCATCGGTTTCGCATGGGATTACGAGGCGCACGTTCAGCATCGCGCGCTGGGCTCAATTCCGTTCCTTTTCGAATCCGGCAACATCGCTTATTCGCTCGCGCGCGGACACGGCTTTGGCTCGCCCCTGCGAATCGACACCGGGGCCACTGCCTGGATGACGCCGCTTTATCCCTTGCTGCTCTCCGGCATCATGCGCGTCTTCGGGATCTATACGTTCGCATCGTGGGTCGCCGCCGTGTCGATGAATATCTGCTTCTCATCGGCTGTGTGTATCCCGGTTTTCTATACGGGAAAGCGTATCGGCGGCGTTGGACTTGCCGCAGGGGCCGCATGGCTCTGGGTGATCTTTCCGAACGCGATCCAACTCAGCTTTCAGAGCCTCTGGGATACTTCGCTCTCCGCGCTACTGGGCGCCACCGCCCTGTGGGCGACGCTGCGCATCTCGGACTCGAAACGCGGCCGCGACTGGATCGTTTACGGATTCCTCTGGGGCGTGATTCTTATGACGAATGCGGCGATGCTGTCGATGCTGCCGCTCTTTCTCAGCTGGCTGGTCTATCGTGACCGGAAATCTCTGCGTAAGGCGGCCTTCGCATGCGTTGTCATAGTTCTCTGCTGCATGCCGTGGACGATCCGGAACTACGTTGCCTTCCACAGCTTCGTTCCGCTGCGCTCCACGCTTGGCCTGCAGTTATGGGTCGGCAACAATCCGGCGGCCAGGCCGATCTGGCTGGGCGATCATCATCCGATCAACGACGGAGCGGAACGGCGCCAGTATATCTCGATGGGGGAGATTCCGTATATGGCGCAGAAGCAGCGAGACGCTGTCAGCTATATGCTGACGCACACCACGCATGAAGCCGGGTTGATTTATGGGCGGTTCGTGATGTTCTGGTCCGGCGGTTCACCGCAGCCGATTGACGACTTTGTGGCGAGCCATTCGTCCTGGTTTCTATTCGTGCTCGCTTTCAATATCTGCGTGGCGCTCGGAACGCTGGCCGGTGTTGTGATTCTCTTCCGTCGGGGCGATGCTTACGCGTTTCCGCTCGCGGCGGGACCGGTCGTCTTCCCGTTCGCGTACTATCTGACGCTTGCCTTGCCGCGCTACCGGCATCCGATCGATCCGGCGCTCCTGTTGCTCACGGCTGTTTCGATACTTTCTATAACTAAAGCGTTGATCGCCCAACGGCCGAAGAGTCCGGCTGCGCGGCCGCGAAAGCGCTAAGGCGCGAATGGTCCTGCTAACATGAACTTTGGCGGCCTGGTTGCGCGTCTGGTGTTTGACAGGCCAACGGGCGTCGGCGAAAATGAAAGTTTCGCTTCAAGCGGGAGTAACTCAGCTGGTAGAGTGCGACCTTGCCAAGGTCGATGTCGCGGGTTCGAATCCCGTCTCCCGCTCCAATCATCCTGTTA
Organism: Bryobacteraceae bacterium; assembly: GCA_036272235.1. Lineage (GTDB taxonomy): Bacteria > Acidobacteriota > Terriglobia > Bryobacterales > Bryobacteraceae > BOG-234. The sequence goes on along the minus strand of DATAZF010000147.1, from coordinate 4,886 downwards.
ATTAGAGCCCCCGGAAAGCCGGTCACCCTTTGGAACCCGTCGCAGCCTCCCGTGAAATCATCGCCGCCGCTATCGCCGAGTTTGGATCTTCCCTCGCTGTTCTAAGCAGTCTGCAGCGCGAAGACGTCATCGTTACGGATCTGGTTCTTGAAGCTGCCCCCCGGACCCGCGTGCTGACTCTTGACACCGGTCGCGTGCCGCCTTCAACGGAGAAAATCATCGCCGACATCGAGGGTCGCTACGGAATCAAAGTCGAGCGCATCGCTCCCGACACGCACGAAGTTGAGGGTATGGTCGCGCTGCATGGCCGCGATCTCTTCCGCGACAGCGTACCCAATCGGATGTTGTGCTGCGAGATTCGGAAGTCGCGCCCCCTCGCGCTTGGGCTCAAAGGAATTCCCGCCTTTTTTACCGGGCTGCGCCGTGCCCAGGCGAAGTCGCGGGCCAACATCGACATCTTCGATCGCTCCGGTGCTTCCGTCAAAATCAGCCCGCTGGCCGATTGGACCACCGACGACGTCATCCGCTACACGCTGGAGCGTGGACTTCCGGAACATCCTCTTTACGCCGCCGGATACACCAGCATCGGATGCGACCCCTGCACGCGCCCGGTCGTGGCAGGCGAAGATGAGCGCGCCGGACGGTGGTGGTGGGAATCCCCCGAGGCCGTCAAGGAATGCGGACTACATTTCAGCGCAGACGGCAAGGCCGAGCGCGTGGTGGATGTACTGCTACGCGAAGTGCTGAACCGACACACGGGCCAAACCAGCGCATGAAGCACGAAGGCTTCGCTGTCTGGCTCACCGGCCTCTCGGGTGCGGGCAAGACAACGCTGGCCGAACGGCTTGTCGGGCGACTCCGTGAGCAAAATGCGCGGGTTGAACTGCTCGACGGCGATATCGTCCGCACACATCTCTCGCAGGGACTCGGCTTCAGCCGCGAGGATCGCGACACCAACATCCGGCGGATCGGGTTCGTTAGTTCGCTTCTCGCGCGCAACGGGATTATCGCGGTCGTCGCGGCGATCTCTCCTTATCGCGAAACGCGCGACGAAATAAAAGGTACTCTGCCCAATTTTGTCGAAGTTTACGTTGAATGCCCAATCGACGTGCTCACTTCCCGGGACACGAAAGGGCTCTACAAGCGCGCACTTGCCGGGGAGATCGAACACTTCACCGGCATTTCGGATCCTTACGAGCCCCCCCTGGATGCTACCGTTATCATTCACTCCGACCGCGACTCTGTGGACGAAGGCGTCAACAGAATCTGGGGCGAGCTCGCGCGGCGGGAGCTGATCAAATGATCGATCTGCATAGCCACACCGACCGCTCCGACGGCACATTCACACCCGAAGAGTTGATCGGCGAGGCCGTGCGCGTGGGCCTTCGGGGCCTCGCGATCACCGATCACGACACGTTCGCCGGATATGACGCGGCGCTGCCTCACGCCGCGGCGGCCTCCCTCGAACTGATCTGCGGGATTGAGTTGTCGACGCGGTATCAGGGCGGCTCGGTCCATCTGCTGGGCTACTTTCCGGGGGCGAAGCCCTCACTGGAATTTCGCGCATGGCTCGATTTCATTCTGGAAGGCCGGCGCGATCGCAACAATCGTCTGATCGCGAAACTACAGTCGCTCGGCGTGGATATCACGCTCGCCGAAGTCGAGACTGTGGGCCGCACCCTTACCGGGCGCCCGCACTTCGCGCGCGTTCTCGTTGAAAAAGGCTACGCGAAGGATATGCAGAGCGCCTTCGATCTCTACCTCGACGAATCAGCGCGCGGCTTCGTGCACCGGCAGGAAGTGTCGATGGAGGAAGCGCTGGAGCGCATCCTGAAGTCGGGTGGCGTGTCTTCGCTGGCGCACCCGATTCGCGTGGCGAAAAACAACTGGGAAAAGTTGGCGGAATACGTGGAGGATCTCGCCGGCATGGGCCTGCGCGCCGTCGAGGTTTATCACAGCGATCACAGTCCGGAGAATGTGGCGTATTACGGGGCGCTGGCGGACCGCTTCCAGCTGGGCAAGACCGGGGGGTCGGATTTCCATGGCGCAAATAAGCCGTCGATTGCCCTCGGCACAGGGAAGCGCGGGAATCTGCACGTTCCCGACTCTCTGCTGGAAGACCTGAAAACTCTCGCGGCTCATTCCTGAACCAGCGGGCGTGGGCGGAAACGCCACGTTGTTAGAATACGCTTGTGATCACGCGGCTAGCGGCGGCCCTGCTGTTGGCGATCACAGCAGTTTCGGCGCAGACACCGGAACAGGTTCTGGTCGTCGTTAACAACAAGTCGGCCATATCGCGGGAGATCGGCGAGTATTACCTGCATCGCCGCGGAGTCCCGCTGGCCAATCTGTGCACCATCGGTACCGATCCACTGGAAACCATCGAGCGACCGGTTTATACCGCTGAAATCGAAAAGCCCATCGGAGCCTTTCTCCGCAGCCACGGGCTTACGGAAAAGGTGCTCTATATCGTCCTTACCCGGGGTGTTCCGCTGCGGATCGCGGGCAAAGGCGAGATGCTTGAAAACGACGCCGCGTCCGTCGACTCGGAGCTTACGCTGCTCTATCAGCGGCTGCATGGCCTGGAGATCCGTCTCCCCGGTCCGGTGACCAACCCTTTTTTCGGCCATCGCAATACGCCGTTCGGCCACCCGGCATTTCCGATGTATCTCGTCACGCGGCTCGATGGCTACACGATGGCGGATATGAAGGCTCTGGTCGACAGGGCGCTCGCGGCTCGCAATGCGGGCAGGTTCGTGATCGATCTGAAGGCGCGCGAGACCACGCCGGGCAATCAGTGGCTGCGCTCGGCGGCGTTGTTGCTGCCGGAGGGCCGCGTCGCAATGGACGACTCGCCTTCCGTGCTCACCGGTATTAAAGACGTGATCGGTTATGCCTCATGGGGATCGAACGACACGAATCGCAAACACCGCTTCCTTCATTTCACATGGCTGCCCGGCGCGATTGCCACGGAATTCGTTTCCACTGATGCCCGCACCTTCCGTCAGCCGCCGGACAAGTGGGAGATCGGCCCATGGGAAGACAAGAAAGCGTGGTACGTGGGCGCCCCGCAGTCGCTGACTGCCGACTACATTCATGAAGGGGCGACGGGTGCTTCCGGCCAGGTTTACGAACCTTATCTGACGTTTTGCCCGCGGCCGGATTTCATCCTTCCCGCTTACTACACGGGCCGCACGCTGGCGGAAAGTTTTTATGTGGGGATTCCCGGTTTGAGCTGGATGAACGTGGTGATCGGCGATCCGCTTACGCGTCTGAAGTAGGGCGCTGATTGGTTATCAGACGCTCGGCTTTATCAAACGTTCGGTTTTATCAAACGCTCAACAACGGCGCACAAAATGTGTCCGATCGACATGTGAACTTCCTGGACCTGCTGCACGTTGCTGCTGGGGACCCGGATCGCCACCTGAGCCAGCTCCGCCGCTTTTCCGCCGGCTGAGCCGGTCATCGCGATGGTTTGCATGCCGCGGGCGCGCGCGGCTTCGAGGGCACGCACAACGTTCTCCGAATTTCCGCTGGTGCTGATTGCGAGCAGCACATCGCCGGCGCGGCCGAGCGCCTCCACCTGGCGCTCGAACACTCCTCCGAATCCAAAGTCATTCGCGATGGCGGTCAGGATGGAAGGATTCGCGGTCAGCGCTATGGCGGCCAGCGCCTGCCGCGGAAAGTCCTTTGACAAGACGCTCACCAACTCGCCGGCGATGTGTTGCGCGTCCGCCGCGCTGCCGCCGTTTCCGCAAAGCAGCAACTTGCCCCCCGATGAAAGGCTTCGTGCGATCGCACCAGCGGCCCCTGCCACCGAAGCTTCGCATTCGGCGAGGGCACGCTGCCTTGCCGCTATGCTTTCGATCATGTGCGCGCGGAAGAACCCGGCGCTCTTCGGCTCGTCGTCGAGCTTCATCGTAATCTCCGCTGCCTCCTTCAGATCGTGGACCACATAGTCCGCGGAAACACCTTTCGTCCGCAATTCTTCTTCGCCATAGCCGGTGCGGACCAGGATCGTCACGCCTCCCAATTTCCGCCCCAGCTCGACGTCGCAGGCCTTGTCGCCGATGAAAACACTTCGCGCCGGGTCAAAATTCAACTCCGCCGCAGCCTGACGCAGTAGCGCAGTCGCCGGTTTCCGGCAGTCGCAGCCCTCCTCCGGAGTATGCGGACAGATGTAGATGCCATCGATCGACGCGCCCGATTGTGCCAGCAGATTGCGCAGCCGTTCGTGCACGGCATCCACCGTCTCACGGCTGAAATAGCCTCGATTGACGCCGGACTGATTGGTGACGACGATGCGTCCCCACCCCAGTTCCTCAAACCGGCGGAGACCTTCGGCCGCGCCATCTACCAATTCCACGTCTTCGGGGCGCGACAGATAGTTGCGTTCCACGATCAGAGTGCCGTCGCGGTCGAGAATTACATATCGCCGCTGAGAAAAGACCGGGGACGCGTCACACCTCCTCTATAACAGGCTGTCGAAAAAAACTCTGGCGTTGAATGCAGGCCGAATGCCTGGCCCACCTTATGTCGCAAGTTACCGATTTGCATTGGTGGAATTTCGCCGTTGTGGCGCAGACGGTTTCGCCTGTGTTCGCGAATGCCGAGGATCGGATGCATTGTGTTCCTACTCTATCGTTCAGTGGCGCTTCGCGATCGCGATAATCGACGTCGGCTCCCAGGGCAGTGCTTCGTCGATTCTTCTCCAGAGCCAGACGAATCTGTCGAAAATCTTCAATGCAAAGCGGGAGAGCGTCCTCGCTTTTCTGATCTGGCCCGTGAATCTCCACCCCGGCATCGAGATCCGGTTGAAATTCAGGATTGCCTCGACCTCGTATCCGGTCTCCGTCAGAAGCTTTCGAAGATGCGCCGGCGTATAG
>DATAZF010000146.1:0-9735 GCA_036272235.1 Bryobacteraceae bacterium | reverse complement strand
ACGCAGCAGCAACTGGCCGGCGATCTCCTGCAACGCGCTTTCAACGGCTCAGCCGCACTGCTGGTGCAAGGTGCGCTCGCCTCGCGCAAGGCATCGAAGGCGGAAATCGCAGGGATACGCAAGTTGCTTGACGAATACGAGAAAGGAAAGCGATGACGATCTTCAGTGGCCTGGTCCATACCCCGCTCGCAAGTGCCCTCGGGTGGACGCTGTTCCACTCCCTCTGGGAAGGTGTCATCGTAGCCGCCGCGCTGGCCGTGGCGCTCTGCATCGCGCGCTCCTCCCGCGTACGTTACCTGTGCGCCGGCGTGGCGATGATCGCAATCCTCACCGCCGCTGCCATCACGCTCTTCCGGATGATGCCCGAGCCCTCGCATCCCTTCACTACCCCACAGGTCATCCCCGCGCCTGTGCCGGCCCTGGATCTTATCTCCGGAGCCATGTCGAACCAACTAAGGGTGACCGAGGTCGTGCCGTGGCTGACACCCTTCTGGATCGCCGGCGTCATCGTCTTTTATCTGCGCGGCGCCGCGAGCTGGGCGGCAGCGCGCCGCCTGCGCCGGACCGGCGTTTGTCTCGCACCCGAAGCATGGCAGCAGCGCCTGCAACAACTCGGCGAACGGTTGAAACTCGCGACGGCCGTCTCGCTGCTCGAGTCCTCGATCGCGAACACTCCCGTCGTCATGGGCTTTCTGCGGCCGGTCATCCTCACTCCGATCGGAATGCTCTCCGGAATGCCCACCAGCCAGATCGAGTCCATCCTGCTTCACGAGCTCGCCCATGTCCTCCGCGGAGACTATCTGGCGAATCTGCTCCAGACAGTAGCCGAAGGACTGCTCTTCTATCACCCGGCTGTCTGGTGGATCTCGCACGTCATCCGCGTCGAGCGAGAGAATTGCTGCGACGACCTGGTGGTGAAAGCGAATGGGAACGCTCACGAATATGCGATTGCGCTCAGTGCGCTCGCGGAGAGTCGGCTGACGGCCGCAGCTCTGTCGGCAAGTGGAGGAACTTTGATGAAGCTAATTCGCCGTTTACTGTATCCGGAAGCGGCGTCACCATCTTTCGTTATGCCGCTGTTCTCCGCCGGACTGGTTGTGCTGATTACGGCGGCGGCGGCAACGGCCTGGCAATCCGCTCAACCCGCGCCAAAGATCGCAGCGCCAGGGGCTCCGGTGGAAAGGCGGAAAGCGGCGAAGCCCGTGGTCCGGCAGATCGCGCAAGCGCAAAGCACGCGGCCCGTGCTTCCTCCGGCTGCCGCCCCCGAGATCGCGCCGAATGCCGATCCTGACGCCCTCAAAAATGAGCTCGGAACGCCCTGGAAGAAGTGGCTCAATGAGGACGTCACCTACATCATCACCGACGTCGAGCGCCAGGCCTTCCTTCGCCTCCAGGCTGACGCCGAACGCGAGCAGTTCGTCGAGCAGTTCTGGCTGCGGCGCGACCCGAGCCCCGGCACGCCCCTGAATGAATATGAGCAGGAACATTACCGACGTATTCAATACGTCGACAACAACTTCGGGGACCGTACCGGCACGCCGGGCTGGAAGACCGATCGCGGCCGGATCTACATCTCATTCGGGCCGCCGGATGAGATCGATGCACATCACGAGGGGACGGCCGATAAAGCTCCCTTTGAAGATTGGCGCTATCGTTTCCTCGAAGGCATCGGTACCAACGTCATGATGGAATTCGTCGACTCCGCGCGGAGCGGGGAATACCGTATGACCATGGATCCCAACGAAAAGGACGCGATCCGCGTGCCCCAAACACCGGCGGATTCCGCGGAGCAGCGCCTTCTGCGCTTTCAGCGCGACACGGGCATACCGATCATAAAATAGACGGACGATGCCCGTTCCCCACTTCGTACGGAAGCCGCCACCTCTCGCCGCGCGGCTCATCGGGGGCGTATGGATGCAGTGCGTTTTCGCGCCGATCATATGGGGCGCTCAGAAATTCGGCGTGGCGGAAAAGATGCTGGGGTCGTTCGCCGCAAAGCGCGAGCAGGAGCTCGTAAAAAAGAACCCTTTCCGCGATTACGTCCCCGGCCCGCAGGATGTCTTCGTGATGACCTACGCGAAGAGCGGCACCAACTGGATGATGCAGATCGTCTATCAGCTCATCCACCACGGCAAGGGCGAGTTTGACCACATTCACTCGGTGGTGCCGTGGCCGGATGCGAAGCTGATGAGCCCCATGATGGGTGAGTATGCGATTCCGCTGGCGGAAGCGACGGCCTGGCAGGCGGCTCCCGAGCGCAAGCGGGTCATTAAGACGCATTTGAACTGGGAGTTGCTCGCTTACTCGGAACAGGCGCGCTACATCTCGGTGATCCGCGATCCCAAGGACGTATTCGTATCGGCATATTTTTTTCTACGGGACAGCGGACTGGGGGCAGCGATGCCGTCAGTGGACACGATGTACAAGCTCTTTCTGGCCGGCAAATTCCTGCTGGGCGGATCGTGGCCGGGGAACGCCGCAGGATATTGGGCGCAGCGCAGCCGGCCCAACGTGCTGGTGATGTCGTACAAGGCGATGAAGCGCGATCTGGAAGGGACGGTGCGGCGAGTCGCCGAGTTTCTCGACATTCACGTGGGAGAGGAAATCATTCGCGAGGTTTGCACGAAGTCGACCTTCGAATTCATGAAGCCGATCGATCACAAGTTCGGGACGTTCAAGCCGCTCCCATGGAAAACCCAGGGCGCTATGATCCGCAATGGAAAGCAGGGCGGCGCGGGAGAATTGTTGAGTCCGGAGCGCCAACGCGCGATAGACGAGCACTGTATGGCGGAACTAAAGCGGCTCGGGTCGGATCTTCCTTACGAGGAGTTCGCCGATCTCGCCCGCTAGCATCTAATTGCCGATTTCTTTGCCGCGGAATTCTTCGCAACACCGCATGTGGGACAGGTTGGCAAGCGGTCGGCAACCCGGTCCTCGAAGCGGAGCGTCTCGATGTGTTCGAAATCGGTCAGGCTGGCGCGCAATCACCGCCGCCCGAAACGCCGGCCCGGCATCCGCGGGGCCGACGGACGGGGCGAGCCAAAGCGTTGGCCGCTGCTGCCGGATCCGAACTTCTGTCCGCCGCTCGATCCGCCGAAACGCTTTCCGGCGCCTCGTTCCTCGGGTGACGATCCGAAACGCGGTTCGCCTGCGCTGGGCGCGGGGCGAGGGGCGGTGGCCGAACGATTTGAGGAATAGGCGGATCCCGAGTAGCCACCGGATTGCACGTACCGGCTGCTTGCGTAACGCTGGGTGGTGAATGTGCCGTGACTGCCGTACTTCGGTGGTGCAGCGGACGTTTCCTGGCCGTAGTAGGTGCGGCCGGCGCGTCGAGCCGTTTGGAAGCCGTTGTATTCGTTGACGTAGATCGGGCGGTAACTGTGGCCCCACAGCAGGTCGCGCATGATGAGGTATTCAGGCAGCCAGGTCCACACGCTGTGACCGCCGGAATGATCCCAGTAGCCGTATTGGTTGCGGCCCTGTTCGGGGGAGGCGATGTAAGCAAACCCCGGCGGTTGCGCCTGTGTTTGCGCTTCGGAGTCGAAGAGGCCCGCGTCCTTATGGGCGATTGTCATGCCGAGGTCGTTCTCGACTGCGTGATACGCAGGCGCGGAGATATCGGTCCAGTGCGTGTCGGTGGAGGTTTCGGTTTTCTTTGCCGCGACGTCTGTGTAGTGTGTGCGGACGGTGGTCAGTTTTTCGGTGTAGACGGTATCGCCGCCGCGATGCGCCACTTCAAGATCAGCGAGGATTTTATCCCATGAATCATAAAGCTGTCGGCTCTCGGACTGCAATTGTTCAGCGCCGTGCGTCAGTGCGTCTTTGTCATGCACCAGCGCGTCGTTGGCTTCGATCAGCGTCGCGACTTCCGCGCCCTTGGCGTTGCCCGCCGAAGCATCCTGGCGTGCGCTTGCGATGGCGCTCCATTGTGTGTCCGCATCGGCGGATGACTGCTTCAACGCCGAGAAGCGCCCATCGAGCGCGGACTTCCTCGCAGGCCAATCCTCTCCGGCTTTCTGGACCGCTTGCGACACCGGGGTCAGATCGACGTGGTGAATGTCGTCATAGGTCTGCTGCATCGACACGACGTAATGCGGCACATTGCGCTCGAAGTCGAGCCAGCTCGTCGCGTCCGACACGACGGATTCCGATTCGCGAACTGCCGACTGCCGCAGGGCGCGCTCTTCGCCGAGGAGACCTTTGGCGCGGCGGATGTTCTCCGGGTTGTTGCTCGCGCGACCCAGCTTGTCGAGTTGATCGAGGTCGTTCCTGGCGCGGTCGAGAGAACTCTGGGCGGACTGCAGCCTCGTGGGCCACTGCGTGAGAACCGGCGTGCCCGCGAACAGAGCCGGGGAGTGGGCGAGATCTTCTTTCAGTGCGGCTTGTGAGTTCTTGAGTTGTTGCTCTGTCTGCTGGAGACCGGTCTTTTCGGATGCGATCTGGTTGCGAAGTTCACGGGGCAAGCTGCCCGCGCAGCCCGCGAGCAGAAGCAGTGTTCCCGCAATCGCGACAGGGCGCTTGCGCGCATTCATATCAGGCTCCTCGAAATACGGTTATGTCGGTTGGCGCGACGTCCACGCGGATGGAGGCGACAAAAGGCTCACCTTCGAATTTGCGAACACTCAGGTAACGTTTGCCATCCTGCTCGTGGAATTCCCAACCGTAAAATCCACGGCCGGTAGAGGCCCCGTCGCTGAAGACACCCATCTCGCGGCTGAAGCGGTAGAGCCAGAACTTGCCTTCGAAGTCGATGAAGTCCGCCGGATTCTGGCGGGTATCGAGCTGGGCCATATCGTCCTCGCTCAAGCCGAGTTCGTCAAGAGTGATGCGGCGGCCGTCGAAACTGCCGAGCACCTGGACGGTGTCGTCGTTATGGATCTCGAGGAAGACACGCCGATCGCGCCATGTGCCGCTGAGCTCAGTCCACCGGCTGCTGCCGGCTTCGTAGAGGTCGCGCCGGTCGACGGTGAAATCGATATCGCTGAAGTCTTCGGCAGCTCCGGTGACGGAGAGCGTATCTTTGACGCGCGCATCGGTGATCTTCAGGTTGGCGAGATCCACCTGCGGCTGTTGGACTGGCTTGCGGTCGAAAAACATGATTTTTAAGTGGCCGCGGGCGCTAGTTCCTGCCGCTTGCAGCGGGGAGTTCCTTCTGGACCGTCACGGTCATCTGGCGTTCGCGCTTGAGAGCGGCCAGATCGTCGTCGACAGTGTGGCCCGAAAGTTGAGCGAACTGGGCTTCGAGGTCGGAATCCTTACCCGAGTTGGCCAATTCGGTGAAAGCTTTCGCGGTGGCCTCTTCCTTCGAAACCGATTTCTCGAAGTTGGAAAGAGTAGCAAAGGCATTGTCCGCCTTGCCGACGCCCGCCAAAGCTTCCGAGACTTTTTGCTGCGCCATCGCCGCATTCTTGCGAGCGACGAGGGTCGTGGCGGTGCGTTCACCCTCCTCGATCTTGTGTTTGAGCTCGACCACCTGGGATTTCAAGGACTCGCTGGCTTGTTTGGCGGAGTCGATTGACGTCTGCAGGGACGCAATCTGGCGGTCGCTCTCGGCTTTTTTCGCGAGCGCTTTCTTTGCGAGATCCTCGTTGCCGGCGTCGAGGGCCTGGCCGGCACGGTCTTTCCACTCCTGCGACTGCCGGACGTACTTCTGATACTCGGCATCGAGCTGGTTGTAGTTGCTCATGGCCATGGCCGATGAGCGCACCACATTGTTCAACTCGGTCTTCATGTCGGCGACCGTCTGGCGGATGGTCGCTTCAAACGTCGCGTCCTCGATGGCGTTCATGCCCTGATTGGCCTGGCCTCGGGCGACGCGCCCGGCGCGGCTGAAGATGTCTGAAAAGAATGCCATGTGATCTCTCTTTCTTTTTTATGCCGGTCAGGCGGAGTATAAATCGGCGCCAAGCAAATCTCTGGCGTGTACGACATCGGCGAGGAGAAAACTGACGCACGAGAGAATGTCATCTTCGTCGTCCGGTCCGAGTTCCTGAAGTTTGCAGAAGTTGCTCAAGGTAATGGCGACGTTGCCGTCGCCGGTATCGTAGAGCTGGAAATGCGAAGTGGAGATGCCGTTGTCGGAGGCGAGCATCTTACGCAGGATCTGCGGCGTGAGGCTGGCCGCGGGAACCGACATGCAGACCAGCGAAAGAAACAGGATTTCGCCGGAGAGGACAGCCTGCAGCACGATGCCGCTGTCGACTTCCTGAATGCGAAGGACGCCATCGCCGGCTTCGGTAACGGAGTAGCGTTTCGCTGCCAGGAGGGCATGGATCTGTTCGAGAGTGGAACCGGTCAAAGTCGCCATAATCTTGTTTACGCAGCCTGGGTTGGATTTGTTCGTGCGTCTAATATTCTATCGGTTCAGCGGTTCAGGGTGGTGCGGATGCTGCGACACTTCAGGGGGTGCTGGTCCGCGGTAGCGCGGGTGAGGCCCTGCACCAGCGCGGTTGCCGCGATTAACCGGTCGGCAGGGTCTTTGTCTGGAAGTTCGATCAGGCGGCTCTGCAGCGCTACTTGCTGAAAGCCAGAGTTGATTCTCCGGGTGCTCCAGGGCCGCCGCCAGATTCTTCCTGATTCGCTGTGGGTGTCGAGAAGTATGTTACGAGCGAAACACATCCCAGTCGGAGTCGGGGATTGCGGCGGATTCGATGTCGCGGACGATTTCCGCTGTTCCCTCCATGGATCCGAGGATGCGGCGTTTGCCCGGCGGAGCAATGGGGACGAGCGGGCTACGGGTTTGCCGCGCCTGGTGACACGGATGGGTGGCTCGTCTTCTCCACTTTATCGAGGAGCGCGAGGCAGGTGGCTTTGAAGTTGTCCCCGCTGATGGTCTCCACAAATCTCTATGGTCATATGACCATGGTTACATCATGTTATTCGCCAAACGTTTGCGCGAAGGCGTTCGCGGCGGGGAGATCACCTGCAGCGTCCGGATCTGGAAGAATCCGCATGTCACGGTTGGAAAGCGCTATGCGATGGATGAGGGTGAGATCGAGGTGGATTCGATCGAGCCCATCGGGTTGCCGGATATTACGCCACGGCTGGCGAGGGAGTCCGGCTTTCTCGGTGTCGTTGATTTGCTGAAGGTCGCAAAGCACGGCAAAGGTCAGAACATCTACCTCATCCGATTCCATTATGTGAAGCCGCAGAAGCGCCGCTCCTGAGCGGATCCAACCCGGACGTCTGATGTAGCGAGCGCCCGCGCCGCACATTTTCCTGCTCACCGATGGACAGGGCAACGTGGCCGGGACTTGTGCCACGGGAGATCGATGAGATGCGCGGGTTATAGCGCCGCGAGGACTTCTTCGGCGTGACCTTCCGGCTTCACGTTGTTGAAGATCTTTACGATCTTCCCGTTCTCGATAACGAAGGTTGTGCGCGCGACACCCATCACCTTTTTGCCGTACATGTTCTTCTCTTTCATCACACCGAACTTATTGGCGATGTCCTTGTCGGCATCGGCGAGAAGGGTGAAGTTAAGGTCGAACTTTTCCTTGAACTTCGCCTGGGCTTTGGTGGTGTCGGGGGAGACGCCGAGCACCGTAACCCCCTTCTTCGTGAACTTCTTCACCGAGTCGCGGAATTCGCAGGATTCGATGGTGCATCCCGGCGTGTCCGCGCGCGGGTAGAAATAGAGGACGATCTTTTCCTTATGAGCGGCGAGATCGAACTCCTCGCCAGCGTCGGTCAGGACTTTGAATTCCGGTGCGGCATCGCCTACGTTGAGCATTCGGGTTTACTCCAGTCTTGATTTCAGGATTTCATTGACGGCCGCCGGATTCGCCTGGCCGCGGGAAGCTTTCATCACCTGGCCGACGAGGAATCCGATCACGGTTGTTTTACCACCCTTGAATTGTTCCACCTGCTTCGGGTTGGCGGCGATGATCTCGTCGACGATTTTTTCCAGCGCGCCCGAGTCGCTGATCTGTTTGAGACCCTGGCGTTCGACAATGACGGAAGGCGCGTCGCCGGAGTCAGCCATCTTCGGGAGAACATCCTTCGCCATCTTGCCGCTGAGTTCCCCTTTCACGATCATGCGGACCAGATCGCCGAGATGGCGCGCGGAGACAGGAGACTCGGAGATGTCCCGGTTCGCGGCTTTAAGGAGTCCGGCGAGATCGCCCATGACCCAGTTGGCGGCCATCTTCGCGTCGGCTGAAATTTCCGCGACCACTTCGAAGTATTCGGACATGGCGCGGGTCGAAGTCAGCACCTGCGCATCGTATTCGCTCAATCCATAGTCCGCGATGAAGCGGGCGCGCTTCGCCGCGGGAAGCTCCGGCATGGAAAGCCGGACCGCCTCGCGCCACTTGTCGCTGATCCGGAGCGGAACCAGATCGGGCTCGGGAAAATAGCGGTAGTCGTGTGCATCCTCTTTGCTGCGCATGGCGTGGGTTTCGCCGGTGTCGGAGTCAAAGAGGCGCGTTTCCTGATGGATCGTGCCGCCCGCGTCGACGATGGCCACCTGGCGGGCGATCTCATACTCGATGGCATGTTTGAGGAAGCGGAACGAATTGAGGTTCTTGACTTCGGCGCGGGTGCCCAGTTTCTCCGCGCCTTTCAAACGGACGGAGACGTTGGCGTCGCAGCGGAGATGGCCCTTTTCCATGTCGCAGGTGGAGACTTCGACGAACTGGAGGGTCTGCTTGAGTTCGCTCAGGTACGCGAAGGCTTCGTCGGCGGAGCGCATGTCGGGCTCGCTTACGATTTCGATCAAGGGCGCGCCGCAGCGGTTGAGGTCGACGTAAGTGAAGCGGGAGGAATCGGCGAAGCCTTCGTGCTGGCTCTTGCCGGCATCGTCTTCCATATGGACGCGAGTGACGCCGATGCGCTTTGTGCGGCCTTCGAGCTCGATGTCGACGAAGCCATGTTCCGCGAGTGGCTCATCGTACATCGAGATCTGGTAGCCCTTGGGGGAATCGGGATAGAAGTAGTTCTTGCGGGCGAAGCGGGAGAGTCCGCGGATCGTGCAATTGAGGGCGAGGCCGGCTTTGACGGCGAGCTCGACGGCATCGCGGCTAAGGACGGGGAGCGCGCCGGGGAGTCCGAGGCAGACCGGGCAGACGTTGGTGTTGGGGGCGGCGCCGAAGCTGGCGGGACATCCGCAGAAGATCTTGGTGCGGGTGCCGAGTTGCACGTGAACTTCGAGTCCGATGACTGGCTCGTATTTCGCGATGAGCTCGGGTGGCGCGAGGGCGAGGTCACTGGCGGCAGTGGCGGACATAAGTAAAAGGATACTCTTCGATGCCTCCTCGCTTGTTTCCTACACATGATTGTAGTAGAGTTTTGCCGATGCCGTTCATGAAGAAACTCACAAAGCTGGAAATGCAAATCATGGAAACGTTGTGGAGCAAGGGCGCTGCGACGATCCGGGAGATTCAGGAGGCGTTTCCCGCGAACCGGCGTCCGGCCTACACGACGATCCAGACGACTGTTTACCGGCTGGAATTCAAGCGGGTGCTGCGGCGTGGGAAGAAGACGGGAAATGCCCACTATTTCGAACCGCTGGTGACGCGCGCGACAGCGCAACGGCGACTGATAGACGACCTGCTGGCCTTGTTCGGCGGGCAGGGACAGCCGATTATGGCGCACCTGATCGACTCCGGGTCATTGTCGATGGCCGACGTGCGGAACGCGCAGAAGACGCTGCGGGCCATGAGCAGCAGGAAGCAGGAATCGCCTCGTGATTAATCATCTGATCCAATCGACGCTGTTCGCCGCCGTGATCGCGCT
>DATAZF010000145.1:0-8372 GCA_036272235.1 Bryobacteraceae bacterium | reverse complement strand
TGAGTGTAATCTGCATTTGCGCTCTGCCCTATTGTAGCGGCGTTTGGCCCTTTTGACGTTCCGGGCCGCAGCGTTTAAGCCTCGGCGGAGGAGCACGGCGGTGTCGATTTCGCGGCTGTCGCTTTCGCGGGCACATAAATCCAGGGAGACGGCGGGGTGCGTTCCCTGGTGAAATTGCCCCTTGTATTCGACGGAATGCCTGGGCTCGCGAACGGCACGGGCCGGTTCATTGAGATTACTTGCCTGGTGACCAGCCAGTCGAAGCGCCGTCAGATTTTGTTTGGCCGAGGAGGCAGACATTTCCGAGTGCAGCTTTCGATGAACGGAGCGACGAGATGGGCTGCACTGGAGCGAGTTGTTGAGCCGGTGGCGAGCGCAGCATCCAGGAAATCGCCGGGCCGCCGGAGATCTCTGTTTTCCAGAGCGGAAACGCCAGCGCTACATGAGGGTGTGGGTCACAGGTTTTGGAAATATTTTTATCCTGATTGTTTGGGCGGATATGCGTGGGATTCCCGAAGGTCGCGGAGGACGATTTCGGGCTTCCTGGTGGTACAGAGGGGCATGTACACATTCGATTGCGAGGAACGCCGCGGGGACGGCGGGCGGCGAGTTGCGCCTCCAACGCCGATGGATGCGGTGGAGTTTGCGCGGATGCGGCTGAGGTTTGAGCCGGATGCGCGGCAGTCTGAAGTTCTCTTGTCCAAAGCGCGGCGCGGGATTTTGAATTGCACGCGGCAATGGGGAAAGTCGACGGTGGCGGCGGTGAAGGCGGTCCATCGGGCTTATACGCGGCCGGGAAGCCTGGTGCTGGTGGCGAGTCCGTCGGACCGGCAAAGCGCCGAACTGGTGCGCAAAGCGTCGGAGATGGTGGCGAAGCTCGGGATTCGTCCGCGCGGCGATGGAGACAACGAGACTTCCCTGCTCTTTCCGAATGGCTCGCGGATCGTCGGGCTGCCGGGGATGGAAGCGACTACGCGGGGATTCTCGAACGTCAAGCTGCTGCTGATCGACGAAGCGTCACGGGTGGACGACGCAATGTACAAATCCCTGCGTCCCATGCTGGCGGTGGGCGGCGGCGACCTGTGGCTGATGAGCACGCCTTACGGCAAGCGCGGATTCTTCTACGAGTGCTGGACGCATGACGCGAAGGAGCGGTGGTTCCGGGTAAGCGTGACGGCTACCGACTGCCCGCGCATTCCGGGGGAGTTTCTGGAGGACGAGCGGAGCGCGGTGGGTCCGTTGTGGTTCGCGCAGGAGTATATGGCGGAATTCGTGGATAACGGCGGGGCGGTTTTCGGGAGGGATCTGATCGATCGCGCGATCGACGATGGGTTTCCGGCTTTGGATGTTTGAAAGGCAAAGGCCAAGGTCAAAACCTGGAACCTAAACCTTTGTTACGTGACGAAAATGATGAAGGCGGATTAAGAAGTCATGTTTTATTTGGGGTTGGATTTGGGGCAGCGGAACGATCCTACGGCTATCGCGGTGGTGGAGCGGATGGACCGGGCCCAGGTGTGGCGCGTTCGGCATGTGGAGCGGGTTCCGCTGGGAACGCCTTATCCCGCAGTGGTGTCGCGGGTACGCGGGATCGTCGAAAAACTGGATTGGGATTGCGCGGTCGCGGTGGACGGCACCGGCGTTGGCGCGCCGGTGGTCGACATGTTGCGGGCCGCACGGCTGGGGTGCGATATCGCGGCGGTGACGATTACCGGCGGTGACAGGCAGCGCCAGACCGGTTCGATCTGGAGTGTGCCGAAGAAAGATTTGCTGGCAGTGGTGCAGGTACTGCTGGAACGCGAGGAACTGAAGATCGCGCGCGGGTTGAAGGAGCTGGGTTCGCTGGTGAGGGAGTTGACGGATGTGAAGGGAACAGCGAGGCCAGGCGGGCGTGTGCGCCTGGGAGCGGATGGCTGCGGGGAGCATGACGATCTGGTGATCGCGCTGGCGTTGGCTTGCTGGAGGGCGAAGCGGGCGCAGATCGGGTTCGGGGACAGGAGATTGCCGGGGATTTGAGCCATGCCCGGTTCTGATCGGGCGATTGCATATTCGTCTTTCCAAGCGCGCCGACGGGGCGGATTCCCCGGCGAGCGACTTCGGCCTGGCCAGCAATCTCGTCCATCAGCAGGAGAGCGCGTTCGGATGAGATTCGGCAAGTGAACAGAACATAAGTTGCTCCTGCCGGGCGTCGCAGTCTCGGGATCTCGATTCGACGGAGGAGAACTCGGATCCGCCTCAATTCCGCCTGGGCGATTGCCGGTCTCAAGCGCGGCACGCACGCCCCGATCAGAGCTTTGAACGGGACCAACTCACCAACACAATTGCCACCGGCAGCACGACGGCGCTCAGAGCGGCGAGTCCGATTACGGCCGTCCGTCCCGAAAGGCCCGGAATCGACGCCAGCACCAACGCCGCGGTCACGGCAATGGCCGCGTAGAAGATCCGGCCCATCCACACCAGCGGTTGCTGCGCACGGCGCGCCCTCTCCCGGCGCATCCTCAGGTTCAAACGCCACCACATCGAGGCTGCGGGAGGTCCGGGCTCCTCAGCCAGTCCGCTCGCGAATTGCCGCATCTTCCGTGCAACCGAATGCTCTTCGCTGCACACCGGGCATTCCGCCAGATGAAGAACGAGATCCTCCGACAGCGAGCCGTTGGCGACCGCTGCAGCGATTCCCGGTTCGTAAGGACAGTCCGACACAGGCGTTTCTCCCTTGATCTTATTCCCGTACCTCACGCCGCCGCAGAATGCCAGCGAACTTCGCCCGGGCTCGGGCAAGCATGGGACGAATGCTGGCGGCGCCAAGATGCAGAATCCCGGCGATCTCCCTGTGGTTGAAACACTCGACATAGGCCAGCCAAAGGACATCGCGCTCCCTGGGCTTGAGACGATCGAGCGCACGTTCGATGTCGTGGGCCTGGTCGAGGCAATTCGCCATGGAGGGCGTGGCCAGCTCTTCGGGTAGTACTTCCAGCTTGTGCGACCTTCGCTGATCGTGGACCAGATTCGTAGCAATCCGGTACAGATAGTTTTTTTGATGCGCCGGCTCTGTGGCTGGCGGGAGACCGGCCTTCAGGAGACGAAAGTAGCTCTCCTGCAGCAGGTCGTCAACGGCGCTTTGGTCGGTTAGCATGGACCGAAGGTAGGCTCGCAGGTTGCGAGCCGTCTGTTCGTAAAATGCGTGAAAGCTCTCCTCGTCCATTGGTGGGAGCGCCGGTTACCTGTTCTTTACGAGTAACCCCCAGGACTTACATAGGCGGTACGAAATCACAGCGGAAATCAGGAAACCCGCGCCGAGCGCAATCCCCACTACGCCGATTATCAAAAGCGCATTTCGTCCGACGTCGTCGGTCTGACCGGCCCGCACGGCAACGAAAGCAACGCCCAGCAGGAAGAGCACCACGCCCAATTGAATCCCGTTGAGAACACGGGTGAGCGGGTCTTTGAGATCAGATTGGAGAGCTTCAAAATAGCGCCGGCCGGATTCCCCTTCGAGGAACGCGATGAGTTCCTGGCTGGCGGTGAAGCGGTCGAGCAGCCGGGTGTGGAGTTCGGCGATTTGCCGGCCCGTACGAGTGCGCCGGATGTTGACGGCAATCACCCAGACTGCCCAGCCGAAAACGCAGGCGCAGGTGGAAATGACGATCGCGACGGTTAGATTTTCAGACATGGTCTCGTCGTTCCTTTAACTTTGTTCTAGTTTTCAGATGCCTTCTGCGCGCTATCAACGACCAGAACCTCAACCGGTCCTTTTTCCGACTCCAGCCTGAGCCCAAGTTGCTCCTGCAAGGCAGTGACGATCGACGGTCCGTCTCCTGCCGGCCCTTGCAAGCCCATATCCGGTGTGAACGTCATTTTGAAGTCGTAGTTTCCGTTCAGCTCGGTTTTGTCCATCACTGAGCGGCCAACCTGGTCAGACAGTATCCGAACCAGATTCGCCAGGGGAACCCTGATGCCCCTGATCTGCGCCTTACCCGCATCCCCCCTCCTTATGCCCAGACTGCTGCGGGTGGCATCGTCATCGACGGCAATCTTGATTTTGGGCCCGTTCCTGGCGACCGTGAGCGCGTAGACCGGGAGTTCCTTCGTCTCCCGGTGGATTTTTAACTGAAACCGGTCCGCCAGCAGCATCCGAAGTTTCAGAAGGAACTGCGCCTTGATGGCATCGCGCTGTTGATCCGTCATTTTGCGCATCTCGTCATCGGAGGCGCCGTTAAGGTTTGACTTCGCGGCGATGTCGTATCGTTGCGTATCGAGCCAGCCGGGGCCGCCGGAGATCTGAAAATCCCGAACCTCATAAGCCTGTTGGATCAGAGCCTTCAGCGTGACGTTTGTTGCCGTAAACATGCCTCCTGGCGATACACCAACACGCGCGCCGGTAGCCGCGGGGTCGGCGGGTTTGATCGACGCAACCTCAAACCCGGACTCCGGGGCAGTTGCCGGAATCTGGCAAAACCCTGCACGGGCCGCACAAAGAACCAAGCTCACAACCACAGACGTTCGACTCATACGTTCCTTCGCTCTGTATTACGAAACGGCGCGTCCATTTGTTATCAGAAATCTTTCGCACCGGGGAAGATCAGCTTGAGATGTGGGCGAAGGTTGGTCTGGAACGGCGTTACGTAGCTTCGCCGATTCCACATTTCCCACCGCGGCTTGGCGGAGACCAAACGCGAATGCCGTCAACCCCTCGGTCTTGCATCGATGGTTCGTTCTTTGATCAGCTCTACGGCGACTTGAGGAAAGCCATTAGATAGGCGTCCTTTCGCCGGACCTCGCATTGCAGCACGCGACTAATGGCGCGTCGTTGGTTATGTGCAGTCAGAGTGCAGGACATCCACCCGGCGTAGCCATTGCAGCCTGACTACATGATGTAGTAATCTCTATTGATTAATGTAGTTGGATTGATAATGGCTCACCCAAAATTATCCAGGCTCGAACTTCGGATCATGGAAATCCTCTGGAATCGTGGCCCCTGCTCGATTCGAGAGATTCAGGAAGCTTTTCCCGAATCGAAAAGGCCAGCGTATACCACTGTGCAAACGACGGTTTACCGGATGTTCGAGGGCAAGAAAACAGTCAGGATTGTCAGAAGAATCAGCAACGCTAACGTCTTCGACGCAGCGATAACTCGCGACGATGCCGGGCGGAAGTTGATCGATGAGCTCCTGGAGCTGTTCGGGGGGCGGACCAGACCGGTCATGGCGCACCTGGTTGAATCCGGCAGACTCACGCTGGAAGACGTGAAGGAAGCTGAGCAAGCGATCCGAAAACTCGCTAAACCAAAGCTCGGTAAACCGAAGGCTCCCGGAAAGGAAGGGAGGCAATGATTTCGCAGCTCGAGAATCACTTGTGGCACTCCACTGTCTTCACCTGTGCGGTGGCGCTGCTGACGCTGATGCTGCGGAGAAATCGCGCGGCCTTGCGGCACGGGCTGTGGATGACCGCGTCGATAAAGTTCCTGGTCCCGTTTTCGCTGTTGATCGGCATCGGCAGGGAAGTGCCATGGCCCAATGTTCCTGCGATCGCGGAGCCTCGCCTGGCGATCGTGGAGCAGGTCAGCGAGCCCTTCGCGTTACAGACTTCCCCACCCGCGACTCATTCAGCGCCGAAACCAACGAGCCCGGTTCCAGCTGTTTTGTTTGGCGTATGGCTGTGCGGATTCACAGCGCACTCTTTGGTCTGGTTCAGGCGCTGGCGGCGTATACGAGTAGCCCTGCGCGCTGCATCGCCCGCATCTCTGAACCTGCCTGCGAGGGCGATGTTCGGTCCCACGCACCTGGAGCCGGGCGTTTTCGGGATTCTTAAGCCTGTCTTGCTGCTGCCGCGGGGTATAACCGAGCGTCTGACGCCAGCCCAATTCGACGCCATCATCGCGCATGAACTATGCCACGTCCAGCGGCGCGACAATCTGGCAGCGGCGATTCACATGATGGTCGAAGCGTTGTTCTGGTTCCATCCTCTGGTGTGGTGGATCGAGCGCCGGCTTGTGGAAGAACGGGAGCGCGCATGCGACGAAAAAGTTCTGCAAATTGCGATCGACCCCCAGGTTTACGCCGAGGGGATTGTCAGCGTCTGCAGACTTTATCTGGAGGCGCCCCTGGTTTGCATCTCCGGAGTGACGGGAGTAAATCTCCGGAAGAGAATCGAGGACATCATGACCAACCGGATGACGGTCAGAATCAGCCTTGCCCAGCAGGCGGTCCTGGCCGCCGGAGCGATAGCTGCTCTGGGACTGCCTGTCCTGGCCGGCATTATGAGCCCGGCGGGGATCCGAGCACAATCTCCATTGCCTCAATCTCCAGCGGCTCAACTCGGCCCCGGGCGGTTCCCGAAGTTCGAAGTCGTCTCGATCAAGCCATGTAAGCCGGGCGTTACAAACGGCGGTGGGCCTCCCGGCGCAGGATCATCGCCGGGAAGGCTGAGGATCACCTGTGGGATTCTGGCCGACACCGATAACACCGGTATGATTCAGGTCGCGTATAACAGGTACGCGGGCGGCTATCTGAGTTCCTTTCGAATGATTCCAATCGAGGGCGCCCCGGATTGGATGCATTCGGAGAGGTTCGATATCGACGCCACATCGGACGGTCAGCCGAGCATATTGATGATGCAGGGCCCCATGATGCAAGGCGTTCTGGAGAACAGGTTCCGGCTCAAAATTCATCGCGAAACCCGGCAAGGACCTGTTTATGAACTCGCTTTGGGCAAAGGCTCTCCAAAGTTGAAACCGCTCGCGGAAGGAAGCTGCATACCTGCGGCCATAGGCCATCCCCTCCCCGAGTTGACCGCGGACCAGAGGCGTTGCACGGATATTGTGAACCCGCGAGGCTCGGTTGAGTTCGAGGGCGGCACGCTCTCGATGTTCGCCGGCTTGTTGGGCCTGGCTCTGGATCGTCCCGTTATCGACAAGACGGGCATTATGGGTCAATTCGCGATACACCTTGTGTTTTCCCCCGACGATTCAACCACGCCCGGACCAGCCCCGGATGACCGTGCGGCGCCCACCGCCGTCAGGACGCCAGACGCTCCCGGGATATTTCAAGCCATCCAGGAACAAGTCGGCTTAAAACTGCTGCCGGCCAGGGGGCCCGTGGACGTATTAGTGATCGACCATATAGAAAGGCCTTCAGAAAACTGATATGGAGCGACCGTTTCGGAGGCGCGATATCCAGGACCTGCTGGACCGATCTGCGGCCTGCTTAAGAACAGCATAAATCTGCGTGAGATTGGTGACCGGATCGAGATCACAACGCCGTATGTCGACCGTCATAACGACCAACTCCAGATTATGCCAGGCGCGTAAACGGCCACTTCCTCCTGACGGATGACGGCCATATCATGCAGGATCTCGAAAGCTCCGGGTGCAACCTGGAACCGTCGAAGCGCCAGGAACTACTGAGGATGACGCTAAACGGTTCGGCGTGAAACTCGATTACGAACAACTGCAGGTTACGGCAACGCCAGAGAATTTCCCGCTAAAAAAGCACGGCCTCATCCAGGCGATGCTCGCGATAAACGATCTCTTCTACCTGGCTGAACCCGTCGTGAAGAACTTGTTCTTCGAAGAAGTCATCGCGTGGATGGATCTCAACGGCGTGCACTACACTCCGAAGGTGAAGTTCACGGGGCTCAGCGGCTACGATCTCCTGTTCGACTTCGTCGTCCCAAAATCACGCCGGGCTCCGGATGGGGAATCCGGAGGAACGTGAACGCGATTCCGGGATGATTCCGAACGCTGTTCCGGGATGAACCCGAACAGGATTCCGGGATGAAGGTGAACACCGATTCCGCGATGAAGCCGAACAGTTTCAGGCCGATCCCGGACTCGCGTTCGGCTTGAGCCCGGATTTCCATTAAGCCAGCGGCGCTGGACAACACACTGGCGAGTAGCCTTCCTGAGAAAGGAAGGATTGCTTGCCAGCCAGGAGATTGTCCGTGCGTAAGATCAAAGAAGTTCTTCGATTGAAGTTTGCTGTGGGTTTGGGGCTGCGAGCAATCGCCCGCGGTTGTTCGATTGGCCTCGGAACCGTTCATGAGTATTTGCAACGGGCCGAAGCGGCGGGATTGACGTGGCCGCTCGGGGAGGATTGGGACGAGGACCGGCTGGAGACTGCCTTGTTCGGTGGTCCTCCACGGCCTCGCCCGGCGGGGTTGGCGATGCCAGACTTCGCCGACTGTCATCAGCAGCGCCAGCGTCATCCACACCTGACTCAGCAGTTGCTCTGGGAGGAGTACCGGCAGGCGAACCCGGACGGTTATCGCTACTCCCGTTTTTGTGAGCTGTACCAGCGCTGGCGCCGCAAACAAGACGTAGTGTTGCGCCAGGAACACAAGGCCGGCGAGAAGCTGTTCGTTGATTGGGCGGGAACCAC
>DATAZF010000144.1:0-5285 GCA_036272235.1 Bryobacteraceae bacterium | reverse complement strand
AGGAAGATCGTTGGATCGGAGGGCGAGGTGCGCCTGGCGCTTCACCGGACTGCGCGATTGGATGCGCCATAAAGAAGAAAATCCCGTAAGAGGAAAATTCGACCTCACCGCGCTGTCAAATCCGAGTACCAATGCATCGGGCTACTCAAGACCCTGTCCATTCGGGTGGAGTCTCAGCGTAGCTGCATCTGACCTATGTGCAGCAAACCCTCCGTATTAGCCTCGCTTGCGATCTTGTGCGCGCAATGAACTGCTATTACTCGAACCTCGTCGAGGGGGCCCAAATACGGATCCGGATATCGAACTTACCGGTGGAATCCGAGTTTGCCGCCGGACAAGATTGGTTCGACTTTTTCCTGACCGCGCATAACGGACCTTCTGCCTGTGCGCTCAGTTTCCGACAATCAAACGTTCATAATCTCGAAGCACCGCTCCAGGCTCTTCACCGAATCGTTACCGTTGGAAGGCCGCCACTCGTGGGCTATAAATCCGGTGTATCCCGTATCGGCGATCGTGCTGGCGATAAAGCGGAAATTGAGTTCCTGTTTGTCGTCGATTTCCGCCCGGCTGGGCACCCCCGCGGCATGGATGTGGCAGATGTGGTCAATGTTCTCGCGCAGCGTGCGCGTAATGTCGCCGTCCATGATCTGGGCGTGGTAGATGTCGTATAAAATTTTCACGCGAGAAGAGTTAACGCGTTTGCACACATCCAGACCCCACGCCACATGATCGAAGACCTGATCGGTACGCTGATCCGCGGCGACCTTTGAGTTCGTGATCTCCATGCAAACGTTGACGTTCTTTTGCTCGGCATAGCCCTTCACGCGGTTCAGGATCGCGACGGCGTTATCGGCGCCTTCTTCGCGAGACATACCCCGCCGCTCGCCGGGGATGGCGATAAGAACGGAGCATCCGACGCTTGCGCAGGTGTCGATCCCGGCGTGAGTGGCCTCTTCGATCTTGTCGTGGAGCTCCCTACGGATCAACCCATTCTGGAAGCTCGTTCCCGTGCCAGTCATCATGGCGGGCGCCAGGCCGTTTTGCGTCAGGATCGGCACCTGCTGGGCGGTGGGGAGATCTACTCCTTTGAAGCCAATGCGGGCGAGGATTTTGCACCTCTCCTCGAACGAGGTCTTCGAGCCGGTCCAAACGGAGGCCATCACGCTTTGCTTGATGCGTCCACGGGAAGGCGCAGGCGTTTGCGCGGACAGGCTGCCGGCAGCCCCGGTAAGCGCTGTCCCCGTAATCAGCGGCACAGCCGCGCCCGTCAGGCCCGTTAAGAATGTTCTTCGTTCCATCGGCGCAAATATATCACGCGGAGACGGCACCGGAATCAATGAGATCATTTCCGGCAGACCAGTTCGGATACCGCCCATAGCCCAAAAGTGACCCTGGCGCTGACCAGGCGGCAAAAAGGGCGGCGCGACCCGGCCCTGTGGCCTCGTAATTACGTGATACCGATGGTTCAGGCCGGCTTCATCAAAAATGTGGCGAAGAGGTTGGCAATCCCGCGCTGGATGCCATCCTGCCCTGCAAGTATTGTCAAATTGCTCTAATAAGGATCGCGCTGCCCCGCGAAATTGCTTTAGTTCGCCGAGGGCTTGTCGATCTTGTCAATCACCATCACCGGCACGTTGGTTCGAGTCTTCTGCATCCGCAGGCCGAGTTGCTGCTCCATCGCCGCATAGAGATCCGGCGGGGCATCGGCATCCGGCGCGGGCGGCGGTCCGGGCGGCGCCGCTCCGCCGAACGGACGCATCCCCGGGTCCGGCGTAAATTTGAGAACGAACGTATAGCGCGTGTCGCCGAGCCCGGTCTGATCGACTACCGGCAGATCCATAAACTGGGCCTGCATCACACTGCCAAACTCGGCGATCGTGGCGTTTCGAATATTGAAGCCGCGTTGCGGCGCACCACCAAATCCCGGCAGTGGAAGCTTCACGTTCTCTTCCTTCTTAACCTTCGCTCCACCTTTGGCGACTGTGATCGCATAAGCCTGCAGCTCGCGTTTGTCGTCGTGGAACTTCAGGCCGAAGCGATCGACGATGAGTTGCTGCATCATGGCTTTCATCTGCGGCAGGCTGGCCATGCCGGGCGTATCCGGCTTCCCCGAAACATCGAACTTCTCGGTATCGAACCAGGCCGGTGCATTGACGACCTGCTTCGGATGCAGGTCGTAGCAAAACTTCATCAGATCGGCGAGGGTCGTGTTGAGCGTGTTGACCATCCCGCTCGGGTTGATGCCAATACCCCAACCTGGCCGATTGGGGTTGGACGGCTTGATCGTCGCGACTTCGAATTGCGGTTTGGCGTTCGCGTCCATCATCTTCGGCGGTGGCGGGGGCTCCGGGATCGTCCAGGCAGTGGCAGGCGTGGCTTTCACCAAAACCAGGGGAGTTGGCGCTCCCTGAGTGAACGTGCCGTTGATGGTATTGCCATCGCTGCTGAGGGTTCCTTCAAAGGCGCCGTTCAGAGTCGGGATGTTGACCTTGATCCCCTGCCCGCTCGTCTTCACCGACTCCGCTTTGATTGGCGTGGGATTCTGGTCGATGCTGTAGAACTCGGCGCTCAGCGCGTCTTTCTCGTTCGTTTCGATTTTCATGACGATCCGCAACTCGCCATTCGGCGCCTGCGGGATCTTCAAGCCGCCTTGCCAGGTGCCTTTGAAAGTCTGCGCGAACAGTCCACTGGTGGACGCGGCCAGCAAGGCCAGGTAGTAAATCCGTTTCTTCATCCGTAACCTCCCCTGGGAATGTTTCCAGGAATGGGCTTGCGAATCCCGGGCTGTGGCGAGCAAGCGTTCTGCGCGCAGTGTTCAGGGCATTCTATCCGTAAGGTGCGACCGACACCTTCAACTTCAACCGTTATTTTAGGCACAATTTGCGGCCGGTGGAAAGCATTTGGCAGCCAGGATCGGCAAATGGGTCCTCGGCTCGGGAACCCGCAAGGCCGGAAAGAAGACATCAAAGAAAACTGTTTTGCGTGATTGGAAGTTCGCCCGCACGCGGCGCGGTCGCGAGCCGGATTTGCCGTGGGGCACCGGGAGGTAAGGCACGTCGATCTATCATGAATGAAACCCGGCAGCGGAGGCTTTGATGAAGAGACCTTATACAACCGCGATGGCGATGTCAGTGGCGCTGCTGCTGGCAGTCGCCGCCCACGCTCAGGTGTCCTTCGACTCGACGCGCATTGCCGCGAAAGACACCGTCGCGCTGGCGAAGTTTTACCTCGCGGCGTTCGGTATGCAGAAGGTCAACCGAATCGTCAACCCAGGAGGCACCGAGGTCTTCGTGAACTTCGGCGCTACGGTAGAAGCCGCCAAGGCCAACAAGAACCCGCTTATGATACTTTTTCACCGCGATTCGGACGACGTGAAAGACCCGGTAGCGCACGTGATTCTTTCCGTGAAGGACATGGCGGGAACCGTCGCGGCTGTCAAAGCCGCAGGTGGAACTATGACCGGGGATCCACGTCCGTTCCGGGATACAGGCATCGTCATCGGCATCGCGATCGATCCAGCCGGTAACCGCATCGAGCTCATTCAGCGGCGATAAGCGGAACGAGTACACAACGAGCACAACCCCGGGCGTTTTCAACAGGTCTTCCCCAGCGGGGCACCCGGACGCTATATAATTTCCCCGACCCATGAAACGCCACATTACCGACTTTGCTTCCGCCACCCTCGCGCTCGTTTTGGTGATCGCGATTCACGTCACTGCTCAGCAGCTCGTTGCGCAACAGCCAGGCCGCAACCTTGTGCCCCTCACTGAGGATTCCCTCAAGAACCCCAGCCCCAACGACTGGCTGATGTACAACCGCAGCTATGACGCGCAGCGTTTTTCGCCGCTCCAGCAGATCAACAAGTCCAACGTCGGCCAACTCAAGCTCGCGTGGTCGATCACGCAGGGCGCCGGCTCGCAGGAAGGAATCCCGCTGGTGCACGATGGCGTGATGTACCTGCAGGCGCCGGGTGCCGTCATCCAGGCCCTCGATGCTGCCACCGGTCAGCTCCTCTGGGAGTACAAACGCAACATTCCCCAGAACATCAAAAACGGCGCGCGCGCCAAGACGATCGCAATCGGCTTCGACATGGTCTACTGGACGTCGCCCGACAGCTACCTCGTTGCGGTGGATGCACGGACCGGCGAGCTGCGCTGGGAAGCGAAGACCGAAACCCGCGGAGCCACCCAGGGAGCCATTGTCGCCGGGGACAAAGTGATCTCCGGCGGC
Source organism: Bryobacteraceae bacterium (assembly GCA_036272235.1). Taxonomy (GTDB): domain Bacteria; phylum Acidobacteriota; class Terriglobia; order Bryobacterales; family Bryobacteraceae; genus BOG-234. The sequence goes on along the minus strand of DATAZF010000144.1, from coordinate 1,055 downwards.
GCCTGCGGCGGCAAGCACGAAAACTGCTACATTTCCGCGCACGACGCGAAGACAGGCAAACTGCTGTGGAAGTTCATGACGGCGGCCGAAACCGGCCAGCCAGGCGGCGACACCTGGGGCGGCCTTCCGGATAACAAGCGCGTCGCCGGTCCCTGGGGTCTCGCGGGCACCTGGGATCCGACCACCAACTCCATCATTTGGGGTGTAGCGAATCCAACGCCGAACTCCCGTCTCGAACGCCACGGCGATTTCAACGCGATTCCGACGCACGCCCCCGCCGATCTGTTCAGCAATTCGACTATCTCGATCAACGCCGACACGGGTAAACTGAACTGGTACTACCAACACCTGCCCGGCGACGATTGGGATGAGGACTGGACCAACGATCGCATCCTGGTCACCACCGCTCTCAATCCAACGCATGCCACCGCGAAGTGGTTCAACGCCAAAATCAAGGCGGGCGAGCGCCGCGATATTGTTCTCGCCACCGGTGAATCCGGCGGCGTCTTCGCACTGGACCGGCATACGGGGGAATTCCTGTGGGCCAATCCCTGGCCCTACGACGTGCCGAACTTCTTCCTGAAGAACATCGACGAGAAGGGCATCACCTATTTGAACGAAAGCGCCATGCTGACCCACCCCAACATGACCAATACGGTGTGCTTCTTTAATACGCGCAGCTACTGGTCGCAGGGCTACAGCCCCATCACGAATTCGTTGTACACGCCCTTCGTGGACGCCTGCAATGAAGAGAAGGAGGGCGAGCTCGGCACGCGCTCCTCCCACAACGGCGTCGTGCGCGACCCCTCGAAGCTCAACGAGCTCTCCGGCGTTTCCAAGATCAATGCAGCCACCGGAAAGATCGATCACATCTTCAAGGGCCCCGGGCCCATCAACGGCGCCATTCTGCTCACCGCCGGCAATCTGCTCTTCTTCGGCGACCTCGCACAGCACCTTCGCGCGCTCGATCAGGATACCGGTAAGGTGTTGTGGGATGAGGTGCTGCCTGGTCCAATTGCCAATTCGACCATCACCTACGCCATCGACGGCCGTCA
>DATAZF010000143.1:0-6897 GCA_036272235.1 Bryobacteraceae bacterium | reverse complement strand
TCGTCACTTAACACCACTGGGTGCTTCTGTGTCAGGTCGGCAGTCACGAAGCTTGCGTCGCCGCGCCTCAATTCGGCGATCAATGCGCTTGCAGAGCAAATCTGCCCCGGTGTGCAGTATCCACACTGAAAAGCGTCGTGGTCGATGAACGCCGTCTGTATCGGATCGAGGCGGTCAGGATGAGCGAGCCCCTCGACCGTGGTGATTTCTTCACCATCATGGGTCGCGGCGAGCGTGAGGCAGCTGTTCACCCTCCGGCCCTGGATCAGGACGGTGCAGGCCCCGCATTGTCCGTGGTCGCACCCCTTCCTGGTTCCGGTCAGCCCCAGTTGCTCCCGGAGAAGATCGAGCAGCGTGGAGCGCGGATCAACGGTAAGACGAATCGGTTTTCCGTTAATGTGCAGCGCAATCTCTGTAGAGCTTTTTGTGCTGGTATCCGCCGCCGAAGCCACAGTCTCGGAACCGAGGACAAGCGGGGCGGCCGCGAGGCTGATGGTGCTCAACGCCTCGCGCCTCGTCAGGTCGAATGATGCAAGCGTTTCGTCTGGGGGCATGCTTGCGAGTTCCGCAAGCGGAGTTCCACCCATCCACAATGCGGCGGCGTGCCCGGCATGAATCGCACTATTACCGCCTGAAAAGGGGCATGAGGCTGTCCCACGCAAGGCAGTTGATTACCATCTTTCTCTCAAGACCTGCGCGCCGCGCCTGGTCGATGCCGTGGCGGATGAGGGGAAACTCGCGCGTGCTGTGGGCATCCGTCGAAATTGCGATTCTCACCCCGGCGAGCGCGGCGCTTCGTGCATATTCCGCCGGAAGATCCAGGCGGTCCGGACTCGAATTGATCTCGAAAAAGCACCCGGTTTCTTTTGCGTGCGAAATCAGCCGCTCGATATCGATCTCGTAGCCTGGACGCTTGAGAAGCAGCCGTCCGGTTGCATGACCGAGAATATTGAACCGCCGGTTGTCCATCGCGCGCAGAATCCGCTCCGTCTGCGCCTCGCGGCCCAGCCCAAAACGCGAATGAATGGAACAAACGGTGTAGTCGAGCTCCGCGAGCAGCTCATCCGGATAGTCCAGGGATCCGTCCGCGAGAATGTCAACCTCGCTCGATTTGAGGATGTGGAAGTCCGTGAGCCGAGCATTGAGCTTGTCGATAAAGCGAATCTGCGCGCGCAGATCGGCGATACTCACGCCCCGCGCGATCTTCAGGCTTTGAGAATGGTCGGTGATGCCGAGATACCGGTAGCCGAGCGCGCGCGCCGCGGCTGCCATATCCTCGATCGAATTACTTCCATCACTGGATGTGGAGTGGGCGTGCAGTTCGCCCACGATGTCTGCTCCGGTCACGAGAGCGGGAAGGGAATGACTGCGGGCGCGCTCGACTTCATCGCGACCTTCACGCAGTTCCGGCACGATATAGTCCAATCCGAAGCGCGCGTATACCGCCGCTTCGTCGGCGAATGCATCCCGACTCGCGGCGAGTTCCCGAAAAGGTCCTACCGCTCGCAGCTTCCGCAAATGCGTCGCGGAACCGGTGCAGGCGATCATTCGAAGCCCCCAGCGTGACGGCTCCTCCTGGCGCAAATCAAGAACTATACCGGCGGCCAGCCGGAACGTCGCCCGTCCCCGCGCCTGCGACAGCAGGGGAGTGTCGCCGCCGAATCTCTGCATGCGCGAGACGAGGGCAGGGAAGTCGTTCGTCTCGACGACGAAAACAAGCCTCTCGACAGTCTCGACTCGGCGCCGCCCCGCGCCCGCGGCTTCCACTCGCTTCACGCCAGGGCAGCCGAGCAGGTATTCCTCAATCGTGGCCTGCAGCGGATCCGCGTGGTAAAGCAACATCGCCTGCGGCTCGCCAAGGCCTTGCGAGATGTGCTGGGACATTCGCGCGCCGAAGTGCCGTTCGATCTCGCCCGCTTCAAGGCGTTGCCGCAGCGCATCGATCGAATCGATGCCCAGTTTCTTGTAAATGCGCATCACGCGCCTGGCGTCGAGACGCGGGTAATCACCGATGCTTGCCGCGCCCGCGGGTGCGTCGGCACGAAGACGGTCAAGCTTCCCCAACGATCCCGTCAGGACGATCTCGCGGATGGCGGCGGCGATGGCATCGCCGATCCCTGCAAAGGCCGTTAGATCTTCACCGCTGTGGACCATATCCTCCATACCTTCCGCGATACTGCGGATTCGGGTCGCTGCGCGCCGGTATGCCTTGACCTTAAAAGGATTCTCTTTCTGTATGGCCATGAGCTGGGCGAGGCTTGCCAGCTTGTCGGCGATCGCCGCGTTGCTGAAAGGATGTGTAATCGGCGCCATCGGCTCAGCGACCGCGCGCCGGCCGCAAACCGGATGATGTGATCACACGGGCATTCGCCATCTCGCCGATATGCTCGATAGCCTGTTTGTGTTCGCGCGTTGTCCGCGCCGCGCAGCAATCCGAGAGGACGGTCACCTGAAAATCCCGCATGTCTGCATCATGCGCCGTGCACAGAATGCAACTGTTCGTCGCGATTCCGGCCAGGATCAGCGACTCCACTTCCAAATGACGCAGCAGGACGTCGAGCGGCGTTTGGTAGAACGCCGAATGCATGGGCTTGAGGACGCAGTAATCCTTCCGGTCCGGCTTCACCTTCTCGACAAAGTCCCGTCCGGCGCAATTCTCGTTCAGGCAATAGCGGAGAAGCTCGGCGGAGTCAGACCGCCACTGCCCAAAGTTGTCGTTCACATAGAGAACCGGCATGCCGGTTTGACGAACCCGCGCCTTCACCCGCTCGATGCGCCCCGCGATCGGCAGCGCATGACGTAGAAGGCGAGCGCCATCCGGAAATTCGAAATGATTGATGACGTCGATCAGGAGTAACGCGGATTTGGAAGTGGCGCCACTCCTGCGTTTCATCGCACCATCAGCCACCGCTGTAACCGCCGATGATCGGCAGGATCTCGCCCGTAATGTAACTGGAGCATTGCGGCGATGCGAGAAAAACGTATGCCGGCGCGATCTCTTCCGGTTGCGCCGGACGTTTCATCGGCGTATCGGCGCCGAACTTACTTACATCGGCGGGTTGCCTGTCGGATGGATTCAGCGGAGTCCAGACCGGCCCCGGGGCGACCGCATTCACGCGTATCCCGCGGGGCACGAGGTGGGTGGCGAGCGAGCGCGTGAACGCGTGGATACCGCCCTTCGTCATCGAATAGTCCGGCAGCGATTCGCTCCCCAGAATTCCCGTGACCGATCCGGTGTTAACAATCGCGGACCCCGCCTTCATCCTCGGCACCGCCGCCCGCGCCATATAGAAGTAGCCGTACAGGTTCGTTTTCAGCGTCTCGTCAAAATGCAGATCGCTCAGATCCTCAAAGCGCGAAGTGTGCACCTGGAACGCGGCGTTGTTGACCAGGACGTCGATCGCGCCGAGTTCCTTTACAGTTCGCGCGACGGCCTTCTCGCAAAACTTCCGGCTGGCGATGTTGCCTGAAATGAGAATGCACTTCCTGCCTTCCGCCTCGACCCGTTCCCGCGTCATATCCGCGTCGTTGTGCTCATTGAGATAGGTGATCGCGACATGCGCACCTTCCCGCGCGAAAAGGATAGCGACGGCCCGGCCGATGCCCGAGTCGCCGCCCGTAATCAACGCAACCTTACCCTCCAGCTTTCCGGACCCCCGGTAAAACGGCGCATCGCAAAGCGGCGCGGGATTAAGTCGCGCCTCCAACCCCGGCTTGCTCTGATGTTGTTTCGGGAAAGGCGGCTCCGGATATCGGCGCGCTCCGGCCTGCATCGCGCCGCGCGGCTTTATCTTCGGATGCCGCTTGTCGGCCACCGCCACTTGTCTCTGGATCTTCTTCTGCCGCTCGCCAGGAGTGCGCGCAGGGGTTTTCTTCACGCGATGCCTCTGACCTTCAGCCATAGCAATTTCAAGGCCCTGGTGCGATTGTTCGCCGCCGCTAAACGTCCGCGCGCTCCAGCCAGCCACCACCGAAGCTCAGCAGCCGGAGTCCCTGCGCGATGTGGGGACTCGAGCGCATGATCTGCCAAACGAAGCCCGACTGGAAGTTCTCAATCATCAGCACAACCGGACCTTGATTCAGCCCGAAAATCCACCGCGAAGTCCAGCCGTGACGGTTTCTTCCTTTCGATGGAAATGTCGGATTGAAGCTGGCGTCAAAGCCGTACTCGCTTTGACCCTGCAACTCCAAACGTTCGATGGCGTGCCGCACGGTATCGATGACGATCTCCGGCGCAAATGGTATGGACGCCACGACAGCCCATGGCGACACGGTGCCGTCATCCGGGCCAGAGGGCGCTCCGCGCGCCAGATATCCGTGAAATTCACGCGGCTCGCCATCCACCTTGACGTTTGCCGGGCCGGGACCGTCGCTTGCCGTCAGTCCCCACACATACTCCCCGTAATGCTGGAAACGTCGCGGGTTCTCGATGCCGTATTGCCGATGAATATAGGTCGCTCGCCGGCTGTTCTCGAAGTAATCAAAACCCAGTCTGCGGTTCAGATCGTCCTGAACGCCGCGCAGATCGAGCCATATCTGCGAAAGCTGGTGGATGAAAAGCGGCCCGGCATAAACGTATTCGAGATCGTATACCTTCCTGATCTCGAACGACGCGGCCCATTGGCGGTAGCCCCCGGGCGCGACCGGATAATGCGGCGCGGCGGCGGCGAGCACGTAGAGAATCAATGCCTCGCTGTAACCGGTGTCCCATCGGTAGGGAAGAAATCCGCATTCCGGCTTCCAGCCGTGCGTGATGGTCGCCGCGCCATCCTGCGCCCATTGAAAATCGACACGTGCATAGAGCGCGTCCGCCAGTTGCCGAATTTCACGCTCACGCGCCGTGTCGTGGGTAAACCACGCGGAGGCGCTTAGTATGCCAGCCATCAACACTGCAGTATCGATTGTCGAAAGTTCGCAATTCTGCGCCCTCCGCCCTGTCTTCATGTCGAGAAAGTGATAGTAGAACCCCTTGTAGCCCGTGGAATCGGGCTCCGGACCCTGCCTGCTGCAGTGAAGGAATCGCAGGATCGTCAGGACTTTTGCCGCGGCGGCCACACGCGACAAAACACCGTGTTTAACCGCCGCGACGTAGATAGTGAGCGCGAGCCCTGTCGCCGCGATGCTGGCCGCGGATCCCGGCTGGTTGCGGTCTGCGACCAATCCGTTCTCCGGGCTGCATTCCTTCAGGAAATAGTCGAAGGTCGCGCGCTGCAGCGTATCGAGCATCCCGGCGTCGCTCGCCGGCGCTTTGCGGGAGGATCCGCGCGTTTGTGATGTTTCCCGCTTATCTGGCATCTCTCGATGAAGATTCTATGCGAACTCGAACGTGATCGCCGCCAGACTCTGCGGCGGCAACGACGCTGAAAAATGCACGGCGCCCGCCTCGCGCTTCCATGGAATATCTTCTTGGCCCATCTGCGAAGCGGTCTCCAGCCGGCGGACCTGTAAGGGCGAAGGATATTCCGGTTTTCCCATTTGCTCCCAGTCCCGGCGCGGGTTGGCGTGATCCTCGTCGATGCGCTCGATCCATGAGCGGCGCGGCAGGGGTGCGCCGCTTAGCGTCACTTCCACCAATTCGGTTTGAATCGCGTGCCGCGGCATCGCAAGGTTGCTCATGAGAATCGTCGCGGCATGGTCTTTCCTCACCACCCAGACATCGACGGTGGAGTGGCGGCCTTCCACGTCGAGCCGGTTCTCGCCCAGGTGATGCAACAACTGAAAGGCACGGTAGACGGGCTTTGGCACGCCATAGAGATTGAGAAGTCCAAAGCCGCCGTGGAATGGCACGGAGGGAAAGTAATTCTCTTCGAAAATGTCGCTGAATGTCCAATAGCTATAGCCTTGCGCCAGACCCTGCGCATCCATGATGATCCTGGTGGCCAGGGCTGCCGCGAACGGCTCGTCGTGCAGAGGATCGCGCGGATTCGAAGAACAATTCCATTCGGTGTAATACAACGGCAGTTCGCGGGCCTCACGGCGCACACCGGCCGTCTTCTTCTTCAGTGCCTCGCGCTGGAAGTGCTGAAGTTGCGTCACGGTATCGGTGCTCGTTTTGCCGAAGGCGTCCGTCGGGTAATGATGGGTGGTAACGAAATCCACTGGCACGCGGTGGCGATGGCAGTAATCGAGAAAAGGCGTGACCATTTGTTGTCGGCCGTTGCCGGGCCGCCCACGGAAAAAGCCGCATCCACGCGCTTCAGGGCGAGGGCGGTTTCACGATAGAGGCGGAAATAATCCTGCTGGCTGCCTTTCCAGAAACTGCTGAGATTCGGTTCATTCCAGACTTCGAAAAACCACTGCCGGACTTCAGCCGCGCCGTATCGTTCGATCCAGTGGCTGGCGAGCTGGCGGATCAGCGTTGCCCACTGCCGATAGTCGGCCGGCTGCGTCACATTGGCGCGGTAATGAAAGACCGTCTGTGTGCCCGACGCCAGCGCTTCGGGCATAAAGGAGAGCTCGACGAAGGGTCGCATTCCAATCGAGAGAAGGAAATCCATGATCTTGTCGGTGTTGAAAAACGAATAGATGAGCTTGTCTTCTTCGCGAACGAGTGTAAGGCATGTGTGCCGTTGCAGGCATCTTGTGTTTTGCAACCGTATTCCCACGGCCATCACTCGGAAGCAGTCAGCTCTTCAACCGCTGGTGCGCCTATGGTTTCGATTGTGACGGCGACGCGAGGGCCAAGAGCTACCGGCTCCGCCGAATACCCCTCAACTGCGCAAACGTCGTAAAGTCCGGCGTCTTCCCCTGATTCATCTGTGAAGACGTATTGATCGTTTACCCTCCTAATGCGCGCGGCTTCAACTCTGATCGGTTCTTTTTTAGATTTTCAAACAGACGACCCACATCTTGTTTCCGTTATTTGCCATATCGAGCTTCTTCCTTCAAACCTGCCAT
>DATAZF010000142.1:0-6382 GCA_036272235.1 Bryobacteraceae bacterium | reverse complement strand
AGCCGTTGAGCCTGCTCGAACCGTTGCGGCATGAAGTCAGCAGCGACTCCCGCGGCGAAGTCCTTTATGAGGAACGGACCATGGAACAGCTTGCGAAAGCGAGCCTCGCCCGCCAGCGTTTCCTCCTGCTGCTGTTCGGGCTGTTCGCCGGGCTCGCTCTGCTCCTTGCCTGCATCGGGATCTACGGGGTGCTCGCTTATCTCACCGGCCAGCGCGTCGCCGAAGTCGGCGTGCGTATGGCCGTCGGAGCCAGCGCCCGCGATGTTGTGCGGCTTGTGCTCCGCCAAAGCCTCGGCATGATTTTCGGCGGGATCATCGTCGGCGTCGCCGGTGCCCTGGCCGCCGGCCGCCTTCTGAATCGCTTTGTGAGCGGCATGCATTCCACCGAGCCGGTGACCTTCGCCGCCATGGTGTCGATCCTGGCGGCAGCGGCCTTGTTCGCCAGTTACCTGCCCGCGAGCCGCGCCAGCCGGATCGATCCGATGCGCGCCCTCCGGCAGGAATAATCAGTACCGCGGCCCTGTAGACATTCTACAGTGCATGGATGTAGAATCCCTACATCATGCCGCCTCGTATCGATCTCCTGCAGGGCACGCTCGACATGCTGATCCTCCGCATCCTCCAGTGGGGTGCCCAGCACGGCTACGCTATCGGCCAGTCGATCCGCGCCCAATCTTCAGATGTTCTGCAGGTGGAAACCGGGTCTCTCTATCCCGCGCTCCATCGTCTGCAAAAACACGGCTGGGTAACTTCCGAATGGAAGCTGACCGAGAGCAATCAGCGCGCGAAATATTACAAGCTCACGGCCGCCGGAAGAAAACAGCTCGCGGCCGAGCAGGATCGCTGGCAGCAGCTCGCGGCCGCCATCGCGAGCATCATGAATCCGGCGGGCAACAAGAGCGAGCCATGAACGTCCCGCGTTTTTTGCCGCAGCATACGCCGCGGGGACGCTCGGCCTCGTAACGGTAGTGCTTTTCGCGCCGTCTCTCCTCGCCACTGTGTTGCCTGCCCGCCGCGCCGCTCGCGTAGACCCCGCTATCGCCCTGCGCTATGAATAATTGTTCCTCAATTACCTGTTGCTTTCCCAAAGGAGTTGTGGCACTCTTATTTTGGATACCAACAGGAGTAAGATTTATGCACGCCCTTCGAGTCCGAACACAGCCGTAATGGATATCCAGCGCAAAGGCGTCGCCAGAAGTAAACTGATCCGCCGGGTCGTCTACCTGACCCTTACCGTGGCTGCCCTTTCGGCCGCCGGCTGGCGCCTCAACCAGCTCAAACCGGCCGCGCCTTCCGTCGAGCGCGGCACTGTCCTCATCGACAGCGTGAAGCGCGGCCCCATGGTGATCGATGTCCATGGACTTGGCACGCTCGTGCCTGAAGACATCCTCTGGATCCAGGCCGAGTTCGACAGCCAGGTCAGCAGGATCCTCAGCCAGTCCGGTGACGAAGTGACTCCGGACTCCGTGCTGCTGGTCCTCACGAACCCTCAGATGGAAGCCGACGCCAATGATTACGAGTGGCAGGCGAAACAGGCTGAAGCCAATTACGTCGATCTCAAAGTCCGGCTGCAGAGCCAGGCTTTCGACGAGCAGTCTCTCGTCTCCACCGCCCGGGGCGACCTCAAGCAGGCGCAGATCACAAAGGAGATGGAAGAGAAACTTCTCGCCTCGCATCTGGAGTCTCAACTGAACGAAAGCCTCGCCGTCGCCAAATGGGAGCAGGCATCCAGCCGCGCCCATATGGAGGAGCAAAAGCTCGACATCATGAAGCAATCCGCCGATGCGCAGCTCGAAGCGCAGAAAGTTCAGATCGAAAAACTGGACGCCACCTGGATGCTTAAAAAGAAACAGGTTGACGAACTCACCATCCGCGCCGGCATCAAAGGCCGCATGCAGGAGATGACCCTGCAGGTCGGCCAGCGCGTGAAACCCGGTGACGTTCTCGCCAAAGTCGCCCAGCGGAAGCTGATGGCGCGTCTCCAAATCACGGAGACGCAGGCGAAGGACATTCTGATCGGCCAGAAGGCCGCCATCGACACACGGAACGGAATCGTCCCCGGCCATGTCACGCGCATCGATGCCTCCATCGTGAATGGGACCCGCACCATCGATTGCAGGCTCGACGGTCCGTTGCCGTCCGGGGCGGTGCCGGATTTGAGCGTTGACGGCACCGTTGAAATCGAACATCTCGCAAGCGTCGTCTATATGCAGCGGCCCGTCTTCGGTCAGCCGAACAGTCCCGTGAGCTTGTTCAAACTCGACCCTGGCGGCCGCGAGGCGACGCGCGTCAACGTCCGCCTGGGGCGCATGTCGGTCAATACCGCCGAAATTCTCGACGGCCTCAAACCCGGCGATCAAGTGATCCTTTCCGAGACATCCGGCCAGGATCAAAGCCAGCGTATTCGCTTGAACTAGGAGACTCCACCATGCCGCAACCTCTGATCCACATGGAAGCCGTCAAAAAGGTATTCGTCACCGACGAAGTGGAAACCCACGCGCTCGAAGGCATCGACCTCGACATTCAGCGCGGCGAATACATCTCCATTTCCGGCCCTTCCGGCTGCGGCAAGTCGACCCTCCTCGCGATTCTCGGGCTGCTCGACTCGCCCTCAGACGGCGCGTACATACTGAATGGCCGGCCTGTGCAGGACCTCAAGCTCAGCGAGCGCGCCCGCATCCGCAACCGCGAAATCGGCTTCGTGTTCCAGGCGTTCAATCTGATAGGCGATCTCACCGTCTACGAAAACGTCGAGTTGCCGCTCACCTACCGCGGCATGGGAAGCGCCGAACGCAAACGCCGCACGCAGGAAGCTCTGGAGCGCGTGGGCATGGCGCACAGAATGAAGCACTACCCCGCGCAGCTTTCCGGCGGCCAGCAGCAGCGCGTCGCCGTGGCCCGCGCGCTTGCGGGAGACCCTTCTATCCTGCTCGCCGACGAGCCTACCGGCAACCTCGACTCCGCGAACGGTGAAGCTGTGATGGACCTTCTCACCGAACTCCACAAAGGCGGCGCCACCATCTGCATGGTCACCCACGACCCGCGCTACGCCCGCTATGCGGATCGTTCGATCGATCTCTTCGACGGCCGCATCGCCGCGACCAACGGCCACGCGGCGTAAGCAGCCAGCCGGGCGCCAGCCTGCTTCAGCAACGCGTTCATCGATTTTCGATAACTGACAGAGATTAGTGCGAAGTTCCGGCTTATTTCCCGGGCACTGGAAGGTTCCATCGGTCGAACGCCGCGCGCGCCACCCGCGCGATAACCCGATCCCGCACCTCGTCGTTCCGCGTACTTGCTTTCAAATAGACGGATACGGCAAGCCGCCCCCCACCCGGCAGAAAAATCACGCCGCTGTCGTTCGTCCCCGCGGTAAACCCCTGAATCCTCCCGGTCAAACCGGTCTTATGCGCAACGGCCGTTCCCGAGGGCAGCATTCCCTTCAACCGCATCGGCCCGGTCGTTGTCGATTTCAGAGTCTCGATCAGCTTTTCCGTCAAGGCCTTCGAAAGCGCCTCTCCACGAAAAAGCCGGGCCAGCAGATCCACCGTCCCATTCGGCGTTCCCGTATCGCGTGGATCTCGCACTGACGCGACCAGCGCCCTGTAGCGCTCCGCGCGCGTCTTCTTCGCGATCAGCCCTTCCAGCAGCGGCTCTGTCCACTGCTCCGGCGGCGGATAGCCCTCGACCCCACTCCGGTCCAGATCGCACTGCCGCTCTCTGCGGTCCACCCGCACACCCGCAACCTTCCATTCGCGGAACCGCGCCGCCATCGCCGTTGCCCCGCCACCAATCCGGAACAGCGCCTCTTCGGCCGTGTTATCGCTCTGCGCCACCATCAGCCGGACCATCTCATCCAACCGAAACGTCTTCTCCCCCGGCCACCGTTTCGCGATTTCGCTTACCCCATGCCACACATCGCCCGGCATAATCTCCATCTGCTGATCGAGTGCGAGCTTCCCGGCATCCACCATCGCGAGGATATTCATCGCCATCGGCAGCTTACAAACGCTCGCCAGCGGAAAGCGCTCGTCCCCTCTCAAGCTGACTCTCTCGCCTGTCTCCAAATGCAGAGCGGCCGCGCCGACGGTGCCATCCGACTCGGATGCAATCCGCCGCCATTCCTCGACGAGCCCGGTCTGCGCGCCCTTGCATACCCTTGCCCCAAGCAATACCAGACATTGACGCCGGCTCAGTCTCACATAACCTCCAGTAAGTTAACTCGTGCGCAGTGTGCCAGAAGAATCCTGGCGCGCCGCAACCCACGCCGGCCAGAGCCCCGCCGCGGCGGAGACAATGAAAAGCCCAGCGCATATCGATGCGAGAATTCGTGGATCGCGCGGCGATACGCCATACAAAAGATCGGATGCCGCCGTGCCGGCCCACACTGCGCACAGCGCACCCATGCCTTCCCCAACCGCGACGAGCCCCAGCGCAACCGTCACCATATCGCTCACCAGCCGGGACTTCCCCGCCCCCAGCGCTTTCTTGATAGCGATCTCCACCTCCCGCTCCGCCGTCGTTTCCGCTATCACGCTGTAGATGCCGCTCGCCGCCAGAATCCCGGCGCAGACACCGAACCAAACGAGAAGAATCATGTTGAAGCGGTGGCGCGCTCCGTCGCGATTGATCAATTCTCCCAGCGTCGCCACGCCCGCGACCGTCTGATTCGGATCGATCGCGGCCAATGCGCCGCGCACAGTTGCAGTCAAGTCTTTCGCAGACTTCGTTCCGCGAATCACCACATAGTTCGTTGCCTGCGCCGCCTGCAGAAAGGGCACGAACACATCCACGCCCGTCTGTGTAATTCCGCGATACCGCGCATCGCCGGACACGCCGATTATTCGTTTCCAGCCGCCGAGCCCGAGTTGAATTCGATAACCCACCGGCGAATGCCCCGCTTTGCGGATCACCGCCGCCAACGCCTGGCTGATAATCGCCACAGGCGCGCCCTCCTCCGCATCGTGCTCGTCAAAGTCCCGCCCTTCGAGCACAGGCGTGCCCACCGTCTTGAAATATCCTGGCGTTACAACTTCGTAGTTTGCTTTCGGAAGCACACGGTTGGCTGTTCGTCCAGCTTCGAAATCGAAATCGTAGGAGACATCCCAGCCGATTGTCCCTTCGAGCGGACGCACCAGCACTGCCGCCGCCGACGTGACGCCGGGCGATTCCCGTAGCCGGTCCAACAGGTTTCTGTAGAACGACCGGCGAACTTTCAGGTCTACCTCCCGCCCGCGCAGCTGCAGATTCATCGACACCGTATCCCGATTGGAGAATCCCGTGTCCGCGGACATCATCGAGCGATAACTCAGCACCATTAGCGAAGCGACCGCAAGCAGGGTCACGGTCACCATTGCCTGCGCCAGAATAAACGTGCCCCGCATCCTTGCGCCATGCCGTGAACGCGACAATCGAGCGCCCCCCTCGCGCAACGCCGGCTCGACCCGCATTCGTACTGCTGCCAGTCCCGGCAGCATCGAAGATGCCATCGCCGCCACCGATGCCGCAGCCGTGGCAAACCAGAACGCATGCGCGTTCAGCGTGGCTTCCTGCAATCGCGGAATGTCGGCGGGCGCCAAGGTCGTCAGGAAGCGCACCGCGACCGCCGCGATGCCGAACCCCGCCGCCGCCGCGATCGCCGCAATCGCCGCGCCTTCCACCGCCAGTTGCCCGAGGATCTGCCCCTGGCTCGCTCCCAGCGCCACTCGGGCGGCCAATTCGTGCCTGCGCGACAGAGTGCGCGAAAGCAAAAGAATTCCGCAACTGATCGACGACGCGATCAACAGCAGCAGCGCGGCCCCGAGCATGATCCAAAGGTGAGCCCGCGCCGAGCCTGTCCAATACTCGACCAGCGGAGTCACTACCGCCCGCTGCGATTGCGAATAGACCTCGGGATGCTCGCCCGCCAGCCTCGCCAACAGTGCCTTGATTTCGGTGATAACAGCATCGCCGCTCTGGCCCGCTTTCAGCCGCGCGATCGCCTGCAGAAACGTCGCCCCACGGCGCTCGACGATGCGCGCCTCGATGCCTAACGGAGTCCATAACCCGGCGCCGCGCGGAAATTCAACATCCGGTCCCATGACGCCGATCACCGTATAGCCGCGCCCATCCAGTTGAATCGTGCGCCCGGCGGCATGCGGATCGCGGTTCAACTGTTCGCGCCACACTTTATCCGAAACGATGACCACCGGCGCCGCATTCACCCGCTCATCGGTTGCCGCGAAGTCGCGGCCCAGCACCGGCGACACGCCCAGCACGCGAAAGAAATCGTGCGACACCGGCGCGCTCTCGATCTGCACAGGCTCAGCCTCGCCCGACTGCAGTGAGTGGGCGTAGCCATATAGTGACGTCGGCATCAGGGCCACATATTCGAACCCGCGGA
>DATAZF010000141.1:0-2080 GCA_036272235.1 Bryobacteraceae bacterium | reverse complement strand
AAATACCAGGAAGCCGCCACGGAGCTCATGCTCAACTTATTACCGGGCGACAGGAAATACAGCGGCTATCTCATCAGTTACGGCAACGCGCCCGAGTTGATTGCCGACACATCGAGCGACTCGGAAAAGATGGTCGACAAGATGCGCAAGATCAAGCCGGCCGGTGGATCGGCGCTCTTCGACGCGATCTATATGGCGTGCACGAGCCGCAAGACGGTGCAGGGTGAGCCATATGAGCCGCGGCGGGTTCTGATCGTGATCGGCGACGGGCACGATACTGCAAGCAAAAAGTCGCTCAAGGAAGTCGTCGAGATCGCGCAGCGGAGTCTGGTGACGGTGTACGCGATGAGCAGCGTAGCTTTCGGTTTCCACACAGATGGCGAGGAGAATCTCACGGCGCTGACATCCGAGACCGGGGGCAAGGTCGAAACGCCGCTGAACAACGTCTACAAAGACGTTGCGGGGTATCTTTCGACGCCGTCGGACGCGGGCAATTACGCGTTGTCGGTCGGGACCGGCGGATACACAGCGGAGATTTCCAGTGCCATCTTCCGGGCGGTGGCATCGCTGTCGGGTGAGATCACGACGCAGTATGTGATTCGGTATACGCCTGATGTCGGGCCGAACTCGGAATCGAAGCAGTTCCGGAAAATCAAGGTGGCGGTGAATCTGCCGGGCGTCGAGATCCGGTACAGGAACGGGTACTATCCCTATGCGCCGCCGCAGTAAAGGTCTTTCTGGCCGCGGATGAACGCAGATGAACACGGATATAGACGAAGACTTCAAGAGAGTTTTGTTTTCATGTGGGGTCATCTGCGTTGTTCTGCGGGCCGGTGAATCCTGATGCCCGCGGCCGTCGTTTCCATCGCGAGAGAACGCCGGGCGTTCTGGTCCGTCCTCGAGGTGGCGCCTTCGGGCCGGGCTCCGGCGCCTTACGGGATTCTGCTGGCCGATGCGGAGACGGGCGAACTGACGCTGCGGCTCCGCGCTCCGGCCTGTTTCGAGGATCTCGACGAAAGGGAGGCCGATATCCTTGATGCTCTTTCTCGCGACATGGAGTTGAAGGCCCGCGAGATGGGCGGCATGCCTTTGCTGGACTGGCTCGAAGACAGTTTGTCCGGCTTCTTTCGCATCAGCGATCGGACGGCGATTGTCTGCTCAGACGCACGCCTCACGGTGGACCAGCTCTTCGACGAGTACGTGGATGCGACGGTGCGGCCTTTCGTGACGCACCTGCCGCTCTACGGATTGCGCGCCGCAGCCACGAAGTTTGGCGAGGGCACGGATAGCGGGCAGGAAGGCTGGGTGCGCGCTCCGGAGCATCTGCGGCTGACGGAGGGAATGTTCGTGGCGCGCGTGGTGGGGCGATCCATGGAGCCGCTGATCTCCGATGGCAGCGCCTGTATCTTCCGCGCGCCGGTGACGGGTTCGCGCAAGGGCCGGTACCTGCTGATCGAGAAATTCGACGAGACCGATTTCGACGCGCGCTACACCGTGAAGCGTTATGCGCGGCAAGGCGTGATGGCCGAGTCTGAGGAGCGCGAGCAGGCGATCCGCCTCGAACCGTTGAATCGCGAATTCGAGCCGTTCGAATTGACGAGCGACAAATTTCGCGTGGTGGCCGAGTTCGTTGAGGTGCTGCAGTCCTGATTCAGGCCGCGGCTTTTCGCGGGAGGCTGCTGCGTTGGTACGACGCGGCGCAGCGGGAGTTGCCATGGCGCATACCCGCTGGGAATGCGCGGGATTCCTTCTACCGGATCTGGTTGTCGGAGATCATGCTGCAGCAGACGCGCGTCGAAGCGGTCATCCCTTACTACCACCTGTTCCTCGAACGATTTCCTTCGGTTGAAGTGCTGGCCACGGCGCGGGCCGAAGCCGTCCTCGCGGCCTGGAGCGGACTCGGTTATTACAGCCGCGCGCGCAATCTGCATCGCGGCGTGCAACAAGTGGCGGCCGACGGTATCCCGGCAACATTTGAAGAGGTGCTGGCGTTGCCGGGCGTCGGTCCCTACACGGCGGCCGCGATCGCAAGCATCGCTTTGGGATTGCCGCACGCTGCGGTGGATGGCAATGTGATCCG
>DATAZF010000140.1:0-16790 GCA_036272235.1 Bryobacteraceae bacterium | reverse complement strand
GAGCGGGTGGATGAACCTCATCGCCTCCGCGCAGCCGGGAGCCAAACCAGCCGACTTCAACCTCGCCGAAGGAATCATGCGATTCCTCGTATTCAAACCGCCCATGCCGGATTATGACTACAAGACTTTCGACTATGATCGCGATCCGCACCTGCTCGACGACTGGAGCAAGCAGGCCGACGCGAAGAACCCCGATCTCTCGAAGTTCCACAAGCGCGGAGGCAAACTGATCATGACTTACGGATGGGCGGACTCGATTCTGCAGCCGATGATGGGCGTGAACTACTACGAGCAAGCCGAGGCGAAGAATGGTCCGGACACCGCCGGCTTCTTCCGTCTGTTTATGGTGCCCGGCATGGCGCATTGCGGGGGCGGGATCGGTCCGGACCGAAATGATACGGTGACAGCCGTCATTGACTGGGTGGAAAAGCAGGCGGCCCCGAACTCTATCGTCGCGAGCCGCGTGGTGAACAATCAGGTAGTGCGTTCGCGCCCGCTTTGCCCGTATCCGCAAGTAGCGCGCTACTCAGGCCAGGGGAGCATCGATGAGGCGTCCAACTTCCGTTGCGTTACGCCCTGACCTGGCTAACGATAACCAACTAACGCGCGACCCCACGAGCCCAGTACCGCAGAATTCACCAGGACATTTTCAACCGTCAACACCAACCCGCCGATGAGTTTATCGGGACTTTACGATGCAGTTGATGGGCCCGTTAACGCAAGTCATCTTGTGTGGGTCGTTGCCAATCGGTATGCGCCCATCGCGTCAGCCGCTCCGCTATGTGACCTTCAGGCACCCTTGGTATAAGGCTGCAGAGACGTGGCGCGTGTCCGAAGCGCCCGAAATCGTTGCGGTGGAGGGAGACAACATACTCACGGTTGAAATAGTTTGACAAACCGGCCCGAAGAATCGTTTGAAAATTCGGGATAATCGCGGCGATAATCTCCCTCGTGGGCCTGAATTCCTTTGGCCCGGCTGGCATATCGGAACAGTTTAGCGCCAAGGGCAGGGCAGCTGACCCCAGTTGTGTAAATCGCCGGAGAGCGGATTGAACCTGGACTCAGGGGGCATTAGAACAAGCCAGAGCGATATGCGAACCACCAACTCAAGACGAAAATTGGCACGGTGGCGCCCAGTGCCCACCACATCGGCAGAACAAAATCGGCGCCCAGACCGAGCACTGTGAAGGTGAGCCAGAACATCTTTCGTTCCATGCACCAAGTCTAGCCATAGCCGGGCTAGCTGTGCTCGCTGTCCTGTTCAAGCGCCTTGCGCTTTTGCAGCAGCCCGGCGATGAGCCAGCAAAGCATCGCCCAAATCGCGCCGGCCATCCAGCCGGCGAGCACATCGGTGGGCCAGTGTACACCCAGATACACACGGGTGACGCCCACCGCGCAGGTCAGAAGCGTGGCGACCAGTAGAAAGTACGCCTTCAGCCGTTTGCCTTCCTGTGAGCGCGCCAGTAGCACTCCGAGCGTCAGGTAAGTCACAGCGGACATCATGGAGTGTCCGCTCGGAAAACTGCTGTTGGCCGCGTAGACGACGTGCGGCACGATCTCGGGACGGGGACGTTGAAAGAAGTCCTTGAGCAGCGAGGAGGCGATCATCCCTCCAACGACGGAGCCGACGGCGAATAAGGCCATGTGCCGCTTGCCGTCGAGCGCAAGGAAGCCGGCGGCGATCGCTGTCACGAGTCCGAGGACAGAAATTCCGCCGAGCGCCGTGATATCTCGCGCCGCTTCCTGAAAGGCCCGCGAGCCGCGTGGTAACAAATCGCCGGGGCGGCGCATCGAAAGGAGAATACTGCGGTCGAAGCGGGAGGTCCCTCCGTGTTCTACGTCACTCGCCAGTCCCGCAAAAGCAAGCACCCCGCCGGCAACGGCGCAGAGCAGCAGGAGAAAGCCCAGTTCATGGCCTCCGAGCCATGCGAGAGATCGCGAAAGCCACGCAGGAAACTGCGAAAGGAAGCCATTATGCGAACGCCTCACGAAACCTATTCTGACGTACATCGCGCTCAGCCGACTTGTACGCCCCTTCGCATTTGCGATTTTGCGCGGAGCGGAATACCGGCCAAAATCGGGATAATCAGGATAATGAGGGTTTGCCGCCTTATCACTCCCGGTGTCGCTCTCGGGCTTTTTTCATACGGTATGGCGGCGATAGCGGCGCCCCCGGGCGCTACGCAGCTTCGGAAAATCTCCGTGCCGCCGGCGATGCAGACTGACGTATTCAGTCACGATCAGAACGTTTACCTTCCGCCCGGTTTTCAAATGTCTGTCTGGGCGCGGGTCCCGGGCGCGCGCTTCGTCACCCTGGCTGGCAACGGCGACGTCTTTGTGTCGCAGCCATCGCTGGGCCAGATCACGATCCTGCGGCCCGATCCCGGAGGGGGCGATCCCGCCTCGTTCGTTTACGTCTCCGGCCTGCGGGATCCGCAGGGAATGGCGTTCAGCACAGTCAACGGTCTGACGTGGCTTTATGTCGGGGAAACCGACCAGATCGATCGCTATGTCTACAACTCCGGCGATACACAGGCGCCGTCGACTCGCCAGGTTCTTGTCATGAACCTTGCCGATGGAGATGCCCACCCGTACAAAGACATTGCTATCGGTCCCGATCAGAGCGTCTATTTCGGATTCGGCTCGAGTTGTAACGTCTGCGTCATCGATACTCAGTCGAACCCGGAACTGGCGGCGGTCTACAAGATGAATCCCGACGGTACGGGGCTCCAGCGGTTCGCTTCCGGGTTACGCAATCCCGAGGGGCTGGCGTTCGTCCCCGGCACGAACACGCTCTGGGCCGCGGTGAACAATCGCGACGACATTCCTTATCCGTACAACGACTCCACGGGTAACTACGGCAAGGTCGTGACTGCATACGTCGACGATCATCCGCCCGACCTGTTCACCAGCCTGCGTCAGAACGGCAACTACGGCTGGCCGTTTTGCAATTCGACGGAGGATACGCCGAGCGGGTACAACTATCCGCCCTTCGACGCCGACCAGGACACCAACAACGACGGACACGTCGATTGCAGCTCCATGGACCGCGTCACCAAAGGGCTGCAGGCTCACTCCGCTCCTCTCGGACTGGCGTTTCTGCAGGGAACCAGCTTCGCAGCGCCTTACCGCAACGGCGCCGTGATCGCATTTCACGGCTCCTGGGACCGCTCCGTACCAACCGGTTACAAGGTTGTCTACTTTCCGTGGAACACGACGGCGCAAACGCCCGGCGATCAGATCGACCTGGTGGCCGGCTTCTTCAATTTCGGACGCCCCGTTGGCGTCGCGCCGAACAGCGACGGCTCGCTGTTGATCACCGATGACGTGACTGGCACGGTTTACAAGCTGATATGGGCGCCCTCGGCCGTGTCGTCCGCCAACGGCTACTCGATCGTCGCGCCCGACTCATACGCTGTTATCTACGGAAGCGCTCTCGCAGGTTCGACCGCGTCCGCGACGTTACCTTATCCAGATTCGCTTGGCGGCGTCTCGCTGTCGATCATTGATGCAAATGGTCAGAAGTTCGCGGCGCCGCTGGTCTATGTGTCCGCTTCGCAGATCAACTTCCTTGTGCCGCACGGCGTGACTCCCGGCGCGGCGCGGCTGTCGCTCACTTCTGGAAATTCGTCGCAGGACCTCGGCTCGCCGCAGATTGCAGCGAGCGCGCCGGGTCTGTTCAGTCTGAGCGGCGATGGCAACGGAATCGCCGCTGCCACCGCGGCGGATAGCCAGGGCAATCCCGTTCCGGTGTTCTCCTGCGCGCCTGCAGGCTGTTCGGCGACGCCGATCGCAGTGGACCGCGGCCCCGTGTACCTCTCGCTTTATGGAACGGGCTTCCGGAATTCGGCGAGCGGATCGGTGTACGTGTTGATCAATGGAGTCTCTGTTCCTGTCCTCTATGCCGGAGCGCAGCCGACGTATCCTGGGCTCGATCAGATTAATATCGCGCTGCCCGCGTCGCTCGCCGGCGCGGGAGAAGTTCAGATTGAGGTCTGGATGAGCGCGGATGTCACGTCAAATCCGGTGACAATTCGGATTCAATAACCGGCACGGGCTCCTCCATGGCCGGCGAAGGCTCGGCAAATTCGTTCTCCCACTTGGCGATAACGACGGTCGCGACGCCGTTGCCAACAAGATTCGTCAAAGAACGGATTTGCGACATGAACCGGTCGATCCCGAGCAGAAGCGTGATTCCGGCGACCGGAATTGTTCCCATCGACGAGAGCGTCGCGGCGAGCGTAATGAAGGCTCCGCCGGTGACAGCCGCCGCGCCTTTGGAAGTCAGCATCAGGACGAGCAGCATAGTCAATGTTTGTGTGATGGTCAAGTGCGTGTTCGTGGCCTGCGCAACGAAAATGGACGCAATCGTCAGATAGATCGCGGTCCCGTCGAGGTTGAAGGAATACCCGGAGGGCACGACGAGTCCGACCACCGATTTCGAGCAACCCATCGCCTCCATTTTGGCCATGAGCCCGGGGAGTGCCGGTTCCGAGGAAGAGGTGCCGAGAACGATTAATAGCTCTTCCTCGAGATATTTGACGAGTTTGAAAACGCTGAAGCGGTGGACGTGCGCGACGAGGGCAAGCACGATGAAGACGAAGAACAGGCTGGTCAGACCCATGCAAAGAATCACTTTCCCCAGCGGCAGCAGCGATCGCAATCCGTATTTACCGATCGTGAACGCCATGGCCCCGAAAGCGCCGATGGGTGCGGTCTTCATGATGATGTCGACGATGCCGAAGAGCACTTGCGAAATCGTGCCGATCGCTTCGACCAGTGGGCGGCCGTCGCGTACAGCGGCCAGCGCGAGTCCGGCGAGAATCGAAACCAGCAGCACCTGGAGAATCTCGCCCTTCGCAAATGCATTGACGAAAGTGTCCGGAATGATGTTGAGCAGAAAATCGACGGTGGTCAGTGCCTTCGCACCGCCGGCGTATTGTTGCACGGCAGCCGGGTCGAGCGTTGACACATTGACGTTCATCCCTGCGCCGGGCCGCACGAGCGTGACGACGAGCAGGCCGGTGGCGAGCGCGAGTGTAGTGACGACTTCGAAATACAGCAGGGCCTTAATGCCCACGCGTCCCAGCTTGCGCATATCGCCGACATTGGCGACGCCGGTCACTACGGTGCAGAAGATGATCGGGGCAATCACCATGCGGATCAGCTTGATGAATCCGTCGCCGAGCGGCTTCATCTGTTCGGCGTGGTGGGGGTCTGCGAACCCAAAGAGAACGCCGGCGACTATACCGGCCAGAACCCAGAGGTGCAGGGTGTGGCGTTTCGGTGTGTCCGTATCGTTTCGCGTGACGGTCATCGGCTCATCCAAAAGTACACCCTTCGCTCACATCCATCTACCATTAGGAATGCCCCAACCGCCATCCGCCGAATCGAATAGCGCGATGTTTCCCCGGCTCGACAGCGCGCAGATCGAGCGTCTAAGAGCATTCGGCGTCGAGGGCGACGTTCAGCCCGGAGACGTTCTGTTCGACATCGGAGACGTAAGTCACGGCGTCTTCATCGTGATTGCGGGCCGCATCGAAATCGTTGCAGTGTCCGGTGATACCGAGAGTGTCGTCCGCGTATTGGGACCGGGTCTGTTCACCGGTGAGGTGAATCAGCTCTCCGGCCGGCGCAGCCTCGTAAGGTGCCGCGCCCCGGAAGCAGGGACGATTCTCGAAATCGGAAGACCAAATCTGCAGCGCGTGATGCAGACGGATGTCGCGCTGGGTGAGATTTTCCTAACCGCGTTTATCCTGCGGCGCGTATATTTGATCGAGAACTCCGTCGGGGATGCCATCCTGATTGGGTCGAGCCACTCGGCTGACACGCTGCGGCTGCGGGAGTTTCTGACGCGCAACGGGCATCCGCACACCTATGTCGATGTGGAGAATAACGCGGATGTGCAGGAGACGCTTGACCACTTCGCCGTGCGCGTGGAAGAGATCCCGGTCCTGATCTGCCGCGGCGATCTTGTGTTGCGAAATCCCTCCAATGCGGCGGCGGCGGAGTGTTTCGGGTTGAATGCGGGAATCGACGACAAAGATGTCTACGACCTGATCGTCGTTGGCGCTGGTCCGAGTGGTCTTGCAGCCGCGGTTTACGGCGCGTCAGAAGGCCTGAATGTCCTGGTTATCGAGAGCAGCGCCCCTGGCGGTCAGGCGGGATCCAGTTCGCGGATTGAGAACTATCTCGGTTTTCCGCTGGGGATTTCGGGAGGCGACCTGACGCAGCGCGCGTTTGTGCAGGCGGAAAAGTTTGGAGCGCACATTGCGGTCGCGCGCTCCGTCCGCGCGCTGAAGAGCACGCGCGTGCCGTACGCGGTCGAACTGGACGACGGTGCTTCCGTCGAGGCGCGAAGCATCATCGTCGCTGCCGGCGCTCAATACAGGAAACTTCCGCTGAAGAACCTGGCGAAGTTCGAAGGCGTGGGTATCTACTATGGAGCGACGCGCATCGAGGCTGAACTATGCCGTGGTGAGGAAGTTGTCGTCGTTGGCGGCGGAAATTCCGCGGGCCAGGCTGCTATTTTCCTTTCCAACTACGCCCGGCATGTGCATCTGCTGGTGCGACGCGCCGGGCTTGCCGCGACTATGTCCCGCTACCTGATTTCGCGGATCGAAGCCTGCGGAGAAATCACGCTGAGGCCGCTCACCGAGATCGAGGCGCTTGAGGGCAATGGGCACCTGGAGCGGGTTGGCTGGCGGCAGACGAAGAGCGGCGCGAGCAGTACTCACGAACTACGGCACGTCTTCGTGATGACCGGAGCCGAGCCGAATTCCGCATGGCTGCGCGGATGCCTGGCTATGGACAGTGGTCAGTTCATCCGAACCGGTACCGAGGTCGGCGATGACTGGAAGCAGCACCGTACTCCCTACATGCTGGAAACCAGCCTGCCGGGAGTATTCGCTGTTGGGGATATCCGGTCAGGGAGTGTGAAGCGGGTGGCCTCGGCAGTGGGCGAGGGATCGATGGCGGTCCAGTTCGTCCACAAGGTGCTTGCGGGGTAAGAGCGCCGGTGGCAGTGGAAAGACCGCCGGCGCCCCTTTTCCCTAGAACGTAAAGCGGGCCACGATCGTGCCTTGCCGCGGCAAGGCGGCGGTGGTGGCGGTGCTGACGTAACCGAAGCCCCCCGTGGTCGGGCTGTTCGGATCGGCGTTGTTGACACGCGCCTGAGTGAGCGTGGCGTTCGAGGCGGTCGGGTTGCTGATCTCCGTCCGGTTAAAGATATTGCTGAATTCGGCGCGGATGTTCAGGCTCATGCGCTCGCGGACGCGGAAGGTCCGCCCGAAGTTGAGATTTTCGGTCGGCCGGCGCTCGTAACGATAGTCGTTATAGTAGGCAGCCGAGGTGCCGAATTGGCCGGCCGGTGGATTGACCCAGGCTGCAGGGTTCAGGACGAATGTCTTCTGCGGATCGAAGCAGTGGCAGTTCAGATCCTGCGTGAAGAGTGGTTGCCCGGGTACACGGTTCATGAACGTTCCCTGGAAGTAGGGCGCGCCCGCCGCCGTCATGCTGGTGGCGGTGGGGGCCTGAATCGGCAGGCCGCTGCGGTATTGCAGGAGAGCACCGATGGTCCAGTCGCGCGCCAGCCAGGAGAGGGCCTTGCCCGCCGCACCGCCGCCGATTTCCCGCTTG
The DNA here is from genome assembly GCA_036272235.1 of Bryobacteraceae bacterium. Lineage (GTDB taxonomy): Bacteria > Acidobacteriota > Terriglobia > Bryobacterales > Bryobacteraceae > BOG-234. Next base: position 9,152 of record DATAZF010000140.1, on the reverse strand, counting down.
GGGGTCGTGTAGTCGATGGCAATGAAGCTGACCAGCGGCTGGTCGAACTGCGACAGGTACTTGGCGTTTTGGCGGTTGAAGACATTGTTCACTACGCCGCCGCCGCTGCCTTCACTCTCGGAGCCGATGGTCAGAGATTTCTGCCAGGCGAGGCTGTAGCTGGCGTTGAGCCCGTGAGACAGCCGCTTGATCACTTTCACCTGGAGCGAATCGTACCAGGTGTCGCCGATCGGCGCGAACTGAGCAGCAAGAGTGCCATACTGCGGGAAAGGCCGTAAAGACTGGGCCAGGGTGGCTGTCAACGGGAAGGTCGGGTAGGGCGCCTTGAATCCGCGGGCGATGACGTTGGCGTTGTTGAGCGGCAATCCAAGGAGCGACAAGTCCGCTGGGTTATTGACGTTGATGCCCTTCGCCGCGAGGATGTCGGGATTGAGCGCGTTGTAGGAGACGAGATTATTGGCGGGCCACCAGGCACCCCGGTTGCCGACAAAAGAGACATCAAGCAGCAGGTTCTGGGCGACCTCGCGCTGTACGCCGACGCTCCATTGAAGCTGGCGCGGCGGGCGGCCCGCATTGGGATCGACGACCGTCGGGATGTTGGCCGTAGCGACCTGGCCCGGAATGTTCGGAAACTGGCCAGGATTGAAATAGGGCCAGGGATTCGGAGTGATTGGCACGCCGTTTTTCAGATAGGTAGCCGGAATGTACTGCCCGGGCGACTGGAAGGGATTGTTGCTGCTGATGGTGATGTTGTCGTAAGCGGCCGGTTTCGCATAGACGATGCCGAAGCCGGCGCGGAATACTGTCTTCGGGGTGATCTGATAAGCGAGCCCGATGCGTGGACCGAGCGCGTAAGGATAATTGTCGGCAAAGTTGCAATTGCAGCGGCCGGGCAGATTGCCATCGAAGATGGTGGCGCCTGGAAGCCCACCGGCGCTGGGATTCGGGGTTGTGGCCGAGAAGCTGGGCATGCGTCCAGCGCCCTCCCGCAGATAGGTCTGATAGTCCCAGCGCAGACCGTAATCGAGGGTCAACCGGTGGGTGATTTTCCAGCTGTCCTGAATGAAGAGCGCATAAGATTGCTGGCCGAAGTGCTGATCGGTGGGGACGCCGATGTTCCCGTTGTCGACCGCGCCAAGCAGGAAGCTGGCGTACGGGAAGCCGGGGGTGCCGCCGCCCAGGGTGCAGGTTGTCAGCGATGTGGTCGCGAGGTAAGGCTCGCAGGTTTCCATGGCGCCGAAGGAGAAAACGCCGGAAGAAGTGGCGTCCTGCGCATACATGAAATTATTGATGACGATTTCGGTACCGGCCTTGTAGGTGTGATTGCCGCGGACCCACGTGATGCTGGCGTTTCCGGTGGGCCGGAAGGAATAGATACCGCCGCTATTGGTACTGCCCGGGGATCCGCCCGAGGTGGTGGGTCCAAGGTTGACGAGTCCGCCCTGGCTGCCGCAGCCGACTGGATTGGAAGCGCCGGCGGGCACGATGGCATTACAGAGATTCAGAATGCTGGGGAAGCGGCCGGTAACGAAAGTGCCTTTCAGGCCGATGGAGGCGGGGTCGAAGCTGTCCATGGCGGGCGTGTAGTCGTTCGGGCCGTGCTGATTCACGTAGCCGGCGCCAACGTGCAGAAGCAGCGTCGGCGTGATCGTGTAGTCGTAGTTGACGCGGGTGGTGTGGACCCAATCATAGTTGCCGCGCCCGACTGTGATTTCCGGGGGCAGGGAGTCGCCCGCGAGCACCTGCGAGTACGGCGCGTAGGTGTGGGTACGGGTATAGAAAACCGAGAACTTCGAATTGCTGGTGATGATCTGATCCACCTTGATCGAATTGATGTCGGTGTGCCGGATGCCTGTATAGCCGGCGAGGTAGTTATTATTCAGTCCACCCGAGGTGGGCATCGGAACCAGATTCTGGATGTTGAGCGCGACGGGATCGAGGCGGCTCGTGGGAATCGCATTGTTGGGGAATGGGTTCCGGACGATCTGTCCGTTGGCCGCCGCGTGATCGGTTGTCGGGTCGAAGATTTCGCCTTCGAGGATGGGGGCTCCGGTGCCGCCTGCCGTTTCAGCGGGAGCGGTTCCGAGAGTTTTTCCGGTAAGAGCCTTGGAGAAATCTCCCGCGCGATAAGCGGCCGTCGGAACCGTAAGCGGCACGTTGTTGACGATCGTGTTCTCGCGGTACTGCTCGAAGTTGTAAAAGAAGAATGTCTTGTTGCGGCCGTCGTAGAGTTTGGGGATGCGGACGGGTCCGCCGAGCGTGAAGCCGTAATCGTTGCGGCGGGCGCGGGGTTTCACGTTGGTGAAAGGCGTCGACGCATTGAGTGCTTCGTTCACGAAGTAGTCGTAACCGGTGCCATGAAGCTGGTTGGTGCCGGACTTCATCGTCGCGATGAAAACGGCGCCGCCGGCCTGGCCGAATTCCGCCGCGTAGTTGCTGGTCTGAACGGAAAATTCCTGGATGGAATCCACGCTGGGCTGATTCTGCGAGCCGAAAGCCATCATCGTGGCATTGCTCGACTCCTGGCCTTCCACGCGCAGCGACTCTGTGTTCTGCGGCGTGCCGTTGATGCGCACCGTGACGTCGCCGGTGAAGATGCCGCCGGGAACCAGGTTGGTGGCCGCCATCGGGTTGCGGATGCCGCTGTTGCTGGCGAACGAAGAGCCGATGCCGAGGATCGGAAGAGTATCCAGAGTTTCGCCCGAGAGGTTGTGGCTCAACTCGCCGCTTTCGGTCTTGAGAAGCGGAGCTTCCGCGCTGACAGTGACCGATTCACTGGTCGCGCCTACTTCGAGCTGGATGTCGACGCGGTAGGTCTGGGCCGCCTGGACAACGAGGCCGGTGCGCACATACTTCTTGAAGCCGGCGACGGACGCGCTGATTTCGTAGGGGCCGACGGGCAGCTCCGCGACAGTGTAATTGCCGGTGCCGGTGCTCGCGGACTGGTATGTCAGTCCCGTCGAAAGATTCTTTGCTTCGATAGCGGCGCCTGCGACGACCGCGCCCGCCGGATCGGCAACGGTGCCGGTGATCGTGCCGCGGTCGCTCTGAGCGAATGCGGCTGCTGAAAGTGCAAGAAAGCAAAGTACTCTAACGAGTGAGCGCATAAGGGCGGACTTCTCCTGAAATATTAAAAAAGCCGGATTTGGTGCTACTGAAACCCCACAAAGCCAACTCGCAGAGTATATATCAGACGGGTTAAGAGGTCAAAGAGCGAGAGACGGTATATGCTATTCCAGAGGTTCATAGTGACAACGCGATCCATTCATTCGATTTTGACGATTACGGCGATGGCATGCGCCACAATTGCCGCGCTCTCGGTTCCGGTCAAAGCGCAGTTCCCGGCGGAGAGCACGATTCCGAAAGCCAAACGCGGAAAAGCGCGGCGGATCGGAACGTTCGCGCCAGGTCCCGTGCCGCGCAAAGACGGCAAGGTCGATCTGTCGGGAGTCTGGGGATATTCGGGCTACACGTCCGACATTGCGAAAGATTACGACGCCGGCGAAGTGCCGATGACGGCGCGCGCGGAGAAGTTTTTCAAAGACACGCAGGCCAACGAGGGAATCTACGACCCGGAAGCCCGCTGCCTGCCGACGGGCGTTCCCCGGCGCGATCCGTACCCGATGAAGCTCATCCAGGAGCAAAACTTCATCGCGATTCTGTTTGAAGGCAGCATGCACAGCTATCGGCAGGTATTTCTCAACCGGCCGCATCCCAAAGATATGAATCCGACATGGTACGGCGATTCGATCGGCCACTGGGACGGCGATACGCTGGTAGTCGACACGATCGGTTTCAACGGGAAGACATGGCTCGATCTCGCGGGGCATCCAACCTCGGATCAGTTGCACGTGACCGAGCGGTACTCGCGTCCGGTATTCGGAGAGCTGAAGCTGGATATCACGATTGAAGATCCGGTGAATTACACGAAGCCGTGGAATGTCACCGAGCTCATGCCGTTGATGGTGGGCGAGGATCTGCTTGAATACGTCTGCGCGGAAAACGAGCGGGACGTGCCACACCTGGTGCCGCACGGCAAGTAAAACCTGTCAGCGGATCAATTTACGCGGGCGCTCTTGAGGAGCATTTCGAGGGTGACGACTTCGAGAGCGCGCTCGTGGGTGGCTTCGAGGCGTACCGGCGCCATGATTCCGGCCTCGAACGAACGCTTCCATGGTTCGACGCAAACACACCATCCGTCGCCGGGCTTTAATCCGGGAAAGCCGAACTCCGGATGCGGCGTAATGAGATCGTTGCCGATGGATGCCTGGTGGCGGAGGAATTCGTCATTAACCATCACGCAGACAACGTGGCGGCCGAGATCGTCGAGTCCGCTGTTGCACTTGCCGTCGCGATAGAAACCCGTCAGTGGGTCGGTGCAGCAAGTCTGCAGAACTCCGCCAAGAACGTTCTTTACCATTTGCATCCAGCGTACCCGATCGCTTCCGGCGACTGAGTGAGCTCGAAATGCTACGGCACGGTGGGGGCCAGGGTTTAGTTCAGTTAGCGGACCACGCAGCGCGGGCCATCGCGAACCGAGCTTGCCCTTCTGATCATCGCGCCGCTGCACGTCGCGAGAGGTCTTCTCCTGACCTGGCGGGGAAAGCTGCGGATTTTCCCCGGGTCAATGAATCGTTGACCAAAGGAACGGTACTGAACCCTGAACGCATGTATCCGCGGCGGCTTGAGGGCCTGTTTATCGATATCCGGAGCGACTCGCGTTCGCCAATCCAGGGGCCGCGCGAAAGATCAGTATTTCCAGTGCGTTTTCGGCTGCTTCTTCAGTCTGCACCTTCTGTGGAGATTTCGCGCCTTTGAGGGCGATACACTCATCTTCCAGCGATCGAACTCCCGTGCGGGATCGGTATCTAAAAACCCCAGCGCCACAAGCTCGCGCCTACGGTGTAACCGGCGCCGACCGCGGCGAACATGACCAGATCGCCTTTTTTTAGCCGGCCGTCCATAATGGCGTCGTGCGTGGCCAGCGGGATCGTCCCTGCCGTTGTGTTCCCGTAGTGGCCAATGTTAATCATCACTTTTTCCATCGGAAGCCCGAGCCGCTCGGCGGTCGCCTGAATGATGCGGCGATTGGCCTGGTGCGGAATCAGCAGATCGATATCCGCCGGCGTCAACCCATTGCGCGCCAGCAGCGCCGTCGAGACTTCGTGCATCTTCAACACCGCGTATTTGAAGACCTGCGCGCCTTCCTGATGCACGTAATGCATCTTCTTTCCCACCGTCTCCGCGCTGGCCGGCTGCCGGCTTCCACCCGCGGGCATCTTGAGGAACTCAGCGCCTGAGCCGTCGATTTCGCCAACGAAGTCGATGAAGCCCGCGCCATCGCTATTCGCCGACGGTTCCAGCAGCATCGCGCCGGCGCCGTCGCCGAACAGCACGCATGTGGTCCGGTCCTCATAGTTGATGATGCGGCTCATCGTGTCGGCGCCGATCACAAGCACTTTCCTGTGCGTCCCCGCCGCGATGAAGCTTGCTCCCGTTACGAGGCCGTAGACAAACCCGCTGCATGCCGCAACCAGGTCGAAACCCCATGTGTTCTTCGCGCCCAGATTATTCTGCACCAGACACGCTGTCGAAGGGAACAGCATGTCCGGCGTTACGGTGCAGACAAGGATCGCGTCGAGCTCGCTCGCGTCGATCCCGCGCTGCGCAAGGGCCGCGCGAGCCGCGCAGGTCGCCAGATCGGAGGTCGCCATATCGGGCGCTGCGATGTGGCGCTCCGAGATTCCCGTACGATCGATGATCCATTCATTGTTGGTCTGGACCATCTTTTCGAGATCGGCATTGGTGAGGACCGCGGGTGGAACATAACACCCGACGGCGGTGATTTCAGCTTTGATAGCGGACATCGGAGACGAATGAGTAATCTTTTATTATGGACGACGGACTCGCGGGAAACTTTCTTCAGCCCGTAAATGTCGTGAGCTCGCTCTTCTTCGAATCCCCTTCGGAACTCTTCCGGCGCGTGCATCGCGAGATCCGCCCGCGTACCCCGGTGCCCGTTATCGACGTTGAGTACAAGCGCTTCGCCAACGCCAACAGCGATGTGCGTCTGGATGGAGGCGCGATTCGCGTCCGGATCACGGATCTGCTCGAGACCGCACCTGCGCCGGTGACCGAAGCTCTGGCGCACATCCTTCTCGGCAAGCTCTACCGCAAACCGGCGGCCCGCCAGTACGTTCATCGCTACCGCCTGTATTTGAACCGGAAAGACGTCCGCCGCCAGATCGGTCTCGTCAGACAGACCCGCGGCAGAAAAGCCCATACCGGGCCCGAGGGGGCTGTCCACCATCTGGAGAGCATCTTCGAAGAGCTCAACGCGAAGTACTTCGGCGGCATGATGGCCCGGCCCGCGCTCGGGTGGAGTCACTTCCGGTCACGCACGCGGCTCGGTCACTTCGATCCGTCGCACAACATGATCGTCATCAGCCGCATCTTCGACGACCCGCGCACTCCTCGCCTCGCGCTCGAATACGTCATGTATCACGAGATGCTGCATCTGCACTATCCGGTGGATCACTCGGGGGCGCGCCGCTGCGTCCATACCCGCGAATTCAAAGCGCACGAGAAGCTCTTCCCACAGTTCGTCGAAGCGAAGGCGTTGCTCAGGAAATTAGAACCCTGAGGTCTGCGATCGGATTTACTTCGCCTGCGCCGGCTGGCCTCTCACTTCGCGAACCAGCTCCTCGGCGGCGGATTGCGGCAGGATCTTCCAGTTGCCGGCTGCCTTCGCAGGTATGGTCTTGTGCGCGGTGTAATACTCGATCATCAAATCGCGGATTTCGTCCGAGGAACGCCAGACGATCTTCGCTCCGGGAAACATCGTGTAGCCGCCGGCCCCGCCATACCGGTAGTTATTGACCGCGATCCGCAGCTTCTGACTGTCGGCCAAAGGCTGGCCGTGAAAACGCAGATTGCGGATCCGCTGGCCCACGGGTTGTCGAAGATCGATTTCGTATTCCACTCCGCCCGCCATGTCGTAGTTGTAGGCAACGATATTCCGATTAACCAGCGGACCGGTATCACATTCCCCGGAGCAGCCATTGAAGTAGCGTGCGGCATTTTCCAATGCGTCGCGCACCATCTTTCCGTTGCCCTCGATCGCGTAGAGGGTGTTGTCGTAAATGTAGAGACCGGCAATCTGGCGCACGGTCAAAGGTCCCTTAGCGACTCTCAGGCCGGCGTTGAAGATCGATGCGAATGAAACGTCGGCGGCGGCATAGTGGAGCTGCACTTCGTGGATCATGTCAATCAGAGGTGAATCCTCAACACGCGCGATGGCGCCATTCATGGCGACAGGGCTCGTCGCCACGGGAGTGTTCAGGAACAGCTCGGCGGTTTCGTGATAAGGCTTGCCTATGTTCAGGATCGACTCATCGGGCGGAGTATCGCTGGTGACCGGGATGACATGGCTGTTCTTCGATGTGATGTGCCAGTGGCCATCGGTGTTATCCTCCAGCTTCAAATCCATCTCCCCCAGGGACATGCCCCAGTTCCGCGGCTGCATAAGCAATACATCTCCCAGCCGCGCGCCCGCAAGCTCGCTGTGCGTGTGGCCGAAGATGATGGCGTCGATGCCGGGTACTTCAGTCGCCAGTTGATAGACCATGTTTTCGCCAGGCAGGTCGTTGTAACCGCTTGGCGTCCCGAGGATCACACCATTCTTCACTTGCGTCTCGAGACCTGCGTGCGCTGCGACCAGGATGACGTCCGGATGTTCTTTCTCCCTGACATCGGCCACCGCTTTCAGCGCAGCTTCCTTGCCGGAAAGAAAGCGGTAGCCGGCATAGTGCTCCGGCTTTTCCCAAACCGGCTCGCTGGGCGTTGTGATGCCGATGACGGCGATCTTGACTCCAGCAATGGTCTTCACGATCCAGGGAGCGAAGGGCTTGACCGACGAGCCCGGCTCGACCACGAAGCTTGCCGAAATCCACGGAAATTTGGCCTCGGACCTCGCCTGATTGAGGTTCTTCAGGCCGAAGTTCCATTCATGGTTCCCAACCGTCATCACGTCGTAACCGATCGCGTTCATGGCCAGCATCATGGGATCGGCAACAAGCGGCCGGACCGGCTTGATGTTGATCGGGTAGTGTCCGGTTTGAACAAACTCCTGCCAGACGCCCTCAAGGGGCGTGCCCTGGATCGTGTCTCCGCAATCGAGCAACAACGTATTCGGATTCACCGCACGCTCGGCCTTGATCAGCGTGGCGATTTTCGCCAGACCGCGCGGCGCCGGGCGGCCCGCATAGTAGTCGTACGGATAGATGTTGCCGTGAAGGTCCGTCGTGGCAAGGATACGGACGGTGACTTCGCGGGCATCGGCGGCTGCTGCCGCCAGCACGAGGATCAACCACAGTCTTGTCTTCATATCAACGGCACTCCCCCGTTTAAAACCATGCCGCGGCGGCTATTTCAAATGCCGGCGCAAAGTCCATGCATCCGGGCGCGTATTCTCGCGTTCCAGTTTCTTCCAGTCATCCGTAATGTCAATCAGCTTCCCCGTGAGATGGTTCGAGCGCTCGGACGCGAGGAACAGCGCAATCTGGATCTGTTTCTCCGCCGGCACGCCCCCCGTCAGGCGGATCTGCTCGGCATCTTCAATCTCTTTCGCACCCACTCGTTCCTCGGCTTCGAGGATCTCGTCGATCATGGTCGTATAGGCGCCGCCCGGCGAGAAGCAATTGATCTGAACGTTGTGATCGCGCACCTCTTCCGCCACGCTCTCGACAAAACGGACCACGGCCGCCTTGCTCGCGCTGTACGGAGCAAAGTTGGGCCGCGGGCTCGACGACGAACTGTCCGCAATCACCAGAATCTTCCCCCGGCGCCGGTTGATCATCTGCGGCAACACCGAACGGCAGGCATTCATTACACCGATCACGTTCGTTTCAAAAACTTCCTTCCAGTCGCGCGGCCGATGTTGGACAAATGGACCGATCGGCCCCAGAATCGCGGCGTTGGCGACGAGCACGTCGACTTCTCCCGAGATGTCCGTCAGGCGATCGACGGCGGCCGAGAGTTGTTCGAAATCCCGCACATCCGCCCGCAGCCGATGGGCGTTGCCGCCGGCATGCTCAATTTCAAGTTTGGTCACGTCCAGCTCGCCCTGGCTGCGGCCGACAAGTCCGACGCGC
>DATAZF010000139.1:0-11496 GCA_036272235.1 Bryobacteraceae bacterium | reverse complement strand
CCGCCAATCTGGCGATGCTCAAAATCATCATCGAGGTAATCGACATGTCCGACGGCGTGGCCGTGATGAAGAAGTATTACAGCGAAGAGTCGTGGGAAAGGCACAGGCGGTATTACGAAGAGGGCCCGCCACGGGAATGGCAGGATTTTTATCGCGATGCGAGCGAGCTGTTGACGGAAGATCCAGCTTCGGATGCGTCGCAGGCGCTGGCGCAGCGCTGGTATCAGCTGGCGCGGCCCGGGCACGAAGGCGATCCGGAGGCCCTGACGGATTCTCCCGAGGCGTGGATGGATCGCGCCCACTGGCCGGAGGCGGTGAAGCTGCGCGCGGCGCAGTTTCGCATGGAAGAAGTGGATGCATTTGTGAAGGAGGCGCTCCTCGTTTCGACCAAACCGCGTTTCAGCGAGCAGGGATGGTCGCGGTTGCTGCAGTTGCGCCGCCAGTCTGTTGAAGAACACACCGCGCAGTGGAAGGAGCGGGTGGAGCTGTTCCGGGATCTCGAGGCTGTGCTGGAGGAAGATCCGGCTTCAGCGAAGGCGCAGGCGCTGGTGGCGCGTTGGAAAGATCAACGCAGGCGATTTGCGGGCAAGGATCCGGAAATCGAAGCGGCGATGAATGCGGGCTGGGCGAACCGGAAGAATTGGCCGGAGACTCATCGCTGGCAGTTAGAGCGCCTGCATCTCATGAGCTTCGAACGGTTCGAGCGGGTGGCGGATTTTCTGGATCGGGCGGCGCAGACAAGCGAGGAGAGGAAGGATGCGATGGGCTTGAAGGCGGCGTTGGCGGCGGAGTTCGATACGGAAATGGCGGCGACACGACGAATACTGGAGCGCGTCCCAGATAATAAGTTCGACTGGCGGCCGCATGAGAAGTCGATGACGCTGGGCAGGCTGGCGAACCATATCGCGGCGCTGCCAGCCGTGGTGGGGGTCGTCATCCGGAAGCGAGGCTCGATGCCCAAAGAGCTGGCGTCCACCGCGGAGTTGCTTGCAGTTTCGACCGGAACGTCGCGAGCGGCAAGGAGGCAATTGCCGGGATGAGCGAGGCGCAGCTTGCAGGCGATGTGCTGGTGACGCCCGAGATCCGAAAACCCCTTTGGGAAGCACTACGGGGCAGGGGGATGATGAATCATCTGCTTCATCATCGAGGGCAGTTGAGTGTTTATTTGAGGCTGCTGGGGGTCGCGGTGCCGGGGATGTACGGACCTTCCGCGGATGAGAAGTAAGCTCCCGCTCCAAACCGCTTTGCCATCACGCGACTGACCCGCGGAACATTCCCCGGGCCCGGGTGGGGTCCACGCGGCCAGAAGCTGGCGTGCCGTTACCGGCCCCGGCGCCAGATTGCCCTCGCGCAGCAGGCGGAATTCACTGAGTAGCGCTGCAGGAGATTTCACCTCGCTGTCATGGAACTGCAGGGCTCCACGAAGGTGAGCAGCACGTCCTCTGTCGCGGGTGCGAGCATCGACGCTTTGCGTCCGGCCCGTCGATCGTTCAATAGCGACAGGCGGTCCGCTCAGACGCAACCGCCTGGCCCGCTACCCGGGGTTCAAACGGTTTACAGGCGCCATTACCCGGCGCGGCTGGCCTTGAGTTTAGACTGGAGCAATGCAGCCGAGCTTTCTTCAGCGGTATTTGCAGGCATTTCACTCCATTAAGGGCTGGTTTCAGTTCGATGCCGCACTGCTCTTCATGGCGTATAACCAACTGCGACGAGCGGAGGGCCCGGATCGCGACGTGCTCGAGATTGGCGTTTACCACGGCCTCTCCACGATCGCGATGGCCGCGCTCCGAGGCGCGGGGAACCGCCTCGTGGCCATCGATCCCTTCGAGAATTCCCCAGCGGACAATATCGCTATGTATGGGGGTGGAATCCGTGCGAAATTCGAGCGGAACTTTTCCGGATTCTATCCGGATGCCGCCTTCCTGAATGTGATCGGCAAGTCATCGCGGGACGTGACCGCGGCCTCCCTGGGCGGGAATTTCACTTTCTGCCACATCGATGGCGGACATTCCCGCGAGGAAACCTGCCACGATCTGGAGTTATGTTGCGAGATTCTGGTCGACGGCGGCCTGCTTGCAATGGATGACTATTTCAATCCCCAGCATCCCGGCGTATGCGAAGGCGGTGTCGAGTTCTTTCTGCGCGATTGCGGGAGGCTTCAGCCTTTGGCCGTCGCCTATAACAAGGTGCTTTTTCAGAAGTGCGGCAAGGCGGCGGAGAAACTGGGGCTGAACGAACGCTTTCTGGCCGCGTTTCCGCGCTTCGAGCACGAGATGGTCACCATGTGGGGAGCGCCCGTCATTCTGGCGGCAGCGCCCCTGCGCGATTCGATCGACCTGTACGCCTCCACCCCCGAGTGCTTCGTCCCCTTCGGATCAGCGGGGCCGCGGGCGATTTTCCGCCCGTCGACGCCCGTGCTGCGCGCGCAGTTGGGCGCGGATGTAACCCTTGAGGTCGAAATCGAGAATGTGTCCTCTGAAAAAACCCCGGCCGGCAGGAATGTATTCGGTCTGTCATACCACCTCCTTACGGGCGCGGGTTCGGTGCTGCAGCACGACAACGCCAGGACATGGATCATAAAACCGATACAGCCGGGCGAGCGCCGCGTGGAGCATTTGAAGCTCAAGGCTCCCGCTACGCCGGGCCATTACACTCTGGAAGTGGATCTCGTCTGGGAGTCGGTCATGTGGTTTGGCGACGCCGGAAATCCTACGGCCCGTGTGAGCCTGACTGTTGCCTGAGACACGAGAGCCGCGTTCGGCGGTCCGCCGGTCCGCGGTTCTGCTCGCGCTCTTGATAGCCGCCTTGAACGTCTGGCTGTGCCGCGACCTGTTCGGCCTTGAATACAGCGTCCAGATGGGTTCGATCGAGGGATCGTACATGACGATCGCCCGCTGGGCGATGTCCAACTGGCACGATCTCTCCTGGTTCCCTCTCTGGTTCGACGGCCAGGCTTTCTACGGCGTCTACCAGCCCGGCTTTCACCTGACCGTCGCTTCTCTCGCCTCCATCGCGCATCTCACGCCCCAGCACGCCTATCATCTGGTCGCGGCCCTGGCATACTGCGCGGTGCCGGTAACGCTATTCATCCTGTGCTTGCTGTTCACGCGGCGTCTCGATTTCGCTTTCTTTTCCGCGCTGCTTTATTCGCTGGTTTCGCCGTCGTGTTTTTTCTCGCCTCTCACCAGAGCCGACCTGGGGAGCTGGTTCTGGCCAAGGCGGTATCAGGTACTCGTGCACTACGGAGAAGGTCCGCACACGGCGGCTGTCGCAATGATCCCTCTCGCGATCCTGGTTCTTTATGGCGCTGTCTGCCTGCGGAAGCGTCTCTGGATCGGCATGGCGCCGCTGGCGGTCGCGGCCATATTGATCACGAACTGGCCCGGATCGGTGGGTCTGAGCCTTGCCATTATTGCGTTCTGCATATCCCGGGCCGGCTCTCCGCAGCGCGTTCACTGGCCGTTGCTGATCGGGACCGGCCTCGTGGCCCTTATGATCGTCGCGCCCTGGATACCGCCTTCCACCGTTGTGGCTGTCTTCGCAAACGCGCAGCAATCGGACGCCGGCTCGCTCGGAACGCAGCAGATCGTCCCCGCGCTTCTGCTGACCGCGCTATTGTTTCTGCTGCATCTTCTGTTTTCGCGACTGCAAGCCGACAGGACTTTTCGATTTCTCTGCAATTTCTCTCTGATTACGGGCACGGTAGCGCTGGGCCGCGAGTGGTTCGGCTGGAGACTCCTGCCCCAGGCGACACGCTTCTCGGTCGAGTTCGATTTGGCCTTCGCCGGCGTTGCGGGATGGTTGCTCGTTCAGGGTCTTGCCCGGCTTCCGTCGCGTATCCGTTGCGCGGCGATCAGTGTAATTCTCATCGCCGCTGTTTCCCAGGCGCGGGAGGCCCGCCGCTACACGCGCTATCAAACCCTCCCCATCGACATAACGTCGACCATCGAGTATCGGATGGCGAAATGGTTCGAGACGAATCTGAAGGGAGAGCGCGTGTTTGCGCCCGGGAACGTAGCCCTGTGGATGAACCTGTTCACGGATGTTCCGCAGATGGCGGGATGCTGCGATCAGGGCGTACCCTCCTTCGAACACAGAATCGCTACCTACATCGTCTACACAGGCGATGGCGCGGGACCGCAGGATGCCGATATTTCCCTACTGTGGCTTCGTGCCTATGGCGCCGACGCGGTGGGGACCACCGGCCCCGCCAGTACTGAATTGCTGAAACCATTCCGCAACTGGCGCAAGTTCGACGGCGTGCTGCCCGAGCTCTGGCGCGAGGGCGACAACGTGATCTATCGAATCCCGCGCAAATCGCCCGCGCCGGCGCGCGTGATCCCCGCGGCGGCCCTGGTTTCCAAACCGCCTCTGAACGGAGTCGACGTCACCGCTCTCCGGCCGTTCGTCAATGCCCTCGAAGACCGCGCCGCCCCGGAGGCCCGCTTCCGCTGGCTGAACCGGCACGAGGCCGCCATCGACGCCGATATCCGCTCCGGGGACGTTGTCTACCTGCAGATCAGCGGCAACAGCGGCTGGCATGCGGAACAGGATGGCGCGAGAATACCCGCCAGGACGGATCCGCTCGGCATGATGTACCTGCTGCCGGCGAAAACCGGGCACGTCGAGTTACGAATCGTATATGGCGGCGGCCGTGAAGCGGCTATGGCGCGTCTGCTTCAGGGATTCGGGCTCCTTGCGGTCGCGGCCGTCTGGTTGATACGGAAACCCTGGCGTTTCGCATAATCCCCGTCATGAATTATGAGCGCGCAAACCGCAATGGATTTCGTCGGCCATGCTCGCTTGTACTTCCAGCCAGGCTAGACAGCGGGGGTTGCGGCGTTCACGGTCACGCAGTGCCCGCCCCGTGCCATGAAGGCTGCGATCACGTTTTCGCCATCGGCTTGCCTGTAGTGCGCGATGGCGTCCGTGACCAGTGAGACTTTGCGGCCGGTTTTGAGCAGACCCATAATGGCGCACTTCACGCAGAATTCCGTGAGGACGCCGTACACGTAGCAGTCATCGACACCGAGTTTGTCGAGCAGCGGCACGAAATCGGGGTTGCTGAAGACATCCAGCACGTCCTTTTCGATGAAGATCTGGTTCGGGACGAGCGTGGCTGCGGGCTTCTGCTGACCGACTGTGCCCACGACGCAGTGCGGTCCCCAGACTTTGAACTCTTCGGCATCTTCGCCGTGCGCGCACAGTGTTGAGATCAGCGTGATGCCGTTGGCGGAAGCATACCGGTTGAGCGCAGCTACCGCCGGGATGACCTTTTCAGCGCCCGCTGTGTAGAGAGCCCCGGCGGGGAATACGAAATCGATCTGCGTGTCGATGTCTATGAAAGCTTTCATGCGGGGACGTGCACAGCGCGCATTTCCATGTCGAGCTTTTCGAGGGCCGCCGAATGGTCGGTTCGCCTCGACGCGGAAGGCCAGGACGCCAGAGACGCTTGCGCGCGATGACGGATCTCCTCGGTTGTCGGCAGCGGTTCGACCAACCGCCCGCCGATGATCACCGGTTTGAGCATGGCTTCCGAGCCGGGCGCGCACTCATGCTGTAACGCGAGCAGGTCATGGTCCGGATAGCGGAAGAGCTGCTTGGCGCCGGGAAGCGTTTGCTTGTCGGGGCTGTTCTTTGCGGTGTAGCGGATTTCGCCGCCTCGCTCGATTTCGACGAGCTTGTAGATCGTCCCCATCGATGGGGCATCGCCGGACGTCGCAAGCTCAGTGCCGACTCCGAAAGAGTCGATCGGGGCACGGGCGCGCACGAGATCCGCGATCTTCGTTTCGTCGAGGTCTCCGCTGGCCATGATCTTTGTATCGCGCATGCCGGCATTGTCGAGGATACGGCGGATGTCGCGGGATAACGAAGGCAGGTCGCCGCTGTCGAGGCGGACGCCCCAGAGCGGTTTGCCCAGACGCGCCGCGGTGCGTGCCCCTTCGACAGGATCGTAGGTGTCGATCAGTTGGACGGTATGGTCCGCGAGCAGGCTTTGCAGTTGCCGGAATGCTTCCGTTTCGGTTTCGAACGTCATCACCCATGAATGGGCGGCGGTGCCGAGGACAGGAATGCCATACTGCAACCCCGCCAGGGTATTGCTGGTTCCGGTACACCCCCCGATATATGCGGCGCGCGCGGCGAGAACGCCGGCTTCGGGGGTATGGGCGCGGCGCGTACCGAATTCAACGACGTCTCGGCCAGCGGCCGCGCGCATGATCCGTGCGGCTTTGCTCGCGATGAGCGTTTCGAACGTGATCGCCGACAGCAGGTATGTTTCCGGGATCTGGCCTTCGATCAAGGGCGCCCGGATGTTGAGCACCGGCTGCCCTGCATAGAGCACCGTGCCTTCCGGGACTGCAAAGACATCGCCGCTGAAGCGGAATGCCGCGAGATAGTCCCAGAAGGCAGCCGGGGCGTTGCGGAAATTTTCGAGGCTCCGAAGATATCGAATCTCATCCGGCTCGAAACTGAGGTTGAGCAGGTACTCGACCGCGCGGTGCAGGCCCGCAAGCAGGACAAAATCTCGGTGGCGGGGCAGTCGGCGGATCGTGAACTCAAACGTGCCGACGTCGCGGTGGCGGTCAGCGGCGAAATAGCCCGCGGCCATCGTGAGTTCGTACAGATCGGTAAGAAGGCCGTTCAAGCGATCACTTCTTCGTTGACGGCGCGGGCGCGGATTTCTTGATCCCCGAGATTGCTTTCTGCAGATCGTCGATGTTCTTCGCGTCGGTCACGTAAACTGTCGCCGGTTCGCCATCGCGCTGCGCGTCGTAAGAATCGCCATCTTTATTGATCGTGGCTTTCTCGAATCGGTGATTGTCGCCGGAGGTGATCCCGATCGTCAGCGTCTGCGTACCGGCCATTTTTTCAGAAAACTTCGTGGCAGCCAGATCGCGCAGTTTGTCGATCACAGATTGAATGGTCCCGGCATCGTATTGAGTCGAGCCGACGGTCCACTTGTCGCCGGCCTTCTGGTATGCGGCTCCGTTGATTTCGATCTTCGACGGATCGTTGAAGCCGAAGTCGAAGACCTTCTTGTTGCGGTAATCGTCGACGCTCTTGCCGAGGCTGTCGCCGATCTCGCCCGCGACCTTGTAGATGCCCGCGACAACGCTGCTCTTCGCGTAATAGCCTCCGTCTTTGTCTTTGCTCTTGTGGATCTCGACGGTCTGGGCTCCGCCGCTGTCGACCGTGGAAACAGTGCCCACCTTCTCGCCGGAGGCGTATTCCAAAGCCGCGTCTTTGGGATCGCTTTTCGCGGACGTGAGATCCATCTTCGCGTCTTTGAGCTTGCGGATCAGATCGTCCACCTGCATGCTGTCCGCGCGCAGCGGTTTCGGCTTCGTAATCTGCCAGTCGCCCTGGGCGTTCTTGCCAAACTCGACGGGCACGCCTTTGCCGGTGACGGTGACGGAAGTCAATTTATCCTGATTGAACGTCAGCAGGCGCTTGTCGCGCAGATCGTTGACCGTCTTGTCGAAGCTGGTCTTGATGTACGTGGGCAGCGTATAGACTTTCTGATCGCCCTCGATCTTTGCATAGGTGCCTGTATTGGCGGGGGTGTCACTGCCAAGCAGAAGCTTCGTGGTCTTGCCGCCCTTCAGGGTAATGTCGACTTCGTCGGAAGGGTTGTCCAGTCCGAAATCTTTCAGACTGGCGGGATGTTCATCGATCACGCGATCCGCATTCAACGTCGCGAGGCTGCCGGTGAGCATGTTGACGGCATCCGCGTCAGCCGGCATGGCTGCGGGCTTGGCGATATTCCATGTGTCCGCGAGCTTGACCAGCTCGATCGGATCGGCTCCCGCTTTGGCGAGGCGAATGGTATCGATTTGCTTCGCATCCACTGCGATCAGTTTGGGCGCCGGAGGCGTTTTCGACGCTGCGCTTGTATCGGGATGTTTGTTCGACCACCACACCAGGCCTCCCAGAACCACGAGGAGGCCGAGTGCGGTGAAAAGTCCACCGGATTTCATGTTGCTGTTATCTCCGCTTCCACCAAACCGAAACGCCGGAGAGGATCACGACCAGCGGCAGGAAGATCACGCTCGTCATGAACATGACTCTAATGGCGTTGCCCGTCACGTGAAGGCGGCGGTCTTCCGGTTCCTTGGGGCGGATCGAGATGAGGTCCGTATCGGAGGTCAGCCAGTTCATCACGTTGAGGGCAAGATCCCGGTTGCCGATGGGCGCCGACATGATGTTATTGGCCATCCAGTTCGAGCTGCCGACCACAACCACGCGGCCGGCGTTCTGGCCGGAGCCGATGGTCGCCGCCGCGCCCAGCGCGAACGGCCCTTTCTTCGCGGTCGCCAGAGTCGCTTCATTGATCGGCGGCTTCGGATTCACCAGCGAATAGCTGTCCGCGGTCGACGAGAAAAGCTTCTGGGCCGGAGACTTTACTTCAAGGCTGCGCGCCAGCGGGAAAACCGTCGCATTATCCTGCATCACGTCGACGATCGGGTGGTGCTCGTACGATCCAACGACCGGCGAGGACTGGCCGAACAAACGGCTGGCCGAGCTCAGGTCGAGGATCAAATCGCCGTTGGGATCGATGCCCCATTGAGAAACGAGTTTCGCCAGTTCGGGCGTCTTCCCCATTTCCTGATTAGGAACATTGATAACAGAATCGAAATTGAAGACCGCGCTGCCGCCGCCGGTGACATAAGTTTTGAGAGCGTCGATCGCAGGCTGCAGGTAGTCGTTCTTCGGACCGGCCACCACCACGACCGCGCAGGTCTTCGGCACTTCGGGCTTCTCGATCAGCGAAATCGTGTCGGTCTTGTAGTTGTTCTTCTCGAGCGCGTCTTTGATGGTCGAGTAGCCTTCCCGGCCGGTGTCTGCCAGCGTATGCTCCCCGGAGCCATTGACGAAGCAAATAGTCTTGGCGCCGGTTTTCGAGGCGCGCACCAGAGCTCCCGTCAGTTCCTCTTCGGTGAGCCCCTTGGCCGTTTCCTTCTTCTCGCCGTTATCGATAACGATATCGCCGAAGTTGTGCATGCCTTCCATGCGGGCGATGTCGGGCTTCTTGTCCGGATCGACGTAATCGACTTTGATGTGCGATGAAAGGTTCTTGTAACGATCGAGCATGTCGCGCGCGCGGTCGTAGGAGTCGCTCTTGTCGAAGTAATAAACGGTGACGTCTTTCTTCAGATTGCCGGTTATCTTTTTGGTCTGGTCGGAAAGCGTGTACTGCTTGTTGGCGGTGACGTCGAGGGTCTTGTTGTGATGGTCGGCCAGCCAGTTGGCTGTGATGATGATCGCGATAATGACCACGATGTAGAGCGCGATGAACGCGCCGTACCGGGTCTGACGGGCTTTCAGAAATTCGCTCGTCATTATGCCCTCCACCGCAGGGATTCGAGCGACCGCGAGGTCAGGAATAATCCGAGGAAGATCGCCGAGAGGTAGAACACAAGATCCTTCGTATCGATGATGCCTTTCGAGAAAGGCTCGAAGTGCGTCAGGATCGAGCAGTAGGCGATGGCCTGCGCCCAGGGCGCTTCGTTATAACTGCTGACCCAGCTCAGCACCCACAACAGCAGGCAGACGGCGAAGGTAGTGCCGCCGGCGATGATCTGGTTCTTTGTCGTGGTTGAAATGAAAGTTCCGATGGCGAGCACCGTACCGCCTTGCAGGATCAGCCCCAGATAACCCGTAAGGATCGGGCGCCAGTCCGGCTGGCCCCACGCGAAGAGCAGGCCCACGTTGAGGGCCGAGACGGCAAGGATGCACAGGTACATGACCATCGCGCCAAACCACTTGCCGAAGATAATTTCCCAGTCGCGGACCGGAGACGTCATCAGCAGCTCGATCGTGCCGGTGCGCTTTTCTTCGGCGAAGAGGCGCATGGAGATAAGCGGGATCAGGAAGAGTCCGACGACGCTCGCGTTGCCGAGCAGCGGGGAGATCACGTAGTCGTTGATGCTCATGGGCTGCTGGCCGCCGCCCGCTTGTGCGCGAAGTCCCGCGTTGACGAAGAAGACGGTCGCGCTGAAGAAGAAGTATCCGAAGATCAGCCCGAAGAGGGCCATCAAAAGGTAGGCAATCGGGGAAGTGAAGTAGGATTTCACTTCCTTGCCGCAGATCGTGAAGACGTTTCTCATATTTGTTTCTCCGCGCAGGACGAACTGACCACTGGCGTAGCCGTGTGGCCGGCCTTATCCGGGATAAGTTGATCGTGCGGCTTCGTTCGTGGTCCGGTCTGTGCGCTCACGCGACCACCTCTTCTTCTTTTGGACCGCTGCTCGCCGGCGCCGGCGCTTCGGATTTTGTGAGCTCGAGGAAGATCTCTTCGAGCGATTCGCCCATGGGCCGCAGCTCCGTGAGATTCCATCCGGCCTGTACGACAGCGCGCGCCAGCTCCGGGCGAACGACCGCATGTTCGAGACCCTGCACCTCGAAGACTTCCAATCCGTCACGACTTTCCTGATGAGAGGCCACGGAGACGACGGTCGCCACGCCCGCGACTTGTTCGAGACGCTGCCGGATCTGGCCGGCGGGGGCGCCCGAAACCTCGATGCGCACGGATTCGCCGGCACGCTGCCGGTTGTGGAGATTGGCGACTGTATCGGACGCCACAATCTCGCCGTTATTAATGATGATGACCTTGCTGCAGGACTGTTCCACTTCAGACAGAATGTGCGTGCTCAGGATGATCGTGTGGTCGCCCGAGAGGCTGGCGATCAACTGGCGCGCGTCCTTCTGCTGCTGCGGATCGAGGCCCGAGGTCGGCTCATCGAGAATCAGCACCGGCGGATTGTGGATGATGGCCTGGGCGATTCCAACACGCTGGCGGTAGCCTTTGGAGAGCTTGCCGATGATCGTGTCTTTCTTGTCGGCGATCGCCGTCCGCTCGCACACCTCGTCGACGCGCTTTTTGATATCGCCCGCCGGGATGCCTTTCAGCTTCGCAACAAAGGATAGATACGTCGCAATCTCCATTTCCGGGTAAAGCGGCGGTGTTTCCGGGAGGTAGCCGATGCGTTTCTTGACCTCGAGCGACTGGTCGAGGACATCGAAACCGGCGACGCTTGCCTTTCCCGCCGTGGGCGGAAGAAAGCAGGTGAGGACTCGCATCGTCGTCGTTTTCCCGGCGCCGTTCTTGCCAAGGAAACCGACGATCTCGCCCTGACCCACTTCGAAGGAGATGTTCTTGACGGCGACGTGACGTGCGTATCGCTTGGTCAGGCCTTCGACTTTAATCATAGGTATATATGTTTGACGGACGGCCCCGGCGGAGTGTTACGCTTCTGTGGCAAACCGACGAGGACAAGTCCCGTAGCGAGTATATGATACAGGATTTGCTTGCTCTTGTGGAGAAAGCGCGGCAGCGAATGGTGTTTCCCCGGCTTGTTCCCGGGCCAGGCGAGATGCCCGGTCCGACGGGGCAGGAGAAGGCCGCCTGACAGCAGGAATGCGAACGAGAGCAGCGACAGAGTTCGCGGTTCCGGCGCTGCAGGCTCGGCAGTACCGCACCGGCGTCGTCCGAGG
>DATAZF010000138.1:0-97901 GCA_036272235.1 Bryobacteraceae bacterium | reverse complement strand
CTCGATCCGCGGCATGAAAGAGGATGAGTACGACTCCTCCTTCGAACGCGACGGCTTCGCGCCGCCCGCGTTCACCTCGGCTCTGTTCAGGAAATTGCTGCATGTTGGCGGTCCGAATCCCGCGCGGCTGGATGTGGAGCTGACGCCTTACGGAAAGATTCGAGGACGCGTTGTCGATGTGGAAGGCAAGCCTGTCGCTAACGTCACCGTGTCGATCGACGGGCCTCGTATGGGTCGGCCGCTGGCAGCGAGCACAGGCGCGGATGGCGACTGGGCATTCGACAAGCTGCTGCCGGGCTCCTGGACGATTCTGGCGAAACCGAAACCCGCTATGCGCGAGGACAAGGACGGCGCTCGGGCCGGGTACGTCTTTACTTACTTTCCCGCGGCGGCGGAACGCAAGCAGGCAGCGCCGGTCATCGTGCGCGCGGGCGCGGAGGTATCGGGTCTCGAAATCCGTTTGCGCAGCGTTGCCCTGTATCGCGTTCGCGGCGTGGTGCTGAACGAAGACGGGCGGCCCGCGCCAGACGTCACCGTCACTATCCACTCGAAGGAGCCCGCGACGGAGGGCGCAGGGACAACAATGATGGGAGCGGCGCGCGCCTGGTATCCCGGCGTGGGCATGGGACCTGAAATCGCGAGCACGCAGACGGATGCCGAGGGAAGATTCGAGTTTTCTTCGGTCGGTGAGGGTGACTGGCTGGTGCGCGCGGAAGCCTCGTGGGGCTTTATAGAAGAGACCAAACGTGACGTCCAGGCGGTCGGCAGCTTGAATCTTTCCGTCTCGCAGAAAGATGTGGGCGACGTGAAGATACGGCTTGCGACGAATTTCGACCTGCCTTTGAGCGTCGATTTCGGCAGCGATTCCGAAGCTGCGGCGGGAGCCGCGCCCAGGGGGGCACTGATGGTGGTGCTGTCTCCCGTGGATGGCGGCCCCGAGGTATTCGGCATGCCTGGCAAAGATGGAAAGCCCGTGCTCGACCGCGCTTATCCGGGCCGGTACCGCGTGATGGCGCAGACGATGCGGCCGGATTTTTATATCGCTTCCATGGATTACGCAGGGCGCGAAATCACGGGGCCGATCGAGATTACACCAGGCCCTCAGCCGTTGCATCTCGTGCTGCGGAAGCACGCCGGCGTTCTGCGCGGGACCATCGAGAAAGGCGCGGCAGCCACCGTTATCCTCGTCCCAGCGGCCGGCGCAGAGAACGAGATCGTACGCGGAGTGACATGTGCTGCCGGAACGCTGTTCCAGTTCGACAATTTGCGGCCCGGGCCTTATGCGATTGTCGCGTTTGACCGCATCGAGGATGGGCGGCTGAGCGATCCAGCCTACGTGAGCCGTCTGCTGAACTCCGCGAAAACAATCGCCGTGGAAGAAGGAAACAATCCTTCAATCGAGCTGAGCGTCAATCGCTGGCCGGATTAAACTCTGAACCACTCAGCTCAGGTTCAGGAAGCCCAGGTTGTTGGTCTGGAAGTTGTGAACGTAGTTGAAAATTCCGTTCACGCTTCCGGAATCCACGCCGAACCACTGCGCGAGGGTTGCGGCGTACTGATCCACTGAAGTGGTCGGAACGAGCGTGCCGCGCGAGTTCGCGTCGTCCTGTCCATTCAGCACGAGGGAGGGGAACGTGCCGTAGATCCTGTTCCCGTAGAGCGGCCCGCCGTTTGCCGACCCGGTGCCGATGACGAAATGGTGGCTGCCCCAGGCATGATCGGTGCCGGCATTACCATTCGGCTGCAGCGTGCGGCCGAATTCGGAAGCCGTGAAGGTCACGACGTTTTTGTCCTGACCGATTTCATTCGACAGGGCGGTGTAGAAGGCGCCGACCGCCTGGCTCAACTGTTGCAGCAGCGGATCCTGAGTCGCCAGCTGGGCACCATGCGTATCGAAGCCGCCCAACTGGCAGAAAAACACCTGACGCTTGACCCCGAGAGACTGCTGGATGCTGATGATCTGCGCCACGGTCAGAAGCTGCTGGCCGATCAGGGACCCCGGGAAAGGGCTGGTCAGCTTCACGGATTTAAGAGCGTTGGTCAGTGTCGTCGAGAAGCCGATGCCGCGGCTGAAAGTAGTATTGGCAGACTGCACGAGCTTCAGTCCATTGTCAAAGGTCAGCAGTTGCTGCACCGCATTCAGGCGATTGGCCGTGGTGGCACCTTGCAATAGCGATGCGCCGCCCACCGGCACGGTGGCCGCGAATGTCTGAGCGCCGGTGCAGAACAGGCCGCATCCGCTGGTCGAAGTAATGGGTGTGAACGATGCATTCGCGTTGAATTGCTGTTGCAGGTTGTCCTCCACGCGCCCGCCCCAGCCTGTTGGGGAACTGCCGTTTGGAATAGCGGTCTGCCACTGGTTCGTCTGGTCGGAGTGCGAAAAGAGCTGGGCCGGCAGCAGCGCGGGATTGTTGGCCTGAAATATCTGGCGCGTCGTGGGCTGCACGAGCATGCCGACGTTGGCGAGAATCGCGGCGTTGCCGGCGTTGTAGAGATTCGCGATTTCCGGCATCAGGGGATGCAGGCCATAAGTATCGCCGCCATCGTGAATCGTCTGCAGGCCAGCCAGGGGCTGGGCGAGACTCTGGCGTGCGCCGGCATAAAGGTTGTAGGTCTGCTGCGTTTGCGTGCTCTGGCAGAAAGCGTTGATCGGAATCACCATATTGTGTCCGTCATTGCCGCCCGAGAGGAAGATACACACCAGCGCCTGGTAGGGGGCCGAGGTGGAAGCCAGCGCATTCATCTCGCCGAACTTTGCGAACGCTCCGAGCGCGCCCACTGAGGTGACCGCCGCTTTCATGAACTCTCGTCTGGATCGAATCAACATTTTCTTTTCCTCCGTATTCGTTCAGGTCGTTTCTTTCGCGCACAACGGACCGGGCGGCCTGTGCGCTGGTAGTTAGTGCCAGACGCTGTAATAGCTCGTCGTCAGAGTGAGGTACACCGCAGTTTCGACCTGCCGCAGACTGCCGCTCTGCGCATCCGCCGTGACCGCGGTCACGATGATTTGCTTCATCGCGGCGGGCATGGTTCCATGCGTAAGGGTCAGGTCGATCGCATTGACCAGGGTCGCCGGCGAGCTTGCCAGCGGCAGAAACGGAGTCAGATCGACAACAGTTCCGGGGCCATTGCTCTGCACGGGGTTCGAATACTGATTGAAGAACTGCGCGACAAGATTCTCGCGCAGGATCGCGGTATTGGGATTGTAGATCTGAAATTCCGGCCCTTTTAAACCGCCGGTGCCGGCGAGTGTATAGCCGGGCGAGAAATAGTTGAAGACGCTGGCGGGATTGTAGATATCCTCACCCAGCGAGGCAAGCGTGGAAGCGTAGTAGTTCGCGGTCGTCATCGTGCCGCCGAAAGCACGCACAAAGCCGGGGATGAACAACGCCGGTTCCTGGAGATGCCCATCGGCAGGCAGGTCGTTGCCGCCGGCATCGTTGGCGCGCGCTTCCGGATCGAGCAGGATCGCCGTGATCACGATCGGCATGTCACCGTGACTCTGTGTGAAGGCCTGCGCGACTCGCGATACGTAAGCCGCGCTCGGGTTGCTCTCAACCAGATGCTGGATCAACTGCTTCGAGATGAAGGGCGCCACGTTCGGATGGTTGGCGATATTATCCAGTGCCGCGTTCAGGTCGTTCGCAGTGGAAAGACTGGCGGGAGCCACATAGCCGTTGAGCAGCGTCTTCGATCCGAAATCGTGCATCGGGTCGTAGTTGACCATGGGCCCGGCTGAGTTGATATACGCACCCCAGGAGAGTGCGTGGCCCGGCGATGGCGTATAGGTCCAGCCGGTGAAAACGCGCGCCAGCTCCGAAACATTGGGCTGATAGTAAGCGGCGATCGGACCATTGACGTCGCTTTGCGCGCTGCCGTCCTGATTCAGCAACACATCGCCGATGCTGAAAAGCTGCATCACTTCCCGCGCGTAGTTCTCGTTCGCCGCCGTGCCGGCCGCCGGATTCGCCCTGGCATTATTGGCCATGTCGAGATACTCGCCCATGCCGGGGCTGAGCGTTACATCGCCGAGGATCTTGCGGTAGTTGGTGAATGCGTCGCCGAGCAGCATCTGTTCGTAAGGGATCACGTCGCCGTTCCAGATCACTTTGTTGATCGAAACGACGAAGATCTGGCTCAGCGCGAAAGCGACGCGCTGGCGAAGCTGGTCGGCGTTCGTTACCGCGTTGGCCAGGAAGGCCGTGGGCAGGCCGCTCTGACTTCCCTGCACGGCGTTGTAGTTGGAGATCACCGGCATCGCAAGCTGCTCGTTGAGCCACGCCTGAAATCCGACTGTCTGGACGTGAGCCGCATCAGCGGGCGTCGGACCGAACGCGGCTTGTTCGAGGAATCGCCGCGCCGCCGAGGCCGAAACCTGCGGATTCTGCACCCCGATCGGGACGACCAAAGGCTGCGACATCACCGGGCCGTTCGCGACCGTAAGGTTCGCCGAACTCGCCGGACCTGCGAAACCGGTAACCGTGACCATCCCCGAATTATTGAAGACCGTTGTCAGCGTTACGCCGCCCAACTGCGCGATCGACGAGGCCGTAAAGCCAGAGCCGTTAAGGGTCGTCGTGAAGACGCCCAACGGCAGCGGCGACGTGCCGATGGATGTGATCGCCGGCGGCACGTTGCTCACCAGCGTGACCGTGGCGCCGCTCTGCCCGGTTGCATTTTTTGCGGTGACCGTGTCGATTCCAGATGCCGGCAACACGGCTGGAGCGGCATAAAGCCCGTTGGCGTCGACGGACCCCGAGACTGCCAGCCAGCTGGTCGCCCCTGGGGCTGTGAACTGCTGGGTCGCGTTCAAGGCGAGAGTGACCCTGGTGGGCGCAATCACGGGCGCCGAACTTCCTCCACCCGAGCCCCCTCCACCAGACCCTCCGCCACCAGTGCCTCCGCCCGAGCTCTTGCCTGCCACCGGCACCACGAGCATGTTGCCGAACATCGAATTCGAATTCTTCACGGTCACGGTCGTGCTCGTCGCCGGACCCTGATAGATCGACGTCGTGAGCGTCGTCGAATTGACGAACGTCGAGCCATACTGAATGCCTCCCACCCAGATCAGCGCGCCTTTGGCGAAGCCCGTACCGGTCACCGTGATCGTGTCGGTCCCAACCGGAATCGGGTTGGGCGAAACCGAGTTAACAGTCCCCCCGGCGGGAAGAATATAGATGTAGGTGGACGCGTTGATCTTCGAGTTGGACGCGAGCGCCGCGGTAATCTGGACCGCATTCGCCGGGACCGCCGCAGGCGCGGTGTAGAGCCCTGCCGGGCTGATCGTGCCGACCGTGGCATTGCCTCCGGCTTTCCCTCCAGCCGCCCAGGCAAGAGTTCCGTTCATGTCACCGGTGAGCCCCGAGACCATGGCTGTAAACTGCTGCGTGCCGCCGGGCCCCGCGGTCAAATATCCGGTCGGGCCGATCGCAATCGTCTGGGCATTCGCGATACCGCCGGCCAGCGCAACGGCAAGGCCAGCGACCACGGCAAAACGCATTCCAACTCCAAGCATTAGAAATTTCCTCCGAATTTTGGATACCGCTGAACCCGTCTCAACACACACCGGTGTTTTTGAGCGGAGCGTTCTGCAATGCCTATGTATGACAGAGCCCCGGAACGTTTCCAGGGCTGAAAATAAAACCGGCTCCGCCATTCCAGAGCCAACCTGTCCCAATAGATAATGCGCTAAAAACGGAGGAAATTAGCGAAGAAAATAAAATTATTTTTCAGTCGAGAACGTGCTGTCGGCTAACCCAGGTTAACATTGCATCCCGCTGTTTGGGCCCTGTTTCCGGGAATTTCAGGCCGGTTGCGGAGAGTTGACTGGGGGAAGCCTGGTTCGTCGCGAGGAACTGCGTTACCGCGACTTTATATTCACGATCGGGCTCGACGGGATGGCGGCTGGTGATGGCCGCGGGGAGTTCACTTCCTTTGAAACGTCCGACCACGATGTGATCTTCGAACGGAAGAATGTTCCAGATCTGGCGGGCGAGAAGTTTTCCCTGCGGAAGCGTCGTGCGAATATCGCCGGTTGTAATGAAAGCGAAGTCTGCCCCGGTCGCTTCCGCCATCGCCTTCTCGACCAGGGGCCGCAATTGTTCTTTTGAGAATGCGTGCTTCGCTTCGCCGATCGGAACGTCGACGATGCGCGAAACCTTCGCTTCCCACTTCGCGACTTCTTTCGACACGTCGGGGGCGGCGGTGATCGTGTGCGAGTCGATGGGAATGCGCTTCCAATCCGCCGAAGCGATTTCGTGTTTCGTGAGATCGAATTTCACATCGAGGCGCCCCAACTCGACACCGTAGGCTTTGAGCTCGACCGCATAACGCCGGCCAATCCGCTGCATGGCGGGAAAGCCGTCGTGCCCGTGACCGATGATGGCAATCGACACCTCCGGCGCCTTCGCCAGAACGTCGCGGGCTTCGTCGAGGTTGAGGTGTCCCAGCGCCACGATGAGATCGGCGCGGCCCCGCACCTCGGCGGCGATGCGGTGGATCGTCTCGTAAATGGACGTCACCTGAAACGGGCCGACTTGCGCCGGAGTGGAGTAGTTGCCGGCAAGGTCGCTCATCACCAGTCCGACGATCGCGACGCGAAGGCCGCCCACGTTGCGAATAACGTAGCCACTGCCGGTCAGAAAATTCCCGTCCGCATTGCGCACGTTGCCCGAAAGCAGCGGGAAGTGAGCGATGCGCGCGAAACCCTGAATATCCTTCCAGCCGTAATCGAATTCGTGATTGCCTACGGTTGCGGCATCGAAGCCGAGGAGATTGGCGAGCTGATAAACGGGATCGCCGTGATAGATCGTGGAAACCGGCGTGCCCTGCACCAGGTCGCCGGCGCTCAGGTAGATACACCAGGCGCAGCCTTCGCGTTGATGCCGCACCTCGGCCGCGAGGTACGCAAACCCACCGAGCCCATCGGCATTGGGCTCCAGTTGCGCATGCAGATCGTTGCTGTGCAGGATCGTCAGCGGCCGGATGTCATCCTGCGCACGCAGCAACAGGCAAACCGATACGAGCACCAGAGCGACGCGCTTCATGAGACTCTCACCGATTATCGCAAACCTGCATGAAATGCCCGTGAATACTGGGTTTCATGAAGGCCGCCCGCTATAATCGTTTGCAGTGCCGAGAGTAACATTCCTCCCAGCGGGTGAGACATTCGAATTCGAAAAAGGAAACCTGCCCTACAAAGGGCATGGAAAGCCGGAATCGCTGCTCGACATCGCGATGAACAACGGTTTCCATCTTGAACACGCCTGCGGCGGCAGTTGCGCCTGCACCACGTGTCATGTGGTCGTCAAGGAAGGCGATGCGAACCTTTCGGAGATGGATGACGACGAGCTCGATCGCGTGGAACAGGCCGCCGATTATCAGCTGCGCTCGCGTCTCGGCTGCCAGGCGATCGTGAAGGGCGACGTGACCGTCCACATTCCCGACTGGAACCGGAACTACGTGAGCGAAGGCCACTAGGCTCCGCCGTGTCTTCGGATCTCGTCGTCTGCGTTTCGACGGAAATGGAAGGCGCGCTTCTTCGTCCGCACGCTTCGGTGATTTGTACGGGCGTCGGGGCGGTGAACGCTGCATACGCGCTCACCCGGTACCTCGATCGTCAACCAGTGAAATCGGTCATCGTATGCGGCATCGCCGGGGCGTATCCGGCGTCGGGACTCTCGATCGGCGACGTCGTGTGCGCTGAAAGCGAATGCTATGGAGACCTTGGCGCCGATTCAGCGGACGGCTTTCTGGATATGCAGGCGCTGGGATTTCCGGTGATACCGGGGCCCCCTCCGCGCTACAATTCCCTGCCGATGCAACTCTTCCCCGCATCGCGCCGCGCCCGTTTTGTAACCGTGAATACCTGCACGGGAACGGACGAGGTTGCGCGCGCGCGCGCAGCCAGAACCGGCGGCGCGGTCGAAAGCATGGAAGGCGCGGCCATCGCGCACGTCGCGGCTCTTGCCGGAATCGCGGCGGGCGAGATCCGCGGCATCAGCAATCTCGCGGGCAATCGCGATCGCGGCGCATGGCGGGTAAAAGAAGCGGCCGTGGCCGCCCAGGAAGCGCTGCTCTCCTGGCTCCTGCGCTGAAGGCTGTACCGCCGGCGATCTTTGCCCCCGGCGTTGTTACCGACAGAGCGCGATGACGAAATTTTCCACAATCGTTCTGTCGTCCGGCCGGGCGCTCCGCAAATCGCGGTCGGTCTCGAACAACAGCTTCAACCCGCGCTCCAGCTGCTCTTTCGAAAACTTCGTTGCCGTCTGCGCGATCTGTTCGGCCCGCGAGCCCCACATCTGAACACCCACGCGCTGAAAATGGGATTGCACCTGGGAAGCACCGCGCAGGTTCGCTTCCTTCGCGACCAGCGCCATGCGGAATTGCGTCGCGAGAAACGAAAGCGCGAGCGGCAGGTATTCGCCTTCCCGGACCAGCGCGTCGAGCGTCGCCAGCGCGCGAATGCGATCCCGGCGGCCCAGCGCATTGACGAGCGCGAAGATGGTGCTCTGCCGCGCGTCGGGTACGAGCAGCGCAAGGTCGTCGACTGTGACCGGCTTGCCGTAGAGCGAAAGTTTCTCGATTTCGACCGCAATGCGCGCGACATCCGCGGCGAGGGCCTCAACCAGCGTTTCCGCAGCCGCGGGATCCAGCCTGACACCAGCGGCGCGCGCGATCCGATCCAATTCCTGCCGCGCCTCATCGCTGCTGAAGGCGCGAAATTCCACAATATCGGGAATCGCGCTGTAGAACTTGCGCGCTCGCTCGGATTTCGCTTTATCCTCGCCGTCGAGATCCCAACGGGTGGCTTCAAAGATCAGGGTGACGCCGGGCGTCGGGCTTTTCACGTACGCTTCGAGAACACCGAGGCTGCCGGGGCTGCTGCTGCCGCCATCGTCATCATCGTCCTCCCCGGCAGTCGCGCCACGCGCGGACCGCGGCATCGCGGTTTCGGCGCCGATTACGAAAATGAGCCGCTCGGAAGCGAACAGCGACATCGAGCGCGCGTCATCGATCACGGCCGCGAGAGACGTTGTGGATAAATCGTGCTGCTCGGATTCCACACCGCTCGCCGCTGCCACCAGAGCTTCCCGGCAGCGTCTGCGATTGTAGCCCTCCTGCCCCAGAAACAAACAAACCGGCGGAATCTCATTGCGTTTAATGCGGCCGAGGAATTGGGCGGGCGTCATCAGGCTAGAAATTTTCGAGGATCGCGCTCACAACCGTACGGGCCACATCCCGGCTCAGCCGTGCCAGCGCCGCGCCGTTTTCATCGAAGTACTGTTGCGGAATGATACTGATTTCATACCGGTCGCGAAACTCCACGTTCGGGCGCTCAAACAGAACCTTCCCGGTCTTGTCGACCAGCCGGACCTGGACCTGGACGATGATCTGAGCTCCCGTGCTGCGCGCCGTCGTAGGATCCGCCACCGCGGCGGTGGAAATAAAATTAACGACCGAACCGGAAAGCACGGCGTCGGCTTTCGCGGGATCGGCGACGATCTTGTAACGGGTGCGCGTGATCATCTCGCGGCTCACGGCTTCGGCAAGATAGTCCGAGAGTTTGTACTGCATGCTGACGTTCGCCCACGGAACAATGGCGATCGTGTGGATTTCCGCGGGCAAAAGGTTCGCAGTACCCGCCACGTGATAGCCGCAACCCGCAAGCGCGAGGGCTCCCGCGAGCGCTGGCAACAGGAGCTTCACGACTCCTCGGCGGCAATCAAAGCCGCGGTTTCCGCCGCCAGCCGAAGGTTGTCGACCGCGGCCCACAGCCAGAATGTACTCCCGTTGTTGCGATCGGGCAGGATCGCGCCGATGGCGACGCCACTCTGCCCCGCGATTCCGACGTTGTTGGGCGGCTCCAGATCCGCGCCGTGCACGTCGAACGGCTCCTGGCTCATCGCGTCCTCGAGATCCGCAGCCTCGGGAGCATCTTCGAACTCAATCCAGAACGAAAGACTGTACCCATGAAACACAGGCGCCTGGATCAACCGCAGGGAAGGCATCGGCGGACCATCCATGCGCTCCAGCAGACTGGCCAGATGGCGCTCGATCCGGTCTTCCACATCCGCCAGCCTGACCGGCGCCTCGGAACCGAACTGGGCGAGCATGGCATAGGCCAGCTGCCCATCGAAGACTTTCTTCGGAAGCGGCTTGAACGCCAGCAGATTCACGGTCTGCTGCTGCAGCTCATCGATGCCCGGCGTCCCGCGCTCGCTCGCCGGTTCGAAGATGTGAACGATCGCACGCGCGACGGGAAAATTTCGATGCAGGCGCTGCAGCACCAATGCGATCGCAACGGCGGCAGGGTGGGCCACGATTTGTGGCCCCATGCGATCGGCGTCATAGTCGGCGCCTTCCACTTGCGGCGCGCGGATTCGAGCTTCGTGGTCGTCTTCCGTGGCATACGTCAGATCGATCACGAGTCCCTGTGGCCTGGCCTCGAGCGCGGTCTTCGAAGAATCCGCGGTGCCCGCCAGAATGAGGATCCCGGCGTCTTCAAGCGCGTCCGGTTCCAGCTTTGCCAGGAACGCGGCGCCGCCGTCGATTTCCGTCAGAGTACCGGATTCTTCCTCGGCGGCGGCCACGAGCCGGACATGCTGGCCGAGCGCCGTCGCGCCCAGCACTTCGCGAACTTCCCGCCCGAGAAGCGTTTCGCCGCCGACGAGCGCAATCATTTCAGCCAATCTGTGTCTCCGATGGTTTGGGATTCGAGGGGAAGTGGCGCCGGATAATTCCGCCGAGCCGGATCGCGATACCGCTCCCGACGTAAAGAGACGCGATCACCAGCAGTACGGGTTGCGACCAGTTCCAGATTGCGTAGATGATGCCGCCCATGGCGATGAGAATCAACGTCGAGCGCGGACGCTGCAGGTTGAGATCTTTGAAGCTCCAGTAACGCCACGTGCTGACCATCAGGAATGAAAGGAGAGCCAGCAGCGCCAGCCACAATGCCGAGGGAACCAGGCCCATGATCGGATAGCTGTCCAGTCCGAAAACAACCGCCGCGACCATTCCGGCGCCCGCGGGTATCGGCAGGCCCACGAAGTATTTACTGTGCGGGGGCCCGGGATTGCGCGGCTGCGGATTTTTCTGAATGTTGAACCGCGCGAGGCGGGCGGCGCCGCACAGAAGAAACAGGAAAGCCACGAATTTACCGGCCCGCTGCAGTTGATCGATGACTCCAGGTCCCGGATATCCGGTGACGAACTGAACGCCCCAGGTGTATGCGAGAATCGCGGGGGCGATCCCGAAGCTGATGATATCGGCCAGCGAATCGAGCTCGCGGCCGAACTCACTGGTGGTGTTGGTCATACGCGCGATACGGCCGTCGAGCCCGTCCAGAATCACGGCGAGGCCGATCGTCTTGGCGGCGACTTCGAAGTCCGCGGCGGCGAGGCTGGGGTTCGCCGCGAAACTCATGACGCCCTGGATCGAGCGGATGATCGACAAATACCCCAGAAAAATATTGCCTGCCGTGAACAACGTCGGCAAGGCATAGGCGGCGCGCGGCGGGCGCTTCCTCACTGGGGCGCTGGCGGCGATTTCTTCGTCTATGTCCGACAGAGGGCCGCCTCCTCGATGCTGGCAGCCAGAGGGAGAGGCAGCACGATATCGCCGGCGCGGCGGGCCAGGATGCTGGAACCCGCGGCCACCCGCGCTCCCTGCGCAACCTCCACGCGCCACTCGGGGCCGAGGATCACGTCGACCCGCGAACCGAACTTGATCAAGCCGACACGCTCGCCGGCTTGTACAAAATCGCCGGTTTGTTTCGTACAGATGATGCGCCGCGCGATCAGGCCCGCGATCTGTTTGAAGACAATCTGCGTCCCGTCTTCGGCCCGGACGGTTACAATATTCTGTTCATTCTCAGCCGAGGCTATCTCGCGGCTTGCGACCAAAAACCGGCCCTTCCTGTAGGTGACGTCGGTCACGACTCCGGAGATTGGCGAGCGGTTGACATGCACGTCGAAGATGTTGAGAAAGATGCTGATGCGCGTCTGGCGGTCGGGTTCGGCGACGATAGCCACGACGCGGCCGTCGGCCGGAGACAACGCGACCGGTCCGACCGGAATGGGCCGTTCGGGGTCCCGGAAAAACCACGCGCAGAAGGCCCCCAGCAGGAACAGGGGCATGGCTTGCCAGGGTCCTGTGAGCCAGGACACAAGCGCCCCCCCGGCCGTGAATGCCACGGCGTAGTAAATTCCGTCTCGAATCATCCCGCTCCTGGTATTTTAACTTGCCAACAAGTAGCGCCGGTCGTTGTGCCGGAATCCCTTCCGCGACGGACAGGTGAGCATCCCCGATCGTTTCGCCGATGTAGTGACGGCAGATATTAAGATGCCCGAACGCGCTTCGATTGGATAGCGACAAAGCCGCGGAAAACGTCGGGAAACGCGGTGTCTCTCCCGAGGAGGCCGCCAGTGCGTTTTTCGAGCCACTTTCACCTACGGGCGATGACCCCGACCACTCACAGGGCGAGAAACATTTCCTGACGTTTGGCCTGGCGTCGAGCGGACGGCTTCCGATGGATCACCCATACGGAAAGAAACCAGGCTATTCGGATCATCAGCGCGCGGCTCAAGGGGAGCCGAATGTAGTTGTGACGGATGTGGAGCTTGCCGATGTTATTCCAAACGCCGCTTCTGTAAACACCGCGCCCCGAGCACTGGCGGAAATCGCGAAACGCGCGGGCTTTGCGAAAGTAATCTTCAGGTTCACGAAGGCTTGCCGAAAAGGCGCTCGAAAAACGCCCGTGTGTCCTGCCGAATCCTCTTCAGGACGATATTCAGTGTGCCCTCATGCAGATTCTCCGGCGTCCACCGATGCACCAGCTCGGTCAAAATCGCCACATGTACGCGGTTCGTTGGCAAACGACCCTCCGCGTGCCCCGTCGAAACCCGCATTCCGTGATCGATGGCACGGTAGAACATCGCCGCATCGCGCAGAAAAGCAGCATCGTCACGATCCAGGTGGCCCATCTTTTCGACGATATCGATGCGCTCGGGCGTATTCAACACTCTGAAAAACATGCCGGCGCTCTTGAGCCGCAGATACATCAATGCAAAGTCGATGTCGTAATAACCACCCGCGGCGGCCTTCAGGGGATTGCGCGCCCCCTGTTCCCGCGAGAGGCGAGCACGCATCTGCGCGAGTTCCGCGCGTGAACGGCCGCTCTGGCCGTAACGGCGCCAGTCGATTTCCTGCACCTCGCCAAGAAACGTGGTCGCGCGCTCGATATTGCCCGCAACCGCCCGGGCTTTCATATAGGAAATTCCTTCCCAGGCTTCGGCGTGGCTTGCGAAGTAGTCTTTGTAGGCGATCTCGGTCTGCACGAGCGCACCCTCACGCCCATTGGGGCGCAGCCGCGTGTCGATGGTGAAGACGACACCATCCCCGGTATAGGCGCTGATCACCCCGATCATGCGCTCGGCTACGCCAGTCCAGAAAAGCATCTCATGCGAATCGCCGTCAGGGATAACGAACACCAGATCGGCGTCCGAAGCCAGATCGAATTCCAGCATTCCCAACCGCCCGAGCGCGATCACCATCATCTGATTCGATGGCGCGTAATCCGCGGACGCGGGCACGATTCCGGCATCCGCGATCGCGATGTCATAGGCGGCGTGAATGATTGAATCGGCCAGCTCCGACGTCCGTTTGAGGGTGCGGAAGACGGAGACCCGATGGAAAACGCTGTCGCTTTGAATCCGTATCATCTGCTCGCGGAAGAAGCGCCGCAGCCCGTCGGGGTCGCGCGGCGCGTGGAACCCTGTCCGCCCCTGCCTCACCCCGCAAGCTGCCCGAACCTCATCGATCAGCTCGGGATGGCTAACGAGCTGATCGGCGAAATACTGGCTGTGCTCGAAGAGGTCGGTCGTGCATTGCGCGAGCTCGGCGTTGTTCTCGAGCATGTCGAGCCATGGCGGATTCGCGACCACCTTCTCCAGAAACGACTCGAAGCCTTCGTTGCCGAGCGACATGCCCGACCGTGAGACGCCATACTCGGCTATGATCCGGGCGAACGCCGGGGCGCGCTGATCGATGTAGCGCCGCAGATTCGCCGACGGAAAATCGACGCGGCCGAGGTCCACCGCGGGCGTGGACGCGCCACTGGCACAACCATCCGCGGCCTGCACGGCAAGCTGGGAGTGGATCACGCGCTCGTAGAGATCCTGCACGCTGCTGAAGTGGTGATCCAGCTCGCGTTCGAGGGTGCCCGCGCTGGGCAGTCCGGTAGACGGCATTTTGCGGGCGAGCAGATCGAGCTGCTCTTTGCCTTCAGGCAGCGTGTGGGTCTGGCGGTCTTCGTCGAACTGCAGCCGATGTTCCAGATGGCGGGTGAATTGATACGCGGAAGCCAGCCGGGCGTATTCCAGCGGAGACAGAAATTCCTTATCGCGCAGTCTCGACAAGGCCAGGAGCGTGCCGCCGTGCCGGACCCAGGGCGTGCGGCCTCCGTGCAGCCGCTGCAAACACTGCACCAGGAATTCAATGTCCCGGATGCCGCCTTTGGCCAGCTTGACGTTGGCGCCGGTGGGCTTGCCGGGGCGCTGTTTATCCAGACGCAGCTTTTCGTGAATGCGCGCGCGCGTTTCGGAAACTGCTTCGATTGTGCGGAAGTCGGTGGTCGTCTTGTAGATGAGCGGCTCGGCGAACGCCAGAAGCTCGCGTCCCGGCCGCGGATCGCCGGCGGCAACGCGCGCTTTGATGAGCATCTGCAATTCCCAGTCGCGTCCGCGGGAGCCGTAGTATTTCTTCGCGCCACCGAGCGAATGACAGACCTCGCCGAAGCGCCCGTCCGGACGCAGCCGGAGATCCACCCGGTAGCAGAGCCCTTCCTGCGTGTACATCGAGAGCAAGTCGGTCATGCGCGTGGCGGCGGTTTTGAAGAACTCGCCGGAATCGGGGGCATCGCCCGAATACACAAACATCAGATCGATGTCGGAGCTGTAGTTGAGCTCGCGACCGCCGAGTTTGCCCAGCGCGATTACGGAGAACTCTCCTCCAGCGGGCTCGCCTCGTTCGGCAGCGAGATCCCGCCGGATTGCCTGCCATGTGGCGTTAAGAATGGCGTCGGCGAGATTGGACAGGTCCTCGGTCGTCTCCGAGACGTCGGCGAACTGCAGCACATCGCGCAGCAGAATCCGTACCAGTTGGCGGCGGCGGAAGAGCGCCAGATCGACAGCCGCGGGAACACCCTCGGTGGGGAGTGAAAGGGCGAGGAGTTCTTCATACTGCTCGGCGAGAAAGCCACGATGGAGATCGGCGGCGCGGGCGATCGCGATCAGCCATTCGGGGAAACGGATGATGGAATCCGCTAGAAAATGGCTCCAGGAAAAGACCGTGAGGGCATAGCGAAGCGCGCGCGGATCCTCTGTAATCAGGTGGGCCGCCTCCGGCGCCTGCGCCACCAGCCGGTTCAGGAAATGGATGGCATCGTCCGGATTCGGCAGCGACGGCAGCAGCGCGGATACGCTTTGAATGGCCGGCGGCGAAAGTTTTCCGAGGTAAATAAGTTCCGGGCGCGCACGTACGGGGTCGCGGAACTGGATCTCGTCGAGGAGACTCAGCACTACCTGAGATTATAGAGACACTTCGCTGCACATGGTGACGTGTGTAATTCACCGACGTTGAGAAAAACAATGACTGCTACGGGAAAGAGCGTACTGAATGAATCCGACTGGCTCGGCAAAGCGTTTACCGGCTCGTGGACGGCGACCGCCGGAGGCGAGGCCGATGTCGCCGAAAAAGCGACCGGCAGCCGCCTGACCACCGTCGGCCTGGCAAACGCGGAGGATGTCGCAGTCTCGGCCGGCGCCGCGTCGAAAGCGCAGGAAAAGTGGATCGCGATGCCTTACGAGGCGCGGGCCGCGATCTTCCGTAAAGCCGCCCGTATCATCGACGAAAACGGCAAAGAGCTCGTCGAGTGGATCATTCGCGAAACCGGCGCCATCGCGGCGAAAGGCGACGTAGAGCTGCACATGGCGTCGGGGATCCTCAACCAGTCGGCAGCGATGCTGACCGAGCCGCAGGGCATCGTGCTGCCGAGCAACGGTGGACGCATGAGCATCGCGCGGCGTGTTCCCCACGGCGTCGTCGGAATTATCTCGCCTTTCAATTTTCCGCTGATCCTGAGCATTCGCGCTGTTTCGCCTGCCCTGGCGACGGGGAATGCGGTCATCCTCAAGCCTGACCTGCGTACGCCGGTGAGCGGTGGATTCCTGATCGCGCGCGTTTTCGAAGAAGCCGGCCTGCCTGCCGGGCTCCTGCATGTGCTTCCCGGAGGCGCCGAGGCCGGAGAAGCGCTGTGCCGCGACCCGCGAATCCCCATGATCGCTTTCACCGGATCGACGGCGAACGGGCGCCGCGTCGGCGCACTGGCTGGCGAGCACTTGAAAAAGGTTTCGCTCGAGCTCGGCGGCAAGAACTCGATCATCATTCTGGACGATGCCGATATCGACGCCGCGGCTTCCAACGCGCGCTGGGGCGCGTGGCTGCATCAGGGCCAGATCTGCATGACCGCGGGGCGGATTCTGGTGCAGGAAAAGGTTGCCGGTCCGCTGGTCGAGCGACTGGTCAAGGTGGCCAACTCGCTGCCGGTCGGGGATCCGAAGACACGCAAAGTCGTTCTGGGTCCCATCATCAACGAGGCGCAGTTGCAAAGGGTACACGGAATCGTGCAGGACACAGTGAAGGCTGGAGCGCAACTCAAAGCGGGCGGCACGCACGAAGGCTTGTTCTACCGCCCGACCGTGCTCGACGGAGTGAAGCCCGGCATGCGGGCTTTCGATGAAGAAATTTTCGGGCCGGTGGCTTCGGTGACAACGTTCACGACCGATGACGAGGCTGTTGCGCTCTCGAATCAGACCGAGTATGGGTTGTCTGCGGCAGTCATCTCATCTTCCATAAGCCGGGCGCTGGCGCTGGGGAACAAACTGAAGACGGGGCTGCTGCACATCAACGATCAGACTGTCGCCGACGAGCCACATGTGCCGTTTGGCGGGCGCGGAACGTCTGGCAACGGAACCCGGATCGGTGGCCCTGCCAACTGGGAAGAGTTCACCCAGTGGCAGTGGCTCACGATCAAGGATAAAGCTACACCGTATCCGTTTTAGCCTTAAGCGGCCGCCGTCGCGCCTTTGATCATTTCGACTTCGATTTCGATCTTCAGCTCGTCGCCGACCATGATGCCGCCCGTCTCGAGGGCCGCGTTCCACGTCAATCCGAAATCGCTGCGCTTGATCTTTGTGGTGGCGGATGCTCCGGCGCGCGTGTTGCCCCAGGGATCTTTGCCTTCTGCCGTCGGCCCTTCCACATTCAGCGTGACTTGCTTCGTTACGCCGTGAATCGTCAGATCGCCGGTCACTTTGCCTTCGCCGGGGTTGCCGTATTCCACCTTCGTGCTCTTGAAGGTGATTGTCGGATATTTTTCCGCATCCAGAAAATCCGCGCTCTTCAAATGGCCGTCGCGCTGCGCGTCCAGCGTGTTGATCGTATTGACGTCAATGACGGCCTCGACTGTCGACGCAGCCGGATTATCCGAATCGTAGACCGCCGTGCCCTTGATGCTGCTGAAACCGCCGCGCACATTGGTGATCATCATATGGCGGACGCTGAATTGCGCACTGGAATGCGCGGAATCGATCTCGTAGGTAGTTTTCATGAATCTCCTCGTTCGTGGGTTGAACAAATTGGGTTGAACAATGTCGATGGAATAATATTTAGATACCACGGTGGCGCTCGTGGCTCTAACTATTATCCGCATTAGTGATACTACAAGTAATGCAGAGAAGTAATTCTTCCGTCATCATATCGATCTTTCTTTCACTTGCCCTCCTCGCGGGCTGTTCCGCACAGAAAACGGAGCCGGAAACACAAACGGCCACCACTCCAGTGGCAGTTCCCGCCGAAGCCGGTTTGCCGGGAATGCCGCCGGTGCAGGATCCATCGGACATTTATGCCGCGGACCACGCGGGCAGCCTGAGTCCGGTGGTGCGCGATTACCCTTCACGCGTCTACGTGCCCAACAGCGGCAGCAACACCGTCGACGTTATCGATCCAGCCACGTATAAAATCATCGAGCATTTCGCGGTGGGCAAACAGCCGCAGCACGTGGTGCCTTCGTACGATCTCAAGCGGCTTTGGGTGTTGAACGACCTCGGAGACAGCTTGACGGCGATCGATCCGGTTACCGGTAAAAAGGGGGAGACGGTTCCGGTGCAGGATCCGTACAACATGTATTACACGCCCGATGGCAAATACGCGATCGTGGTCGCCGAAGCGCTTGAACGTCTGGATTTCCGCGATGCGCAAACCATGAAGCTGGTGGACGGGCTGAAAACCGGCTGCAAGGGGATCGACCACATGGACTTCACCTCCGATGGCCGCTTCCTCATCGCGAGCTGCGAGTTCGCCGCGACGCTGCTAAAGGTCGACGTCGCGAACCGGAAGATCGTCGGCACGCTCGCGCTCGAAAAGGGCGGGATGCCGCAGGATGTGAAGACGTCGCCGGACGGTAAGGTTTTCTACATTGCCGACATGATGGCGAACGGCGTTTATCTGGTCGATCCGGAGAGCTTCAAGCGCATCGATTTCATTCCGACGGGCAAGGGCACGCACGGGCTCTATGTGAGCCGCGATTCGAAAGTGCTCTACATATCCAATCGCGGTGAGGGAAGCGTGACGGTCCTCGATCTTGCGACACGGAAGCCGGTGGCGAAGTGGAAAATTCCGCATGGAGGCAGTCCCGACATGGGCGGCGTATCGGCCGATGGGAAGGTGCTGTGGCTTTCGGGGCGCTATAACGCGGAAGTGTATGCGTTCGATACGTCCGATGGACATCTGCTCGCGCGCATCAAGGTCGGCAAGGGTCCGCACGGGCTCAGCGTGTTCCCGCAGCCCGGCCGTTACTCGCTCGGACACACCGGCGTTTTCCGATAAGAGCATATGGGGCAGGCTGGCAGCCTGCGCGCGGTTGCTAACCGGGTTGCCAACCCCGCTGTTCCAGCTTTGACATAATCTTCAACATGTCAGGGAACCCTCCCACGCGAAGAATGTTCGCGGCTGCTCTGAGTTCACTCGCGCTAAACAAGCTCGTCGCCCAATCGGCGCCGCAAGGCGCGCCGAATCGCCTGCTCTCGCGGCCCGGAGCGATGCCGGCGGCGATGCTGCCGCCCGGTCTCCATCCCCTGGGTCTGCGCACGGATCGTGACGCCCTGCTTTACGTGCCTGAGGCGTCCGCGAAGCTGGAGAAGGCGCCGCTGGTGATCTCGCTGCATGGAGCTTCCGGAAAGGCGGATCGCGGCATCAACCTCTTGCGCGCGGAATCCGACAAGCATGGCTTCCTGCTGCTGGCGCCCGACACTTCGCGCGGCACGTGGGACATCATCAACGGACGTGGCGGCCCAGACGCGAAATTCATCGATTCGTCGCTCGCGCGAGTCTTTGCGCAGGCGCGTGTCGACCCGGCGCGCATTGCCATGGCTGGAATCTCCGACGGAGGCACCACGGCGCTCTCGCTCGGCCTCGCCAATGGCGATTTGTTCAACGCAGTGCTCGCGTTCTCGCCCGGATTCATCGTCGATCTCCCGCGCGCGGGCAAGCCCCCGGTATTCATCTCGCATGGAACGCTTGACACCATCCTGCCCATCGACGAAACGAGCCGCCGTATCGTTCCCGCGCTCAAACGCGAAGGCTACAAGGTGACGTATCGCGAGTTCGAGGGTCCGCACACGCTGCCGCCCGATGTCGGCGCGGAGGCGATGCAGTGGTACATGGACCTGAGGGCGTGACTCCCGCGGTCGCCGAACGAAGCAACTGGTTCGCCGAACTTACTACCAGCGAGCGGCGCGTTTTCACTGCGTGCATCGGGGGCTGGGCTCTCGATGCGATGAACGTACAGCTTTACAGCTTCGTCATCCCGGCGCTGATTGCCGTCTGGGGACTCACCCGCGCGCAGGCGGGCGTGCTTGGCACCGCGTCGCTTCTCGTTTCGGCCGCCGGCGGCTGGGTCGCGGGATGGTTTGCCGATCGATACGGGCGCGTGCTCACCCTCCAGATCGCGATCCTGTTGTTCGCGGTGTTCACTTTCCTTTCGGGACTCGCGCAGAACTACGGGCAACTCTTCGCGGCGCGGGCGTTGCTGGGGTTCGGCTTCGGCGGTGAATGGGCGGCGGGGGCCGTGCTGTTGGGGGAAGTCATCCGTCCGCAGCATCGAGGCAAAGCCCTTG
Source organism: Bryobacteraceae bacterium (assembly GCA_036272235.1). Taxonomy (GTDB): domain Bacteria; phylum Acidobacteriota; class Terriglobia; order Bryobacterales; family Bryobacteraceae; genus BOG-234. The sequence continues at coordinate 77,664 of DATAZF010000138.1, read as the reverse complement.
GATTCATGCAGGCCGGATGGGCGGTGGGATGGGGAGTCGCCGCGCTTCTTTATGGACTGTTCTTTTCGGTGATGCCGCCTGAAATCGCATGGCGCGCGCTGTTCCTCGTGGGCATCCTGCCCGCGCTGCTTGTGTTCTATGTGCGCCGCTATGTCGAAGAGCCGCCGATTTATCTGGAATCGAAGGCGCGCATCGCGGCCACCGGCAATCGCCCGTCATTACTGGAGATCTTTCGGCCGCCGCTGCTGCGAGTCACGCTGCTCGGAGGATTCCTCGCCACCGGAGCGCAGGGCGGCTATTTCGCCGTCACGACATGGCTGCCGACGTTCCTGCGGACTGAACGCAAACTATCGGTGCTCGATTCCACCGGTTACCTCGTCGTGTTGATCGCGGGATCGTTCGCCGGTTACCTCTCAGGAGGTCTGCTGGCCGACCGAATCGGGCGACGCATGGGGTTTCTCGTCTTCGCGCTCGGAGCGGGCGCAATCGTTATTACTTACACGATGATTCCGTTCGGCAACTCCACGATGCTGATGCTGGGGTTCCCGCTGGGCTTCTTTGCATCCGGAGTGTTCAGCGGAATGGGCGCATTCTTCACTGAGAATTTTCCGACGCGCGTGCGTGGCGTCGGCCAGGGATTTACCTACAACATCGGGCGCGCGGCCGGCGCACTGTTCCCGACTCTCGTCGGCGTTCTCTCCGTCCACATGCCTCTCGGAGAGGCGATCGGGCTCTTCGCGGGTATCGCCTACGCGACAATGGCGGTGGCAGCGTTTTTGCTGCCGGAGACGAAAGGGAAAGTTCTGGCGGCATGAAGTATTTTCTCCCGCTCCTGGCGATCGCGGTTGCAGCCGCGGCGCCGCAGGGCGATGTTGTTTTTCGTTCCGGCGTGTCGCTGGTGCGAGTCGATGTCGAGGCCGTCGATGTCAACGGGCGCGTCGTGCCCGGCCTCACGAAAGACGACTTCCGTATTCTGGACAACGGATCGCCGCAGATCCCCGGGAACTTCAGCTTCGAAGAGGAACCGCTCGACCTCATCCTGCTTTTCGATACCGCCGGCAGCATGCGCGGCAAGATTCACAATGTGGTCCGGGCCACTGAGCTTGGCTTTCATGAATTGCACAAAGGTGACAGAGTTTCCATCCGCGTGTTCACCGACGGCAGCACTGAAATACTTCCGTTCACCGACAACCTGCAGGCGGTCAATGAAGCGATTCTGATCCAAGTCCTCGGATTCAGGTTCGGCGGAACGTCGAAGCCGGAAGCCGCGGCCGCTGCAGCGGCACGAAGGTTTCAAAGTGAGCCGAAGACGCACCGGAAACGCGCCGTCCTGATCGTTACCGATAAGGCGGGCGCGCGCGGCGCGAATGAACTATCGGTCGTGCGCGATCTGTGGAATGCCGACGCCGTGCTGAGTGAACTGATACTCGCCGGCGCGGGCCAGACGAAGTTGATGCAGACAGGGGCCGGCGCAATCGTCGACGGAACGGGGGGCGCGTCGATCGTGGCCGGGGACCCGGGAGAAGCCTTTCGCGACTCCGTCCATTATGTTCGCAGCGGCTACACGATGTACTATGCGACACCCGACGCAAATTCCGGCACAGAGCGCAGAGTACAAATCGAATTGACGCCTGAAGCCGCCAAACGTTTGCCGAACGTGCGAATTCGGGCGCGCTCGGGGTACATCGTTCCGTAGCAGTTCTCCGCGATTTACTTTCTTTGATTTTTTTCGCTGGGCAGGCGAACCTTTGCAGCGCTGCGGCGTATCTTGTTTGTAAGTAAAAAACGCTTCACAAAGAAGCACTTCAACCCAAAAAAAGTGAGGTTACTGCAAATGACAAGACGGGCTATTCGTGCGTCTGTACTACTGCCTTGCGCCGCTGTCCTGCTGCTGGGGACGTCCGCGATACAGGCTTCGACAGTGAAGTCCGAGAAGTTCGCAATTCCTTTCGCGTTCGAGGTGCAAAACCACAAGACACTCCCGGCCGGCGAGTATCAGGTTGAACAGGCCGCTGGTTCGGAGCTTGCGGTTCTCGAGAATGTCCAGACCGGCGAGCGCGTGCAGTTCATACGCTCATCTTCGACGCATGAACAAGGAAAGACGCGACTGGTGTTTGAAAACACGGCGGCCGGTCACGAGCTCAAAGCAATCTCCTGACCCGCTGATGAGCGGTTACGTGATGATCATCGCGACGGCCGCGATGGTCATCACCGCTGCGCAGATCCAGCCCAGCGTCTTCGCCGATCGGGAATTGATCCGGTCGCCCATTATTTCCGGATCGCTCGTCAAGAGCACGACCAGCACTACCAGCGGCGGAGCCAGAACGCCGTTGACCACCGCCGACCAGAACAACATCTTCACCGCGTTCAAGTGGGCGAAGTTGAGCGCGAGGCCGATCAGCATAGCCGTCGCAATCACCACATAGAATCGCGGCGCGCGCCACGGACGGTCGTTCAGCGACGCCCTGCGCCATATTGCCGCTTCCGCGATCGCGTAAGCGCACGAGCCCGCCAGCACGGGGACAGCGAGTATCCCGGTTCCGACCAGAGCCACCGTGAACAGCCAGGCAGCGCCTTTTCCCGCGAGTGGGCCAAGCGCCTCGGCCGCCTGCTGCGCCGTCTCGATGTTGCGGATTCCGTGCGCGTGCAACGTCGCCGACGCTGTCAGCAGAATGAAGTACATCACGAGATTCGAATAGAACATCCCGGTTCGCACGTCCGTGGTCGCGACAGAGAGCTCTTCGTCAGTCGCCCCACGGCGCTGCGCCACGGTTATTCGGCCCTGATCTCTCTCCTGCTCGACTTCCTGCGAAGCCTGCCAGAAAAACAGGTAGGGCGAAATCGTGGTTCCGAGAATTCCGACCAGCACGGACATGTAGGCGCCAGTCCACTCGATGTGAGGCACGAAAGTCGCGTGCAGCACCTCGCCCCAGTGCGGATGCGCCAGGAACGCGGTGATGATGTATGCGAACAGCACGAGAGCCAGCCACTTGAAGACCTTCACGATCCAGTTGTACGAAGCCCAGATCAGCAGCACCGTGATCAGCACAGTGAAAAACGGCGTCCACCAGTAAGCGGCGATGCCGGTTACCATGTGCATGGCGGCGCCCATGCCGCCGAGGTCGGCGGCGATGTTGAAGACGTTGGCGACGATCAGCAGAAGACACGCTGACCACAAAACCCAGCGTGGATAGCGTTTGCGGATGACCCCGCCGAGGCCACGCCCGGTGACCATCCCGAGCCGGGCGCACATCAGTTGCACCGCAGCCATCAGGGGGAACGAAAACAAGGCTGTCCACAGGATCGGATAGCCGATGGAAGCGCCGGCCACCGAATAGGTCGAAATGCCGGAAGGATCGTCATCGGCGGCTCCCGTGATCAATCCGGGACCGAGATTGGCGAAAAAGCGGCGTACCCGGCCTTTGCCGGCCGGCGGAGAGCCGGGGCTGTCCAGCCTAGTGGGGGACGGGTTCGTCACGCTCGATCTTACCGTCCCGGATGTGGATGACGCGATGAGCGTGGAGCGCGATGTCGTGTTCGTGCGTAACCAGAATGATCGTGTTGCCTTCGTCGTGCAAGCGCTGGAAGAGCGCCATGATCTCATTGCCGGTCGCAGTATCGAGGTTGCCGGTCGGTTCGTCCGCCAGCAGGATCGACGGACTGTTCACCAGGGCCCGCGCCACGGCGACGCGCTGCCGCTGTCCACCGGAGAGCTCATTCGGCTTGTGGTTCATGCGCTCCTTGAGATCGACCTGCGCCAGTGCTGCCTTCGCCTTTTCGAGGCGCTGTGCCGGAGGAGTGCCGTTGTAGATCAGGGGTAGTTCGACGTTATGCAACGACGTGGCGCGCGGCAGAAGATTGAATGTCTGAAAAACGAATCCGATTTCCTTGTTCCGGATGCGCGCGAGCTCATCGTCGGTCATGGAACTCACGAGCCGTCCGTTGATGTAATACTCACCCTTCGTCGGAGAATCGAGGCAGCCGATCAGGTTCATCAGTGTCGATTTGCCGGAACCCGAAGGACCCATGATCGCCACATACTCGCCGCGGTGGATCTCGATATCCACGCCGGAGACAGCGTTGATCGTCTGGTCGCCCATCACATACGACTTCCAAAGATCGTAGGTCCGGATGACGATGCCTTCGCGTTTAAGCCGCTCACCCTTTTCGACCGATTCTTCCATCAGCGCTCCAGCCATGGGGGTCCTTTTACGTCGTGGTCTTCGGCGCTGGCGGCTTGTTGTCGACCTTCACGGTAGCGCCATTCTTGATTGTCCGGATCACCTGGTAGGGGCCGATGACGATCTCGTCGCCGGCCTTCAGACCCGAAAGCACTTCGATATCGGTAGCACCGCTGATGCCCGTCTTCACTTCGCGGAAGGGAGCTTTCCTGTCAGCAGTGACGACGAATACGCCCGTGAGCTCTTCCTTGTTTGCTTTTACTGTCGCGGGGTCCGGATTGAGCGGCTTGTTTGGATTTGTATCCAGGTCGCCTTTAGTCCGCACGGTCAGGGACTGAATCGGAATCGCCAGCACATTCTTGCGCGTTGCGGTGGTGATCTTCGTTGTGGAGGAGAGGCCCGGGCGGATCTCATCCGGCGGGTTGTCCATCGCGACGACGACCTTGAAATCTTTTGCTTCCTGGCTCGATGTAGTGCTCTGGGAAGCCGCGAGACCCGTCGAGCGCAGGATTGCCGTGTTGCCGATCTCGATCACACGGCCGGTGAAGGTGCGGTTGGGGATCGCATCCACCGTGATTTCCGCCGGCTGGCCGAGCTTGATATTGACGATATCGCTCTCATCGACTTTCACTTCAGCCGTCACAATCGACATGTCGGCGATCGTCATGATGGTGCTGGCTGCCGAATTCTGCACGCCGGGAACAACGGTTTCGCCCATGCGCACGGGCAGGTAGGTCACGAGTCCGTCGATCGGCGCGACGACGTTATGCTTCTTCAGAATGTCGTTCACGCGGTTCAGAGTGGCCTCGTTTTGGGCGATTTTGCGTTGTGACCCCACGAGCTGTGCCTTGAGCTGGGCGAGCTGCGCCTTTGCCTGTACGATGCGCGAGCTGGCTTCCTGGACCGCAGCCTGCTGGCCGTCGTAAGCCGCTTTGCGCTGCTCGAAATCCTGTTTGGCGATCAGGCCCTGCTGAAACAACTGCTGGCCGCGCTTGAAATCCTCGTTGTAGCGATCCAGATCCGCTTTCGTTCGATCCAGCGTTGCCTGCAGTGCGTTGATATTGTCGTTCCCGGCCGTGTAGCCCGCTTCGCTCGCCGAGGCATCCGCTTCGGAGGAACTCAACGCAGCCTTCTGGGCCGCCACATCCGCTTCCGACTGCGCTTCGTCGATGCGTGCAACCAGTTGACCCTTCCTGACGACGTCGCCTTCCTTCACGAGGATTTCCGTCAGCTGACCCTGAAATTCGGCGCCGAGGTTGATGTAGTTGCGCGGCTTGATTTCGCCCGACGAAGTGACCACGCTCGCGAGATCCTCGAGCACGACCTTGCCGGTCTGTATGGTGACGACGCCGCGCCGGTTATACTTTACGCTCGCAACCACGCCCGCCGCGAGGATCAGCACGGCAAAAACGCCGATCAGTACCTTCCATTTACGCTTCACGGTTTACGGAACTCCAGTATTAAGGTGTACAAGTCGATTAGACGCAATTCCCCGAAGGATTGTTCGGAGGGAAACACCAGCTTATCACGCGAATCGTGTAATGGATTGTAAACGATTGAAAACAGTAGAACTTACTGCTTGGGAGTAATTTGCCGCGGAGCGTTTTGCTGGCATTGCATGATTTCCGTCATCCCGTGACCGAGATCGCTGCAAATTCCGTCCGTCGCTACGCGTTCCGCTTCAGTTTTGGTGGTCGCGGCGCCGTCCCGGCACAGGCTTTGGCCGTTGTAGGTGATGCAAACCTGTACTTTATAGCGCGCGTTGCCCAGCGTCGACCAGGCCATCGCTCCAAGAAAGACCAGCATGAAAGCGATGCCTGCTATGACGGGCCATTTCTTTTTGGATTTCGCCATTTGCCCGCTCAGGCCTCCACAAAGAAATTCCCCATCTTGCGGAACTTCTCGTATCGCTTCTGCACGGCTTCATTGGCTGACATCGTGGACAGCTCTTTCAGCGAACGGATGAGCTGTTCTTTGACTAGCCGGGCCGCCTCATCGTGGTCCTCGTGCGCGCCCAGGGGCGGCTCCGGGATGATGCCGTCGATCAGACCCAGCTTCAGCATGTCGGGAGCGGCGAGCTTGAGGGCAGCCGCGGCCTGCTCGGCCTTTCCAGCGTCGCGATAAATGATGGACGCGCAGCTTTCCGGCGTGATCACGCTGTAAACGGCGTTCTCGAGCATGAAGACCAGGTTCGTCACGCCCAGCGCCAGCGCGCCACCGCTGCCGCCTTCGCCAATACACACGGCAATCATCGGAACCGGCAGGCGCGCCATTTCCCGGAGATTGCGGGCGATCGCCTCCGCCTGGCCGCGCTCCTCCGCATCGATGCCGGGATAAGCGCCAGGCGTATCGAGGAAGGTAATGATCGGCCGCCCGAATTTGGCCGCCATCTGCATGGCGCGCAGGGCTTTGCGATATCCCTCGGGCTTCGGCATGCCGAAATTCCGGTAAAGCTTTTGTTTGGTGTCGCGGCCCTTTTGTTCACCGATCAGCATCACGGCGCGGCCATCGAGCCCGCCCATGCCGCAGACGATTGCGGGATCGTCTCCGAAAAGGCGGTCGCCATGGACTTCCTGGAAATCCGTCAGAATGCGCTGGACGTAGTCGAGCGTGTGCGGGCGCTTCGGATGGCGGGCGTTCTGGACCCGCTGCCAGGGGGTCTTCGGCGTGTTCCTGGCCGCAGTTTCGCCCGTAGCGCCGAGATCTTCCTCCGCCGATTCCATCCTCTCCAGCATACTCAACGGGACTTGACAACCGATCGCCGATCCAGCATACGCTCCGGCACGTCGAGATTGAACAGACAGATATGATCGAACGCCCAGAAGTTGGCGAGGGGGATTCCGGCGCCCCAAACCAGAGCCAGTTCTTTTTCCCACGGGATCGCCGAACCGAAAACCGGCACGAGGTAGCGGAGCGCGCTGAGGGGCCATCCGAAAGCCGGGAAGAGATCGATCGCCTCGCGGGAGAGGTCGAGGTTTCGCATCCCGGTGGCGAATCCCAGGGCTTCGATCTTTGCGGTATCGAGACCGCTGGTCGATTGCAGCTGCCATTCGGCCGGCAGATTGACGAACCGGTTCAACTGGCCCCCGGTGATGGGAATCGTCGGGAGAGGCGTCGGATAATTCACGTCGTAGGGCCAGAGCAACTCGCACCTGGCGGATGGAAAAGCCGACCGGATATCGGCCGCGAGCGCGCCCACGTGGTCCCGGAGGCGATTGCGCAGAAAGAGCGCGTCGGCGCCCCCGTTTACCCCGGGGTCGTCAGTCGTCGTCAGGAATGTGTAGAGCGCACGCCCGAGAGCTGAGAGCGCCGCAGCCGCGGTGTCATCGTCGTAGTAAGGCATGCCGCTTCCGGCGGGGTCCGCCGAATACCACCACAGGAATTCGCCGTATTGGACGTCAGGCGTCAGTCCCGCATCCGACTGCATTTGGGCGATGTTGCGGTAGACGGCTTTCTGGTAGGCAAGCAACTTCGTCGAGCCCGCCGCGCAATGATTCGACACAAGGGAACCGAAGCCGGTGGCGGTAGACACGGCGTCGTGGTTCGGGTAGCGGGCGACATAGCCATCCGGTGGATTCACGAGCTCCATGGAGCAGGCGGTCACGACATCGCGGCTGCGGGCGGCGCAGAGAGCGTAGAAATCGGCGTGCCAGTCCCGGACAGCCCGGTTGATCGGGGGCGTAGCGCCGTCGTCGATCACCCACGATGGATAGACGCCGGCGGCTGGAGGATCCGGCGTCATCACCGCCGTGCCTGCTGTCGAGTGGACTTCCGGAGTCAGCGCCAGATTGTAGGCCGGCGCCGGGGAGCGGGCAGTCAGGGTGAGGACCCCGCCATCGGTGGCCGACGCCCACGCGGCGACGAGCGAGCTGTTGACGGAAGCGGCGAAGTGTCTGGCGATAGTTTCAGGAGTGTCGGTTGGGAAAACAGATTTTCCGAGCTGAGTTCCGCCGGTGGGGTCGGTCGGATTAAAGTGCAGAATGATCGAATCGCCGTCCAGGAACGGTCCGGTGAAGGTGATCTGCGCGGTGGAGAGCGACCCGTCGACGGGGGTCCGCTGATTCCACCAGAAGACGCCGAGGTATTCGTTGATGGGGCCGGCGTAGCCCAGCTTGTCGAAGATCCACAGCAGGCGCGCGGGCGTGAGCTTGTAGGTGTGGTCCGTATCGAAGTCGAGGGCGGGCGAAACCTTCGTTCGCGGCGAGAGCGCATCGGGGACATCGGACACCACTGCCGCTTCCAGAAAATCGAAGTACACGATGCCGGCTTGCTGGATTCGAATGGTCGCTGTGTGGGCGCCGGCGGGCACGGACGATCGCAACAGCCTCCTCGCGACGAGCGCCGAGCCCGTGTTGACGCGGCAATCGAGAAAGGTTTCGGTGTCGCCGTCGAGCTGGATTCCGGCAACCCCGCGATCGCTGTAAAACTGGCTGTCGATCAGGGGGCTGTACCGGGTGTCCGACACGAGAGTCAGGCCCCCGCCGGAAGCGGTGGTTCCGTAGAGTGAAGTCCCGATATAGAGATCGTGGGTGAACTGGCAGGTGTACTTGACGGTCACCGATTCATCCAGCGCGCTGGCCGCGCGGGCGAAATACTTTGAATAGAAACCGGCTTCGGGCGCGCTCCAGTTCGCGGTGTAAGCGCAGGCGGAGTCGTTTTCTTCGATGCGGACGCTGCCCGGTCCGGCGACCTGGAGGGCCTTTACGGAGTCCGGGCCGGTCAGCAGCCAGTTGGAAAAGGCCGCCTGCCACTCCGAAACCGTATAGGCCGCGCCGCTGGCGAGCGAAGGCGCGAAAGTGAGCCAGCACTGGCGGATGCTGTCGATACCGAGCGCAGTGAAATCGAGCGAGCAGTTCCAGGTAACCTCCGAACTGCCGCCCGCGAGTTGAGTGGTGGCCTGGTCGAACGCCAGATCGCCCGGCGAAGTCGCCAGCGTATAGAGCTGGATCATGTTGCCGTCACGCCCTCCGCGAGGTGCGAGATATGTGGCGCCCGAGACTGTGGGCCCTGCGGCAGAGAGGGTGAGCGATGTCGGACTGGCGATCGCCGCAACGGTATAAATTGTTCCGGAGATTACGAATGCCGAGCCGGGCGTTATGCCGGAGAACTTTGTTCCCGACGCCCAGATGACCGAGGTGCCGCTGACATTGACAGTCCCATAGCGCGCCGCCGTTATCGTGATGGCTGTACCGCTGACCGAGGCGATCAGCCCGTGGGTGGTGTTCGCAGCCGCCCAGTTGAGGTTGTTGATCTGATTTCCGATAGCATGCGCCAGAAAAGTGTCGGGTGAGTCGGTGACCAGCCACAGGTTGTAGCCGCTGACGTTGACCACTTCACCGGTATTTACCCTGGGGGTGAAGCTGAGAACATTGTCCGCGCGGGTGAACAGCACCTGGGGATCGCCTGCCGCCGCGCTTAGAAGAGCCGCGGCGACGGCCGCGCCGCTTTCTCCGGCGCTTGTCGTTACCGTGTAGGTCCGTGGTCCCACGGAGATGGTTGCGGTCGACGCCGTTGCCTGGAAGAAGTAGGTCGCTGAGCCGCCGGACCCGCCCGGCACGGTGTAGTCGAACGCGAGATTTCCATACCAGAGGGTGATACGGTCGCCCGGGGCCACGCCGCCGCCGCCCATGACGACGTTCACAGTCGCCGTTGCGGCCGGAAAGGCGGGATCCGCCAGCATGGCGTTTTCCCACAGCGGCACTTTCGCGGTGGTGCCATCCGCGCGGATGACGTCGAGGGTAGCCCAGTCGATCCAGTTGAATTTGGGGGAGTCGATGGGCTGCACGCTGTCGGTGTAGTGCAGGCTGAAATCAAGTGTCAGCCCTGAGAAGTTGAAATCCGGCAGGTACTTGATCGAGGGATGCTCGAAGAAATTGTCGGCGTCGTAGAGGACGACAACGGCGAAGTCGGCGGGATCGCGGAAGATTCCGGAGACTTCAAAGCCGGTGGGCGACGCATGATGGATCGATGCGGCGGCGGCGAAGCTGTCGAAACCGCGCAGCTGGACGGTGCGATCGGGCTGTAGTTTGTAGATGTGTTCTGGCAAGGGCAGGTCCGTTTCCGGTCCGATTGTGCCATCAGGATGGGAGGGATTCGCGCGGCGGATCGGGTGGTGACCGGGAGGATCTTTTGTGGATTCAGGAGGTTAACGCGTCGGAGAAAAAGTTGTTGAGCGCGTGAATCCCGATCACACCGGTGGCGAAATAGTTACTTTGATCCGGTCAGTGAGTTTTGTTTCGGATTCTTCCAGCTAATATGGCTGGCCGGCTCAGGATTGTTTGACCCGCGCCACCGGGCGCGTATCCAGCCCCAGCACCGCAAGCACGTAGCCGGCGACCGAGGGAGGTAGCGTGATTGCGCCGTCGTAGCTGAGACAGGTGCCTGCGGATGAAGTAAATTGCCCAATGGCAACCCCGAAGGCCCGGCTCATCTGGTCCGCCGTACCGGCGACGACCACTCTTCGCATCGACGCATCGGACTCTTCGACGGCCAACCCATTCGCCCGCGCGAATGCCTCGACTGCTGCCTTCCCTTCCTCATCCACGACAGAGGGCGCATGCGCGGACGCATCGTACTTGCCCGAAAGCAGCGCTGCCGCTACGGAGGGATCATCGTGCAGACGCAACACCACAGTGACGCGCATCCGCGTGGCCGGATCCGCTGCGCCGTCGCGGCGGTACCCGGCGTGATCCGGCGCACTTCCCGGAATCGCGGTGCGCTCCATTCTCGTCAGGACACGGGAGTCCCGGCGGTCATCGTCGTCGTGCCCGCCAGTGCCTTGCCGATTGCGACCCCATTCGGGCTTCCGAGTCCGGTGCAGGCATCCCACTTCGGACCCGCCTTATAGGCGCCGTTGTTGCCGCTCACAATGTCGAAGAACGAAGATTCGGGCATGGAATACAGCTTTGGATTAACGAAGCCGATCGGGCGCCCGAGTTGTTGATTGAGCAGGGCCGCAAGGCCAGCCCATAACGGAGCGACCGCGCTGGTGCCGCCGATGATCTGGGTCTTTCCGTCGACGCGTACGACGTAGCCGGTTTCAGGGTCGGCATCCCCGCAGATATCGGGCACGCCGCGTCCGACGAAGCCGGTATCGACATTTTTCGGGACGCCGGCGTTCTTCTGATAGTCGGGCATCGGGAAGACATTGCTCACGCCGCCCCCGGTAGCCCCTTCGTTGATGGACGTTTCGTTCCATACCTGCTCGTTCGAAATGGTGCTTCCGGATCCCGCCAGTTTCGTGCCGCCACAAGCCAGTGCAAACGGACTGGCGGCGGGAAAATCGACATGCTGTTTGCCGTCAGTCTCGCCGTCGGTCGAGCCATCGTCGCCTGCAGCCACTGTGACCGTGACGCCCATGGCCGCGGCGTCCTGCAGCGCGGCGTTCATGGCGTCGCGCGCCTGCGCGGTCCACGAATCTTCCGGGCCGCCCCAGCTGATTGAAATGATCGACGGTTTGCGTGTCGTGTCGTGCGCCGCTTTGGAAATCGCGTCGTGAAATCCCTGATCTGTATTTGGCGCGAAATAGACCGCGATAGCAGCGCCCGGCGCGATGGCTCCGGAGACCTCGATATCGAGCATCACTTCGCCGTCGGCGTCGCCGCCCGGTTTGTTGACGCCTCCATCGACGGCGATCGCCGAGATCTTCGGCTCTTTGATGCCGAGCGAACTGAAGTAACTCTTGAGGTCAGTCGTGCGATAGCCGCCGCCGAGCTCGATAATGGCGATGGTTTGGCCGGAGCCATTGACGTTCGTCGGAAAGTTATAGAGTTTGGAGAGCTGGAGAGGAGTAAAGGTCCCGGCCGGAGTGGCCGCGGCGGCTGCCTTCGTGCTCCGGCGGAAGTGGGGCTTTGCCACCGGCCGGTTATCGAGCCCCAGCACCGCGAGCACAGCCGGATGAACGGATGTCGGAACGGAGAGGCTGCCCGTGCGTGTCCGGTAGGTAGCGGATCCGACTTTGTGATGTTGCAGCTGTGTTCCGAACGCCTGCTGGATTGCGTCGGCGGTTCCGCTGACCTGGATCGAGCGCCGGGCGGCGTCGCGATCCGAGACCGTCAGATTATGCTCGTGAGCAAAGGCTTCGATGGCCTGCAAGTCATTCGGGTCTGCTCCGTGGGTGACGCCGTATTCTTCGCGGGCGTGCATCGCTCCGGAATCGGAATCGACTGCGATTGGGGGATGATCGCCGCGGCGTCGAAGGACGACAGTGACGGTGACGATTTCGTCCGCGGGGACGGGGCCGGCGAGCTGAGCATTGGCGATTGGCTTCTTTTCGCTCCCCGAGATTGTAAGACGGCTTTCTGCTGGCATTTTGACTCCTTCGTGGCTACAGACATCGCTACAAGGCGATTTATTGCCCGGCAACACAGGTAAGGTGTCTGCCGGGGACGAGGCGTTGCTTGTTATCCAATGTTACCTTGTTAATTTCGACACATTTCCGCGGAAACGGCGGAATTGCGGGCAGGTCGAGCTACTTTCCCACCATGTGTTCCACATCTTTGTTGTTCTCTGTGCAGACGTATTCTCCAACCTCGTCTTTCGTATCGAGATCGGAAACTCTTTTGATGATCCAGGGCGTTTTATACGCTGCCGGATCTTCGATCGTGAACTCGATCTCCAAATGGCCCAGATCGGGGCGGCGAAAGCGCTCGACGACGTGCATCTGTTCCGTGTGCGGATGACCCTGCGCGGTCAGCCACGACCTGTCGTCAAAACCGATCGTGTCGACCACAAGCGTGTCGCCTTCCCAATGCCCGACCGAATGACCCATCCATTTGGGGTCCATATCCTTCGGATGCCCGCGCCCATCCAGAAAGACCTGGCGATGGCTGGGGATGTCGTCTTCGAAGAGCATCACCAGAAGCGCCGGCGTCTGCACCAGTCTGTAAGGGAACAGAGCCCCCGCATTGGTGATGCCGCGCGGAAGGCAGTGGGCGCCGGGAGCATCCTTCCCATTGTTTTCCGCTCTTTCGCGGAGCAGCGCCTCCACCCAGGGTAACGGCTCCGGCTTTCCCGGATCGACAGGCCTTTGCGCGTACCACACGCCGGAGAGGTCCGGTTTGCCATTCGGCGTCCGCGGCGCAGGTCCGGCGGGCGCGGGATGCGGGCTCATGAGATCGATTCGGAATTCGCGGCCATCTCCCAGCGTGCCGAACTGATAGTCGACCAGTTCGATATCGAGGCGCAGGGTCTGAGCCGGACTGACCGTTACGTTCTGCCGGGTATAAGCGTTGAATCCCAGGGCGGCGACCGTCAGGTCGTAGGTGCCTGGCGGCAACTGCGCAAATGTGTAAGAGCCCGTTGCTGAGCTGTCCACTTTGGTGATCCGGCTGGTGCTCTTGTTGGTGATCTGAACCGGAGCGGTTGCAACGCCGGTGCCATCGATGTCACGAATCGTTCCGGTGATCGTTCCAGGGGTCTTGCCGCCTTGTGCAAACGCGGCCGGAATACACAGAAAGAATGCCAGAAAGCGCATATGGTCTTGTGCCGATTTACGGTTCAAGTGAAAACGCGAGCAGGACGTTGCCCGGCAAACTGCCGCGCGCCGGATATCCGGATACGGCAAACAGCATTCCACCGGCTGCGACAGGTCCAGCCACGTCGATCGCTCCACCACGCCCGGGTACGCCGTTCACCGTCTTGAATTCCTGTGCGGTGTCGTAGTCCCAGACAATTTTTCCATCCGCCGTGGAATAGGCGCGCAGATGGCCATCTTCCGAGCCGGAGAACACAGCGCCGGGAATCGCGCTGATTGCCGCGGATTGAGCGGGGCTGCAGGGCCGGCGTTCACCGCAGCCCGGCGGCGGGGTTTGCCACATACGCTCGCCGTTATCGATGCGGAAGGCGAAGATCCCGCCGCCTTTCGTGGGGTCGAGCTCATAGCTGCGATCGTTGCCGCCTTGTTTGCGCGCGACCTCGAAGCGGATATCCGACAAGGCCACGTAAACGTTGCGGCCATCGGTAGCCGGACCCCATTCGATTCCGCCGACGGTTCCACCCTCTCCGACGCGCGCCTGCCACAGGATCTGTCCTTTTCGATCCGGATCGACAGCATACACAATCGCCGACTTCTGACCAAGCAACAGCGCACGTTTTCCGTGGGCTAAAGGAACCAGCGCGGCCGATGCCGCGAAATCGAAATCGGGCCCTTCTTTATCCGGACAGTTCACTTTCCCAGCCAGCTGACAGGAGCTGTTCCACGCATCTCCGGCCGTGAATTGTTTGAACCAGAGAATTTTCCCTGTGGACATCCGCATAGCGACGAGGGCATCGCTCATGACGGTCGTCGGATTGGTGTAATTGTCGCCGGTCGTCACGTACATGGTGTCGCGTTGGGGGTCAAGCGTGGCGGCCGTCCATACCCCGACTCCGGAAGGCCCCCGCGTGGCTGCTCCATTGCGAGTCTTCGGGCGTTCTTTCGCGACCTCGGGAATCATGTAGGTCTTCCAGAGCACCTTTCCGGTTGCGGCGTCCATCGCCATTTCGCTTCCCCGAAAGGTGCAGCACGGATACGAGGGCGATACCGACAGAGCTTCCTCGCGGGAGGCGGAGCCCACGTAAAGCCGGCCTTTATCGAACACCGGTGTCGCCGTCATTGTGGATGCCGGGTGTTCATCCGCCTGCGTCTTCCACAACTGTTTTCCTGTGGCCGCGTCGAGCGCATAGACGTAACCGGCGGAATCACCGAAGAACAGGGCGGCATTGGCGCCGAGTTCTCCTATAGTGATTCCGGAGCGGACCTGCGATTGGACCGTGGTGGACCACCAGGCGCAGCCCGTCGCCGCATCGAGCGCATAAACGCTGCCGTCCTGGCCGCCCGCGAACAGGCGCCCGCGATATACGGCCGGCTGCGAACGCATGGTCGAGGTATCGGGAAAGGCGAATGCCCACTTCAGCTTCAGCCGTGGCAAGTCCTGCGCCTGAAAGCCCGCATCGGCGGCGGATTGGAACCGCGTGTTCGCAAGACCTCCGCCCCAGCTGGACCATCCTCCAGCCTGTTTCGAGGAAACGCCGGGGGCACATGGATTCGCGAGTTGATCGGGTTTTCGCTCGCCGATCCCGACAGTGCCGATGAGGCTCGCAATTTTCAGCCGCTCGTCCGGCGACAGCAGCGCCGCCTGCGTCTTCATGACGCCTGCGTCGAGCGTTCGCTGAATCGCCGCGGGGCTCATTGTCTTGAGAACCGAAACCTGCGGCACCCGCCCCGCCGCGCCTGCCGTGGAGTCGTGGCACGACGCGCAGTGCGTCTGAAAAAGCTGACGCGCGTACGGATCGTCAGCCCCCAACAACACCGTGGGCAGCACTATGAGCATTCCCACCAGCCCCAGCCAAAAATGTGCCGGTGCGCTTACTTCGGCACAACCGCCGTCATAATTTCCGGTTGTCATCAGTCGTATCGTCCTCACTCGCGGCACTCGAAATTGCGGGCATCTTCCGAATTCCCGCTGCCTTTGTAATGCGCAAATTTCGGCCATGGGCATAAAGGCCTGCTGCGGCCCGGAAAAGCCCGGCCTGTGGCTGTTACGGAATCCGGCGCTGTGTCTTTTTCCACCCAGTCGACGACGGCGGTGAGGGCATCGAAACGATCGAGGGTTGCCGCGCCGCCCGTGCAATGCCCCATCCCCGGCACCAGGTAGATTCGGCTGCGCGATGCTATCGCATCGAGGCCGCCATTGTCCTTGCCCATCCGCTCGTAATAATCGAGCGTATCGAGCGGCGAGAACCAGGGGTCGCTCATCCCGTGATAGAAGATCAGTTTGCCGCCATGGCCGAAGAAAGAGCTGAGATCGGTGGAAGTCGTATCCGTCAGCGCCGTCCGCATATTGGACGCGATGGCCGCCGCGGCTTCGTCGACATCCATCTGAACTGCCACCGTCGGAGCGCCGACCGGGCTGGGACCGGGATTCAGCAGGCCGGGAATCCCGCCGGGCCCGTTCGCGGCGATGCCTGTGTCGAACGGAAATGCGGAATAGACCGCCGCGCCGCGAACATTTTTCGGACCCGCAAATCCTTTCTGAATCGCGTTCACCTGCGAGGATCTCAGGCACGTTTCCGTCTTCGCTCCCCTGCAGGCCAGCACCGCCGGATCGAACACGCAGCCCTGTTTGCTGAAGATCATTCCGTCTTTGACGCCATCTGCCGCGTCGCACTGCTGCAGGATCGAATTTACGACCAGCTTCTTGTCACTGTCTGAAAGCGCTCGCGCCACCACCGGTTTTCCCGCATCGTCTTTCGGCGCTACCTGATTGAGCAAAACTGTGATCCAGGCGTCGGCGAGATTGGAATATCCGGTGCGCATCGCAGGGTCGCCGGCGATCACGCCGTCGAAGTAAAGCGGATAGCGCTGGGTGACGAGCATCGCTTCCCGGCCGCCCGTCGAGCATCCATCGAAGTAAGAATGCCGGGCGCCGGAGCCGTAGTACTGCGCCACGATCTGCTTCGCAACTTCCGTAACTTTGCCCACCGCGGCGTACGCAAAATCGAGGGCGGCTTGCTGGTCTTTCATGAAGCTGCCGTCGAATACCGCGCCTTTATGACCGCTGTCGGTCGTGACTACGGCGAAGCCCCGCGCGAGCCCGGGAAGGTCACCGGCCGCCTGCGAGCCAAGAGGCTGTGCGACGGACCCGTTGAGTCCTCCGCCGCCCTGAAACAGGAAACCCCCGTTCCAATTGGCAGGCAGCGCGAGCGCGAACCCGATGCCGTAAGGCTTGCCATCGACTCCGGTTCGCGGATTGATCGTTCCATCGACCCGGCAGTAAGCAGGCATGGCGGCGGGAATCGTTTCGGGCCCGCGGCCCTTCGCGCGGGTAGTTCCCGCGGCGGCCGGAGGTATCGCGGCCGTTTTGGCAATGGCGATTTCCGTGCCGGGGATTTTGAACTTCGCAAGCTGATCGCAAGCCGCTGACACTGTCTGTGCTGAGGCGATGCCGGAAAGCATGAGCAGCGCTGCGGCAAAGCATCGAAGCCTGGTCATGCGGTTTCCTCCCTGAAATACCAGCTCGGGTACCCGGTGATTATATCGCCGCGCGCGGGCATTGCCTCGTCGTTCCACTACGCTGGATCTTTATGGGCGACATCCGCACGTCTGGTCTGATGAGGGGGTGGGAAACGGGACGGCGGTGTCCGTCAGCACCCGCGGCCAACCCGGCTCGGTCGCCGGCGCATTTTACTTAAGAAACGCCGCCACCGGTGCAGACGATTTATCTGGGCCCCGGCCGCCGCACGGCGATAACATCGCCTTCAGTCGAATAGGCAATCATCTTGTTGAACGCACCCGTCGCGTCCGCCACGAACTCATAGGTGCCCAGCAGCCTCGGCGAAAACGTGGTCTGGGACAGCGGCACCAGCGGCATCTTCCCGTTACCGGCCATGGCGATCATCAGCTGATCGCCCGCCAGCGTGACCTCAAATCGCGATGCCGTCAAAGCCGTACCCGTAGTGTCCGCGGTCTCATACACACCGACGTACTTCGCGAGCACCTCACGCGGCACGATCACCTTCTTCTCTTCCGCGGTGCGCCCGACGAGATGCTTGCTGTCCTTCTCGTTTTCGCCGCAAACGTACTCCAGCATTTCCGTATCCGGTACAAAGCCCACACCGAAGGAAATCGTCCAGGGCTTCCTGTAAGCTTTCGGATCGTCGTAAGTCACGCGCAGATCCATATGCCCGAAACTGGTGCGCCGGAACCGCTCCGTCATCTTCAGCGCTTCGGTGTG
Organism: Bryobacteraceae bacterium; assembly: GCA_036272235.1. GTDB lineage: Bacteria > Acidobacteriota > Terriglobia > Bryobacterales > Bryobacteraceae > BOG-234. The sequence goes on along the minus strand of DATAZF010000138.1, from coordinate 59,768 downwards.
CGGATGCCCGCCCATATCGAGCCAGGTTCGATCGTTGAACCCGCTGCTCTCGACGACCAGCGTGTCGCCATCCCAGTGCCCGATGGAATACCCCATCCAGCTCGGATTCGGATCTTTCGGCAGCGTCCGCCCATCGAGGAAAATCTGGCGGTACGTCAGATCGTCATAGAGGATCGCGACCACGCCCGGCGTCTGAATAATCCGCGCCGGACCGTTCCCGCCCATGATCACCGCCCGCGGACCCGCCGGCAGGCACTCGACCGTCCAGGGATCGTCCCGGCCCAGGTCGCCCAGCCGCCGCTTGTAGAGCGCTTCCGCCCATGGCTCGACGTCTTCGTCCTTCAGATCCGCAACAATATTGGCCGCATGGCCGGGCCCAGCGTTCAATCGCCAGAGTCCGGAAAGATCGGGTTTGCCGTCAGACGCACGCGGAGCGGGCGCCGCAGGATTCGGTTTGCCGTCAGCCGTCCGTGGCAACCCTTTTGTCGGTAGAGTCAGCCACTGCGCCCCGGATGATACGGTCAGTGCAAACGTCGTCAGGAAAACGCGTAGAGCTACCGCCACTTCAGCGCCTTATTTTGCCGGCAAATGGATATGCCCCTGCGTGAGGTCCCGATTATTCTCCTCGCACGAGTACTCAAGCAGGCCCTGTCCCGGCTTCATGAGTGCGAACACACGGGTATTCTTCCACGGTGTCGTGTAGGTCTTCGGATCGTCCACCGTCAGTTCCATCTGCAGATGCTGCGCATCGAGCCTTTTCAATGTCTGTATCACATGCAGCGCATCGGAATGCTGATGGCCCAGCGTATCGAGGCGCGTCTTTCCGTTGAACCCGATCGTATCGATCACGAGCGTGTCGCCATCCCATTTTCCGACCGAATCTCCAAACCAGGTGGGTTCAGGCTGTGCCGGATGCTGCTTGCCCATCGGCACCACATGAAACCACGTGTTCTGTTCGAAAAGGAACGCGATGTACTCAGGGGTCTGCATGATCTGAATCGGATACGGCGCGTTGAACGATCGCAGATAGCCGAATGGAAGGCACGCCCCCGTATAGTCGCCGTCAACCGCCGGGTCGTATTTCTCGAACGCAGCCAGCGCTGCAGGCGTAAAAGGCAGCGTTCCCGGCCCCTCCTGCGACATCCCCCCGGCCTTCGTGGATTTCGCCATGTCCGGCACGTAGGGATGATTCCAGACCCCGTTCAAATTGGGCTTGCCGTTCTGGAGCCGCGGAATCTCACCCGCCGGAGCCTCTTTGGCGGTGGGCGTCGATCCGCCGGATCTCTGCCCGAACACGGGCTGAGCTATGGCCGCAAAAAGCCCCAGGAAGGCGAAAAGTAAAGGTTTGATCGTGTTCTTCATGATTATTCCCGGTCTACGGGAGCGTTGCGTAACCCATGTTAGCTCACTATCCAGCCGCGCGGATCGCACGATTCCGTACAATAAATCCATGTCGGGAGTAAGTCACGACTCACAGCTGAAATAGTACTTCCTTGCGCCCTGAAATGTCACGGGTATAAACTCAGATCGCTCGGTTTTACACGACGCGGATCAGCGGGTGCCCGGGAAAAATTGCTCTTATGAGGCGGACCAGCTCTGCCTTTTCGATTTCGGAGGTATTGACCTGGCTCGGCTACGCGAAACAAGCAAAAGGTTAAGCCGAACTCCGCGCGCGCGATTGACGATCCGCGGATACGCCTCCGACTGGCGCCAGTTTACGCGGTGGTGCGACCGCGCGGGCCGCAATAGCATTCCCGCCAGCGAAGATACCGTCAAGCTCTACGTGACTTGGATGCTGACGGAGCAAAGCCGTAAGTTGACCACGACAGAACGGCACATTTCTGCAATCGCCCATTTTCACCAGGAGCGGCAGTTGCCTGTACCAATAACAAAGGAAATTAGGAACATTTGCGCGGGCGTACGACGAGAGCGCAAGGAAAAACCGCAAGGAAAGGCTGCCATGACCGCCATCGATCTGGCCTCAATCTCGCGGAGTTGCAATGAAACAAACATGGGACTTCGCGATCGCTCTCTCCTGGTCCTCGGCTTTGCCACGGCGCTGCGCCGCTCAAATATCGCGGGCCTGCGCCTATCCGATGTCAGTTTCCTTGCAGGCGGACTTATAGTCGCTGTTCGATTTTCGAAGACGGATCAGCTCGGAAAGGGCAAAGTGATAGAGGTTTGGCCCGGAGAATGCCCCGCCACCGATCCGATAACAACTTTGCGGGCATGGATCGAGCGGAGAGGAGATTGGGACGGCCCGCTCTTCGCGCGCATTAACCCGCGCGGCGATATCATCCAGCGGTGCGGTCTGAGCGGCGACGCCATCGGCGATGTCGTGAAGCGGGCGCTAAGCCGAACTGGCCTGGATGCTAGCAACTACAGTCCGCACTCGCTCCGCGCTGGCTTCATCACCGCGTCGCACGAGCGCGGTAGTACGGATCAGGAGATCCTCAATTTTTCCGGTCACTCCAGCGTCGACATGATGCGGCGTTATATTCGGCGCTCGATCCCATTCGCTGGACGGAATCCGCTCGAAGGCGTCCTTTGATATCGTGGCAGGCAGAGCCGCGCCGCGAGCGCTGATCCGCAACTCTTCGCGGCTTCCCGTCAGCCCGCGTCCCGCGCTAACCCCGCGGGCGCGGGCTTTCGCGTTCGAAAGGAGTCTATGGAACTTGACCCGGAAACGATCGAAGAGGCGAAGCGCATCGAGCTAGGCGTGGTGTGCCAGTAGCTGTTTCTGTTGGGGGGGCTTTGCGTGTCCCACGCGCTTCGATGCCGCGGTCGGCCCGGAGTTGATAGCCGCTATACCTGCCAGGACAATTGCCGGCCGGTCCGGAAATTCGGCTACGAGAGTAAGACTGCCGCCCATCGCCGCGACACTCTTTCGAAGGGTCGAAAGTAGAATGTCAGTGCGTTTTTCGATCCGCGAAACACTATCCTGAGTGATTCCCAGCGACTTAGCCAGATGAGCCTGCGTCAGCTTCCGCGCTTGCCGCAGTTCCCGCAGAGTCATCTCTTCGGCGGCCAGTTGCCCGGCGCGGGTCTCGACCTTTTTGCGCTGGGCAGGGCTCAACTTTTTGATGATGTCATCGACGTTCGTGGGCATAATTATCTCCGTTCTTTCTTCAGCCGTGACAGATGAGCCGCGTAGCGCTCATCTGCTTTGCTGATCAGATTGCGGTAGAACCGCTTTTCGCTGATGCCTGATTTGTCTCCTGCAACGAGGAGTATCGCCTTGCGCCTTGTGTCAAAAGCAAAGGCTGCGCGCCATTCTCCATCGGCCGCGCTGAAGCGCAGTTCCTTCATGTTGGCGTACCCGGAACCGTTCAGTGTGTCTACCCGGGGGCGCCCCAATTGCGGGCCGAATCGCTGCAGGTGCCGGGCCAAGGCTAAAATCTCGCTCTGGACGTCTATATGCAGCGCGAAAAACTCCGGACCGAACTCATCACCAATCTCGACGATCCAGTCCACTTTTCGCATTATGACGTACAATCCATATGTTGTCAAGGACATATTATGGGCACGCGCGCGATGGAAGTCGCGCGGAGGGGCGGCGAAACTTTGAAGAGTTTCCTGCAGGTGCGGCGGAAACTTTGAGGCATTTATCGCCAACCCCTCATCGACCGGGTCGTCCCGGCCGGCGCTTCGTCGCCGGCCCATTTCGCGGCCGAGCGCTTCAGGGTCGCGCGTTCGGCCCTGCCCCGGCGGTCAACAATAGCGCACGTAATCCCGTACGCCAGGAAGGAACCGCCAACGAGGCCTACCGCGATCATGAGCCAGCCAAGCGGGCTCACAGCGCCGGCTCCGTCGCGAAGAGCGACCAATCGTCCGGGGTGCAGTCCGCGAATTCATCCGGGTCCTCGCGCTCGTCGCGCGACTGATCGTAATAGTCGCGGTCGCTCGGCGCGTCCCACATACTCCACATCACGAGCGCACCAACCGCATTCCCCTCTCGACGTGCGCGCCATCAACAACGGCCCCGGCGGCGATCGCCTGTTTGATCGCGGTCTTATCCGGTACAGCCGCGGGCGGCGCCGGAATCCGGAGGAACGCCGGCGGGATGGCGTTCTCGTCATCGATCACGACTCGCTCCGGGCAAATCCGCAGCGCGATCGCGCTCGTCTCGCCGTCCAGCTTCTTCAAGCCGGATTGCTCGATCGTGGCGATGAGGTAGTTTTCGAGGCGTTCCCGCTGCCGGGCGAATCTCTTCGCCCGAAGTTGTAGGCGGGCGCCTTCCGCGAGGGCGGCCGTCTCGAGATGCTCGTACATCGCGAGCACCTGGGTGGAATTGTCGATCTTGCGCTTCGTGCCGGTGATGGCGTCGAGCAGCATCGCGGCAAGCTCGTTACGCGCCTCATCCGTAAGGTTTTCCGCGTCGAAGGCTTCGATCGTGTCCGCGATCGCGTCGACGTCCGAAAGATGTTCGCGCAGCGTCTTGCGCGGATCGGGCGCCGCCGCGGGCATGAAGCGGACATTCGAGACGCGCTCGATCGAGGCTTCGAGCAGTGGCGCAAGATCGACGCCGGTATCGAGATCCGGCGCTGTATCGAAGAGCGGGCCGAGCGGAGAGGCGGCGCTCACCGCGCGCCCCGCTGATTACCGATGAAGATGGAAAGCCCGATCGCTCGAACCGATTCCTCGGAGAATGTGAGGCCGCGGCCGCGGCGGGCGGCGTAGGCTTCGGCCTCCATCACGGCGTCGAGCGCCGAGCACATGGCGGCGCACATCTCGATACTTGCCGGGTTGAGCGCATTGGGCGTGGAGTTAGTGCTAACCTGAGCGCGTTCATTCGTAGTTGAAGCTGCGGGTTGAACCGGTGCGGGCGCGTTGCTCTGCCAAGATGGCGCGCTCGCCTCAGCTCTCATCGGCGTGATCTCGAATTTTCCACCTTGCCGCTTACACACCTGCACCGGTGTTTGCGGCTGGATGCGGTGACGGTAGATCTCCTCCGCGGCCGACGTGGGCAAATACATCGTCCGGCCGTCCACCAGCGTGAACATCACGTCTGGCGGCGTGTTCGGCAGGGTCGACGGTTTGAGTTTTCCCTCCGCGAACTTCAGAGAGATGATCTCGGGGATGTTAGTGCTGAATCTGAGTATTTCCGGCATCTTCGTTTCGTCCTTTCTGGCTTTCTTGCTTTCTGTCTTTCGTTACGCGACCTTCGTTCCGATGCGGACCGCGCGGATCCAGCCGTTAATCGCCGCCGCGACGGGCTCGGCGACCAGCTCGTCGACGGCAGCGCTTTCCCGCATTTCGATTGCGTATTCCTCGCCGCCGTTGCGCGCGGCGCCGTAGCTGACGCGGCCGGCGCCGAACATCTCCATGCGGGCTTCGAGTTGCGCCTCTGCGCGATCGCATGCGGCGCGCTCGGCCGCGGCGTGAGTTTCGTGGGTTCGGGGGTAATCGTTGGGTTCGTACATTAAACCTCCTGCCTGTGAATCGCCAAGATGGGACTTGCCTTCAATGGCGATACCATAAGCGGCTACCGGTATAATGCCATAAGCGGCTTGCAGTATGCAAGAAAAAAATGTCGCACCATTGCCGGTAAGCGGCTTATGGTAAAAGAGAACAATGGCATCCACGCCACCCAAATCGTTCAGCAAATACCTCGCTGAGATAGGCCGGAAGGGTGGCGAGGCGCGCGTTGCGAAGGGTTTTTCAAAGCTCTCTCCCGAGCAACGGGCTGAGGTTGGTCGGAAGGCTGCCGCGAAGCGGTGGGCAAAGAAAGGTGCGGCGAAGAAGGTTCAATGACGGCTCGCTGGTTGAAACTACTGCTTGTTGTGACGATCAGTTCGTTATCTGCAGCTGGGTCCGAAACCGCGAATCTCTTCAAGGGACACGACGGCCCTATATACATCGAGAGCACGCTGTCCTATTCCGCAACCGGCGGGGATCATTTGCTGGCACGCGCGCGAAATGACTCTGGTCGGCCGATCCAGCATTTTGAGATCTGTATAGGCAACGGTCACGGTTGCCTTTTTAAGCTGTGGAATACCGCAATCTGGAAGCCAGACGCTGTACTTAACTGGGATCTTGACTCAGTGGTCCACAGCAAAGACCTGACTCAATTCGTTAAGCTCACCTCTCTTCGGGTCGAAAAGGGCGCGCCCGCGCCAAAACAGAAGATAGCCTCATCCCGCCCTTCATTCATGCAGTCCTTGGCAATAGGGCTGGCCGCTGCGACAGCGAACCAGCCAGTTCCTTCTGCGGCTCAAGTGCAGGAGGCCAGCGTCGCACTCCTGCTCTTCGGCGGCGAAGGGCACAAAGTGTTTCTCGGGTGTCTTAATTGCTCAAAGTTCGACGCCAACTCGGTTTTAAATCAATTCGGTCAGCATGGAAGTCAGTACGCCACGGAGAGCGTCTTCAATCGCTACGGGGAGTTCGGTTCGGCCTACTCGACTTACAGCGCCTGCAGTCAATATGCGACTGATCCTCCCGTCATCGTCGATCAGGCAGGGCGTTATTACGGGAGGATGACCGTCAATCGGTATAACGATCCCACGCGCCTTGGTTACTACGCAGCATGGATTGCCGGCGTCTGCCAGCGCTGACATGCGCGCCCTCGGCATCCGTCGCCCTTTCGATCGCGCTCGGCGTCGCGCTGCGCGCGATCAGGCGCTTCGGTAAAAGATAAATTCGAATGGCTCCGGCGCCTGTTCTACTTCGGGTCCCGGAGAGCCCGCGGCGCCTTCGGCATCCCAAAAAACTGGAACATGTCGTCGTTCGTGGGCATCTGGCCTTTCATAACACTCCTGATCGTGATCGGGAGAACCTCGCTCCCCACGTACTTCGCATCGTCGATCCAGTGCTGCGCATGCGTCCATTCCGCGCGCGAAATTGGATGATCGAAGTAGTCTTTGTTGTTCATCACATCCCAGATCAGCGACGCGAGCGGGTGAATCTTTCCTTTTGCCGTGTCGACAGGATGCGTCGCCCAGTTCACCGCATCCTTTGCGAAGCCAGGCATCGAGTGGCCGCCCGGGAAGAAGTAATCCATGGCCTTCTGTGGCCGGTTGCCGGTGAGCGCGTAGTACATCAGGCCGCCCATGATCCCGGTCCGGATCGTCATAGCTGCGAGGTAAGCGCTGCGGTTCGTCAGTCGCTCGCCTTCGCTGTTGCCTGCGATCGCGTCCTTGATTCCGCCGGCGCCCTCGCGCAAGCTGCCGAGGTCCCAGCCGACGGCGCGCACTGACGCCATCGCCATGTCCTTCCACATCTTGTTCCAGAACAGGTTGTCGTAAACGACCTGACCGAAGCGGTTGTCGATCGAATCCCACGCGCGCGACATGGCGGCCTGTGCATCTTTCGGTGTGGCGTCCGGACCGAGGCGCGACATTTCGAACCGGGCCAGATCGGCAAATGCGCCGAGCTTCAGGCGCGGAACAAGCTCCTTCATCAGTCCGTGCGACGCGAGATCGGGAAGCGCGAGCGGCGAGCGAGCGAGACCTTCTGCGACACCCCCGAACCCGCCGCGGCGAAACGCGTCGGCCATTTTCTGGGCTTGCCCGGTGTCATAGAAGCGGTCCTGTCTTGCTCTGCCGCCGGCGACGATCGCCGCGTCCGCCAGCTGGGCAATTTCCGCGCCCTGCGTTCCCGGCCGCATCATTTCCTTCAACAGCTCGTTTCCCTGCATGGCTGTCGTGAATGGCGCCGCGATAGCGCCCAGGTGGGATTTGAGCGCGGCGAAGCCTCGCCCTTCCCCTGCCTGCCGGATCGCGAGCGCGTCTTTCGAGATCATTGCCTCCATCGCGGTCGTGCCTGCATGGAACAGGGAGAAGCCCAATTGGAGCTGATTCATTCCGTTACCCAACCCCATGTACGCGTCGTAGAGCATGTCGCCACGCATTCCGGGCGAAAGGTAATTGTTCACGATCGTGGCGCGGTCCTCCGGCGCCCAGTAGTGCCCCCGGACCACCATGCCGCCCACCGGGACCTCGTCCGTGCTCCTGCCGAGTGTCATCGACTTCTTGACATTGAGGAGTGGCCGCAGAGCCGGATGCGCGTAGAGCTCATCGCGCAGGAGGTCCCACGTCTTCGGCGCCACTTCCCGGAAGCGCTCCGGAGCATAGATCATTGCGGCGATCGCATTCGCCATCTTCTCGTCGACAGTGCGCGCGTAGCTCTTGTATTTCGCAGGTGCGTTCGGTGCGCCTTCCCATCGAAGAGCGGCCAGATCGTTTAGCTCCTTTGCTATTCCCGGTCCTTTGAGCGCTTTCGAAATCCCATATTTGAACTCGACGATGTGACCGATCTCGTGCGCGAGGACCTGCTCCGGAGATCCAAATTTCGTTTGGACGTCTCCCGCTGGCGTAGCGAAACCGAGCGCGCCGCGGGGCACTCCCTGCAGGCGTACGTTGCGCTCGTGATTGATTCCCAGCGATCGGGCGAATCGATCGAGCTGGTCCATGAGGGGCTTGTCGAACGATTCCTCGACCGTGACGGTTGGCTTACCGAAGACGGTCGCGATCGCGTCTTCGATTCGTTTGTACCCGGGCGTCGGCTTCCAGTTCGCGTCGTGATATTCGACCAGCCCGCGCTCTTTCATCTCGTTCAGTGCTTCGTGCGCGAGAACGTATTTGTTCATCTCGTGCAGCTTCGCAAGCACCAGGTCGACGGGGTTATCGGAGATAGGCTTCAGTCCCGCGGCGATGCCGTCGGCAAACGTCTCGATCGAGCGCTGCTTCAGGAACGCGCGGCGCCCCTGCAGGGGCCCCTTGGCGATGAGATCGCCGATCCAGCTCCGCGCCGCGGCCGGGTTCTCCCACATGTGCGGAAAGTAGTTCTCAAGCCAGGATTCGAGCTTGCCGGTCCCGAGTGCCCGCACGGCGTCGCGAGACGTGTCGAGCATCTGCCGTAGCGTTCGGGCAATGACCTGCTCTCCCAGCGGGAGCTTTGAGATGTCGCCAGCCTCGACGGCGTCGATGAAAGCGCGGGTTTTGGGGAGAGGCTGGGCGGCGAAGTACTTGTGGGCCGCCTTCAGCGTCTCATGCGCCTGGTCGAAACGATTCGCGAGCTTCGCGCCCATCTCGCGCATGACGTAGCTCGTCTCGCGTGCGCCGTCTGTCCGGGCCGCCGGCGCAAGCCATTTGAGTAGAGTGTCTTTCAAGCGAGCCCAGCGAGTGGCGATCTGCGGTGCTGACACGGCGGTAGTGCCCGGCGCTGCTGTATTCGCCCCGGCCGGTGTCGCCGATGTTCTTTTCGTTCTACCTGGCGGCCCCAGCGGCGTCGCGGCCGCGCCGGCCGATCGTGACTTTCCCGGAAACTCTGCAGACTTTCCTTCAGACTTTTCGCCGAAGGCAGCTTTGAACGCGTCTTCGCGCGCCGGCGGTTCGAATCCCATGGTCATCGGCGTACCTGGCCGCGAAAGCGCCTCGTCCGATGCGTACTGCCGGAAAGCCCGGGTGATTTCTGTCGGTTTGCCTTCGAGCGTCCGCGCGATCGCTACGGCCTCGTCCGAGTGGCCGCCCGTTCCGAATAACCCTTCCTGGCGCACAAGATCGTCGACCGGAACGCCGCGGGCCTTTGCGTCCTTCAGGAGAGACACTGCCTCCTTCACCGGCTCGGTCAGATCCCAGTCGCCGCGCTGCGCGGTCCGCATGACGGATGGAACAATTCGATCGAGTTTGGCGCGCAACTCGGGCGGTGTCTCCTCGAGTTCCCGCGCGGAATTAAAGAACTGGCCGGATAGCAGTCGGCCGACGCGCTGTTTTCCCTCGGGAGTCATACTGCCGTCGCCGTTCAATAACTGCGGTTTCTCCTGCGTGGTGATGACGCCGTCGTCAACGAGTCGATTCACGATGTCCCGGCCACCAGCGCCTTCGAGTGCTTGGGCGAGAGTGCCCTCGGATCCCTGTTCGTCGATGCGACGCGCCAGATAGTCGGCGGTGTCCGGAGACAGCCGCTTCGAGTCGCTGATCGCGCGCTCGGCCTGCGTCAGAGCCGCGGTGCCGGTCTTGTTCAGGTCGGTGATGGCCTGCTGCGGATCGTACTCACCTGTCATCTCGCGCGTAAGTACGGGATTTTCCATGCGGTCGACGAGCTGGGGAGCGATCCCGAAACGCTTCGCCTGCTGACGGACGAGGTTCTTGTACGCGGCGGAGGCCTCCGGCCGGTTTTCGCGCACCCGGGCCAGGGTCATCGTACGGCTGTTTCCACCGAGAACGTTCCCGTCCTCGTCGATGATCGGCGGACCGTTCGTCGCGTCCGGATTGTCGTTCACCATGAAACCGGGATCGAATTCCGCTTCCTGCTTCACCACGCGCTCGGCGTTGCGCGGCTCGGCGTAATTGCGATCGTTGCGGTGGTAGTAGTCCGGGGTCGGTTCGAAGCTGAACGGATTGTGACTCGGGTAAACGTCCGAGGCCTCGCGCACGGAATAGACCGCCGGGTACGAGCGGTTCTCGCCCGGGATCCGGACGTCGGTGTTCGATCCGTAGGCGACGGGGTTCTGCGGCTGCCGCGCGGGTTTTACGTCACCGGGTTTCTCCGGAGGTTCATTTCGGGGTTCGTCGCCGACCTCGCCCTGTGCCGTGTTGGAGTTGGCGGCTTCCGATGTGCTTTCAGGTCCGCCCTCTTCACCGGGTTTCTCCGGCTGCGCTTCGGGCGATTCTTTGGGCAGCGTCATCCCGTAGCCCTGTCGAACGAGGTCGTCGATCGCGAGACGGGACGAATTTTGCAGATCGGAGAATGACATTCCCTCCATTTGGCGTGCGAGATTTTCACGCGCGTACTGAACGCGGGTCACCTGATCCGGGACGCCTTCCTCCGGCACGGAAGACGACCCGCGCCGCTGCTGCTGGTTGTTCGAACGATTGGCCGCGGTCTCCCGTTGCTGCAGCCGGTGATCGGCGTCTTCGAATAGCTTGTCGTAATCGAGGGTCTCGCGGAACGCATCCGCTGCCTGCTCGGCGCGCGGCCTTGGTGCAGGCGGAACGTCGATCCCGCGGTTCCGCGCATCGGCTTCATACGCATCTCTCTTCGTGCCCGGCGGCTCGGTCCGAAGCAGGCGCATCAACCCTTCATCGGTGGGTCGCGCTGATGTGGCATCGGGACTCGGCGCCATGCCCCGCGCGGTTTCTGGCGAGATCTCGTCGGGCCGAACGGGTGCTATGCCTTCCGGACTCGCCGCATGCTTTGCGGATAGAACGCCGGCGGCCGCGCTCAGCCCGATTTGCGTGAGCGTCTTCGTCGCGCCCTCGTAATCGCCGTTCTGCACCTGTTTTGTGAACTGTGGCGACTGATCGAATGCGCTCCGGAGCATCTGGAGGGAAAAACCGGTAGAGAGCAGTCGCGAGACGACGGGAAGCGCTTCGCCGAGACCGGCGGTCCCCGCGAGTATCGCGGCGTTCGTTGGCGTGGTTAGTCCGCTTCCAAAACTCTCCGCGCCCTCGACGGCGCCACGGGCGATTTGCGATGGAGTCCCATTGCCGGGGATTGCGTCCTCGGCCCGGAGATTTTCGAGGTTCGCCAGCGGGCGGTCCGCCGTTCCTGGACGGCCTGCGGCATAGTTCAGCGATTCGCCGCCGGCGCGGATCCCGACTTTGTCGAGCGCCGCCTGGATATCCGGGTGATTGATGAGCGCGCCGCTCAGGAGACTGCCCGGTCCGGCGACGGCATCGACGAGCCGATCCGGTAGAGGCGCGGACCCTGGCGAGATCAGGTTCGAAATGGCGTCGAGGACCTGGTGGTACCACGGCCGCTGCGGCTGCGCGTTGAATGTTGGCCCGGCAATTGGCGTGGATCCAGACGCGGGGGGCGATACGGTCGATTCGACGTCCGATGCGTGGTAGGCGCCTGATCCCTGGATGTCAGCTGGGTTGTGCGTGCCCGTATCGGCTTCGAGCACATCTGCAGGGCTGTACTGTCCCGGCATCGCCCTATTCGAGATCGAAGGTCCCGTCGGGGTATACCTTCTTGATCTTGCCGGTCTTGCCGGCCTTTAGTTTTACGACTTGGCCTATCGTGAATTGCGCGCCCGCTGGCTGCGGCTGTCCCTGCGTCGCAGTGCCGCGGCCCGGGCCGCTCGCGCCCGGTGCGACGGGGGCAAACTCCACGTGATCGGTTTGCTGGCCCAGCTGCGCGCGTTCGCCTTCGTACGCGTTCTGGGTGTTCTGCTTTGCCGTTCGGAGGGCTGCGGCCGCATCGGCGACGGCCTTCTGACGGGCGTCATCGTCGAGCTTCGATTTCGGTGTGAGATTGATCCGGTTGAGTTCAGTCTGGTAAGCACGCTCCGACTGGACAAGTCCCGTGCTCTTCTTTAGTTCCGCGGACGCGAGCTGCTGCTGTGTTTTTTGCGCTTCGCGCTGATCCGTACGGCCATTGATCGCACCCTCGCGGATGCCGGCCGCCTGCAGGCGGGCGCTGTTGGCCGCGTCGGCACGATTGCCGGCGGCCGTTCGGTTGTCGGCCGCTCGCTGATCCTCCCGTTCCTGTGTGTTCTTGTTCGTGATGATGCGGGATCCGGACGTGATCATAGGGGCCGCGTAACGCGCCGGCACGGATTGCTGGATGCCTAGCGCGTCCTTTACCGGCTGCGGCAAATCGAACGGCTGGTTCTCCACGGCGGAAGTGTAAAGGCCCGGAAGCTCCGTAGGATTCACGAACTGGGTTCCCGGCTGCGCGCCAATCATGTGCCCCATCACCGTCTGAGAGAGATCGACAGGGACCTTGCCAACCTGTGCCATCGCCTGCGCGTTGCGAACTTGCTTCGAAATCTGCTCCTCAGGAGTGAGCAGCTCGCGCTGCATGGAATTTCCGTCCTGGTCCTTGTAAGACACGAGACGCGACTTATCGGCTTTGCGGGTGAACGTCTGCCCCGCGAGCCCGACCGTACCGGGCATGGAGTCCGGCATCTGCTCCGTGACGGTCCCGTCCGGATTCACCGGGCGCGAGTTCGCGCCGAGGAGCATTTTCTGCGTAATGTCCTGAATGCGATTGTTCCGGTCCGTCTCGATCGCCCCGCGCTGCATCGCCGCGTGCTCGTCCTGCGCGCGCTGGATCTGATTGTGCAGATCGACTCCCTGCACCATCCCGTTGATAATGTCCTGAATCGGATTCGGACCCTGTATGAACGCGCCGATCGGATGAATTGCGGATCCCATTTAGTTGGACCAGCCTTCCCCGGTCGGATCCGGACTCCCGATCGCGCCAGTGCCCAGGACGTCGCCGATCGAAATCGGCGTATTCGGATTGACCGTGGCCGGCCCGGTGCTGGCTCCATTCGGGACGTTTGCCGAGCTGCTCCCACCGCCGTTGATCATTTGCTGCAGCGTGAGGAGACTGGCGAGCGAACCCAGACTGCTGCCCGCGGTCGTCAATCCGGCAGCCGCGCCGTTCCCCGGATAACTCGTACTGGCGCCACGCCCGGCCGCTACCATGCCTTGAATGATCTGCGCGGCTGAAAGCTGCCGGCTGTTTGCGAGTTGCGCCATCTGGCCGTAGAGATCGGATTGCGCGCCGAGCCGCGAACCCTCGGTGTCGTAAACGGCGTCTCCCACCTTGCCGCTCGATCCGAAACCGCGGGCCGCGAGTGCATTCGTCGCCGTCTGCGGAAGCGCGGAGTAGGCTCGATTTATTGCGTCGGAGGATGACTGCTGTATCGGTTCGAGCCCGGCGCCTGGCGAACTCAGAATGTTCTGCAGGGTTGAGAGGTCGCTGCTCTGGGCGCCTTGCAGTTCGGGCGGTAGCGTCGTAGTTGTATTTACGGTTTTCGGACCCGAACCGATCACGGATCCGGCTACGCTCCCGGCCGTGCCAAGTCCTGCCGCCAGGAGGATTGCCGTCGAGGTTCCTACGCTCATGCCGCCCACCTCCCAAAAGTGACCTGCGTCAGCCGCGCATCGTCCCCTCGGCCCCAGTTGTCGAAGATGGCGCGCGAATGAAAGTAGCTCGACGGGAATATGAGCAGCCGATTGAATCTGGCCTGCACGGTTTTTCTCGCTCCCCATCCCTGCGGGGAGCGGCCTTCCTCTGACCGCTCGTGCGGGACCAGGCTCTCAATCGCGCCGGTCGGCTTATGCGTCCAGAACGTTGTGCCGTCGCCTTCGGGCGGATTCTCGTTCAGATAGAGAATCGCGCTCCAATCGCCCATGTCGATATCGGTATGGATGAAGTGGGGCTCCTCCTGACCGAGGGGGGAGCGGCGCAGGAAAGAAAGCGTTGAGACTGATGGCGCCAGTAGTTTGCCAATCGCCGTCGGGACAAATTCAGACAACGAGAGCGGAGCGATTCCGTGGAATGTGCAGTGCTCAAATTCGAAGCTGCGGAACGTCTGCTGCAGCGCAAATCGCCGGTAAGAATCGGGCTCCGGAAGGAATGCGTCGTATACCCCGATATCCTTCAGCACGCCAGTTCCTTCGCGTACAACTTCTCGACGGGATGGAACCCCAGCCGCAGATAAATTGCCTCAACCTTTTCCGGCATCGAATCCTCAAGGAACGCCATACGGATTTGGTTGCAGCCCACAGCGCGTGCCCATGCCTCGAATGCGCGGTAGAGCCGAAGTCCCGGCCCGCGCACTTCCGGCCGCACGAACCAGAACATCTCAGCCGCAATCATTTCCTCGCTATACGGGTCGCGATGGCGCACGCCGCCGAGCGCGCCCATCACCTCATCCCCGAACAGTCCGAAGATTACGCCAGCGCCGTTTTCGAGCAGCCCGCGCCAGGTCTCGCAGAACCTGCCGATCTCGAACCGCCGCAACTGCGAGGACGAAGCATAGAACAGCCTCGCCGTGGTTTCCATCGCGGGCAGATCCGAAACTGTGGCTTCGCGGATTTCCATTTCCATGTGGTTACCTCGTCTCCTTTCGAAACATCGCCATCACCACGATGTCGATTGGCTTGCCCGCACGCGCCGTGTGCCCTCGCAAAGTGGCTTCCCTCCTCGCTCCGACTTGCGCGAGTGCCGAGATCAGTGCTTTGTTGCCACGCATGACCGCGATGGAAACCTTTGGGAACGAGGCGAGCATTTCAGCACTTGCCGAGGCGAGCGCCGGCACGGCCGTCTTTGCTCCCCAAAAGCTGCGCTTAAAAGCGCAACCGGCCGCACAGACCCTCGGAGATGATGGCTCGCACCAGATGACCCCGCCGAGTTCTTCCGCGCGATATACGCCCCACGTTCTGCCGCGCGCTGCGAGGGCGCTGAAATGCGTCAGAAATTCCGCCATCGTCTTCGGGCTGAAATCATCTGAGACCCGTGCGCGAAAGGGTTCGATCCAGTTCCAGATTCGCGGCACGTCCTCGGCAGGGAATGGCGATCGCAGGACTATGTCTTGCAATTGTCCGCTCCTTCGTCCGAAGCGTTCAGCCGGTCAATCGCGCGAATAGCACTCTTCCGGTACTCGATCGATCCGGCGCGCATGTCGCGGCCGAACTTATCTTTGGGCTCCGGTGACGCCACCAGTTCAAGCAGCTTCTCCTCGTGAATTCGCCGGCTGAGCGCAAGCTGGGCGCTCATTGGCCTTCCTCGATCGGCTGGTATTTCCGCTCGAAAACGTCCTTCGGATTCAGGTAGGTATAGCCGTCGGACTGGACGACCCAGTAGTCCCCGGGCAGGGGAGTAAGGCGGCTGGTCATGGCCGGCGTCGCGGCCACAGTGTCGCCATTTTCGAGTACCAGCCGCAGGCTTCCGCCCGCGACGCTCGCGACGATCTGCTTGATTTTAAACGCTTCGACGATGACAGGCCTGGCCCGGAATCTCATACACGGGTTCAATCGCCCGCGCGGCTCCCCGGGCTTATACCCGTTGATAAGGAATGAGGTCGTAATGGCGCGGTTCGCCGAGCGCGTCGTTCACGAGCGTGCCGTGTGCGTGATGGTGTCCGGGATCCGTCACGACGCCGCCGCCTCCTCCTCCGCCGCCTCCGTTAATCGTCACGACTGCGTTGAAGTCCGTTCCCGTCGCTGCGCCGTGTGTTGTCGCCACGGAGGCCGCCGTAGCGGCACCCGCTGCGGAAACCGTAATACCCGTGGTGGCGTCGGCCGTGTCGCCCGTAATCAGCGGCGCGATCGCCGCCTGGAATCCGTCCGCCGCGGCGCCCCACTTCGGATAGGCCGCCTTGTTGCCGGCGCTCGTAAAATCCTCGACCGTGATGCTGGTTGTCGTCCCGTCTGCATTCAATTGCGCGATGCCGGCGGATCCGTCGCAGAGGCGCCAGCCGGTCCCCGGGTCCGCACGGAAGCCCAGGACCATCCCGGCCGGGATTACTTCCCACGGCGCGAACTCGAATGCGCTTCCCGTCCAGCGCATCGTGCGGTTCTTGTCCGTCAGATAGACCAGCAGGTTCGCGTCCAGCGCTCCCAGTGCTTTACCAAGGGTCGGCGCCGAAGCGAGGGGGCTCGAATACACCGTGCGGACGATCCCCGACATGTACTTCCAGACGTAGCCTGCACTTCCGGACTGCAGCGGTTGACTCAGGTAGATCAGGCTGGTGTCGGTTTCGACGAACTGCAGCCCCTTGAAGTTATTCGCGTCAAAGGCGATGATGTTCAACCGCTCATTGCGCGTGCCGACGACAGTCTGGTTTTCTTCGCTGCTAAGCTCCGCCGCAAACTGCTTTAGCTGTTGGCCGATCCAGAGGAAGCGCATGTTGAGCTCCGAAGCGGCGCTCTCCGGAAGCTGGACGTCCGGCGGCAGCTCGAGTATCGTTGTGGCGCCCATCAGGAGATCGGAATTTCCCTCATCTGCCACTCATCGGGCGTCTCCGGGATCGGGACCGTGTACCAACTCCATCCCGACTGGCTTTCCCCGAGGCCCTTGACGCGCAGCAGAATGGCAAAGATTCGGCCGACGGCTGCGCTCGTTAACGCGACTCGAAGCAGCTTCGCCCGCGTCGTCGACGGGAACTCTTTTTCAAACCACTGGCGCTCGATCGTCGCAGGGACATTCGTCGCCTGGGTGGCTGGATCACCTGCCGGGATATCGCTCGAGAGAACGGCCGGAACGGCGCCGTCGCACTGCGACGCGATCCGCATCCGGCTGACGAGCTTCAGCCGCGGACTCCCACAGTCGAGCGGAGGGCTCTTATAACCATCGCCAGAGCCGGCGAGGTACAAACCGATCGGCCGGATCTCGACGCGCGCCCCGAATACCCGGCACGATGGCAGCGAGCAGCGCACGATGAGCCTGGCCCAGCGCGCCTCTTTCACGCCCAGCGGGACTCGGAATGATCCGATGCCCGCGCCGGCTACATTCGACGCGGCCGTCTTTTGCACCTGGTTGCCCGGCAAGTCGGAGCGCCACTCGTAACTGACCGTTCCTGCGCCGACGTTTTCGAGATCGAGTTCAAGGTTCTGCAGATAGCAGACCTTTCCATCTGCGAGCTTGAAGTTCCCGGAATCAAAGACGACGCCATCAAGCGGGACGGCGTACCAGCGCAGAACGACGGCGAGTATCTCGACGTACGACGTCCCGGCAGCCTGCAGTTCGATCCGGACCGCGATCGAGCGCGGCTCGTTCCCATGGTCAAAGTCCGGCAGCGCGATCATCGCCCAAAGGCGATCGCCTCCGGACGTGAAGGTCCCGACCTGCGCGAGCGTTCCGCCGGCACCGTCGAAGATTACGGACACCTTCATCGTCGCGCCGTTGCAACGGTGCTCGATTTCGAGGTTCGCGTAATGCTTCCGGACGTTCGGCTGTCCCTGATTCCGGAAGCGCGACTGGTAGACCAGCGGGATCGCGGCGTCGTTGTCGTTCATTCCCTGCTCGAGCGGATACAGGGAACCGTCGATTGCGCCCAGCAGGCTGCCGCCCTGGCCCTCGTACAGGAGGGCGGTGAAGCCGCGGCTGTCTGTCATCCACTGTCCGGTTTTCTCGTTCAGCACGAGCGTGCTATCGGGAAATCCCGTGCCGCCGAGCGAAGCAAACGAAAAATACACGCGGCCGTTTATGACCGCCATCGTCGCCCGTGCTCGCGCGACTGGGCTCGGATCGAGGGGGTTCGCCGGCACGGCGCCGTATGCCTCGACAGCATCGTCCTTGAAAATTGGTGTCAGCGGGCCTGAAACCACGCCCGTGCCGCTTACGGTGGTTTTCTGGATCCCTTCCTGTGACTGGAAGTAAACCGTCGCGCCGGACACCGCCCACGCCTTCAAGCCGATGCCGCCGACGTCGACGTTCAAGCGCTCGATCTCTCCGGAGTCGACGTCCCCGATCAGCCGCCAAACCGACTTGCCTTTAATGATCAGCAGCACCTGCGGAAACACGGCCGCGCCGATGAACTCTTCACCCAACTCGCCGATGTCGGCCCAGTTGCCGCCGGCGTCGGTCGCGGATCCCGGGAAGAACTGCGGCTCGTCCGCTTCGGTCCAGAACATGCGGTTCGGGTTCGCTGCGGTCCCGAAGACGAACAAGCGCCCGTTGTAGGGCCCCACCACGAAGCGCGCTGCAGGCGCGGGGTCGTGATTGATGGCGAGAATTACGCCCAGATTCGCGATGCCGTTATCTGTGAGATCGTCGCCGCCAAGACCTGTGTTGTCGACACCATTGTCGAGGAATTCGGTGCCACCTATCGCGAGCGGCGACGCGTTGAGTTTGTATCGCTGGTTCGGAAAATCGCCGCCCTCGCGGTACACATTCCAGCCCGTGATCTGTGGATCGGCTGAGGCCGGCCGTGTGACGGTCGCCTCGTCGTTCGTCAGGCTCGATGTCGTGAGGACAGGCGACGGGTTTGTTTCCGCTCCGTCGCCGGCGACGAAGGTGACGTAGTAGTTGTAGACGCCGTTCAATGCGCCGCTGCTCGTTCCGCCGTAGGCGACGGTGGGCGCGGCCGTCGGCGCAAGAGGGCTCCACCCGTAGGTGTTCGTGCCGTCGTCTTTGAGTTGCTGCGAGCGGTTCATCGCCCAACAGCGCCCCTGGAAGCTCACCATTCCGAAGGGTTGCCCGTCAAACCCGGTCCCGATCGCTGCGCCGGTCCCGACGCGGTACCAGCTTGTGTCGACGCCAACGTAGCGCCGCGGCGTCAGAGCCTCGACGCGTCCGAGTGAATGGTGGTAGCCGCCGGCCGTGAAGACGGCGGCGCCCATGCCGAGCCGCGATCGCAACTGGCCGCCCTGATCGACCCGCCAGTTGTGAAGCGCCACGGCGCTCGTCTGATCGCCGAGCTCGCCGGGGGAGAGAAGGTCGAGGCCTCCGCCGAGAACCTGATCGGTCTGGAGTTCGTAGCTCACATCGCGCTCCCGTAGTACGCGGCGAACGCCTTTTCGAGGACGTCGGCGATCGAATCGGCCAACGCAGCCGCTTCCGGCATCCAGGCATCGCAGCGCTTTGACCGCGCATCGGCCAGGACCCGCAAGTGAAGCAAATCCGCAAGGGCATCGGGCGCGGGCAGGGAAGTGGATCCAGTTGCGATCGGCGGCGCCCCGCGCTGACAGAAGACTGTGAATGTGGCGTTCTGTGTCGGCTGGGGATAGGCCACGATCATTCCGGATGCCAGCCAATCGCCGATCCAGTTCGTCGGCGCCGCGGCGGTCGACGTCGACCAGTTCGCGTCCCGTGCCTCGATTTCGCGCATATTCATTGGGCTGAGTGCGGCGGCCGCCCAGACCGCGTGGACCAGCGAGACGAAGTGTGTGTCCCTCGGGGTGTCGTCAGTCGTGTGCGCGAGATCGTAAGCGCTCTGGTTGGCGATGCCGGCGAGGTCCTGCGCATCGACGAAGAGCATCAGCCCGCTTGTCAGCTTCGAAAGCTCGAGGTCGGCGTAGCGGACCAGCTCGTCCTCGGACCAGAAGACGAGGTCCGGGGTGCCGGTGGCGTTCAGCTCCGCGCAGAGCATCGGAAGCGAAGCGGCGAATTCCATCGGGGCCTCAGTTCAGCTTCGAGGTGGAGTACTTACCCTTGATGTGCGCGTGGAAGTGCTTCCCGTGAGAAGGCGCCTTGACGAAAGCCGCGTGATCGTCGGCTGTCACACCGTCGTACGCGTAGCGGCCGCCCGAATGAAATTCAACAGTGAGCCTCGATGTGTCGGCGTCGTATTCGATCGCGCGAACGTTGCTCGATTTGGATTCTGTTCTCGTGCCCACCACACGGTCTATCGCCCGCGGGAGGCGCCCCTCTTAGGCGCTCCTGCGGTTCGGGACGAGATCCGGCCGTGTCTTCAGCATTCTTGACAGGTCGGGCATTTCGATTTCGGGCGGCGCGTGGTCGTACCGCTGCGCGAGCGATCGCATGCGGACCTGCGCGGCGCGTTTCTTTACGGCCGTCAGGAATGACTGCAGCGACGGCGCTTCGTTCTGCAGCTCCTGACCGCCCTCGCGGATCCGAAGGAAGCCCACCGCGAAATCGATCAGGCAGTTATGGTCCGGCTCGGGGATCTCCGGGACGTCGGCGGCGTTCACGAGCGCCACGGGCATGCGCGCGTAAGTGATGAGCGCCGTGTACTGATCGTCCGGCTGCAGGTCGAAGATAAGCAGCCCGAAGCCCACAGAGTTATAACGCGCCGGCATTCCGGTGCTGCCGTACCAGCCGTTGTCGGCCGCGGCGAACTGGTGGAGCGTGCCGGGCTGCAGCTTCGGCGTGGCGGCCGTCGCTGTCGTCACCTGCTGATCGTTGAACATCGCGCCGCCAAAGGTCGGATCGCCGATGATGGCGTCATTTGCGGCGGTCGGTTGGTTCCTCCACTCGCAGCGAAGTACCAGGATCATGTCGGCGAAGGTCCGCTGCAGCGCGTACCACTGGTTGCCGGGCGTGAGCTGGAACTGCCGCTGCACCTCAAGGCAGAGCGTAAGGAACGCGAAGATCCGCTGGGCGAGGTTAACCGCCGCGAGCGCGTCCGCGGCGGTGTAGAACACGCCGCCCGTCTCGTTCAGTCTTTCGAGGGTTCGGATCTGGAGGCTGGAGACAGTCACTGGTTAGTTAACCAGCGCCAGCTGGAGCGGATCGCTGCCGGTCACCACGTAAATATCGCCCGCGACCAACCCCCCGGAAATCGCCGCCGCGTTGTTGGCGAAGGCCGCAAGGCCGCCCAAACCGAGATGGCCGTCCGACTTAACATACGTTCTGGCGTTGCCAGCGGCATCCTCGAACGACGCCAGATTACTCGTGCTTTGTGCTGTAGCGGAAGCCTGCACGATCACACGCGTGGGTCCGCTGTCGTCCTCATTCCGTACGTACATCGTGCAGACTCCCCCGATCGGGAACGCTACCGGCGACGTATTTGGCCCGACCGCCATGCAGGAGCTTGTGAGGCCAATCATGTTGGTCGGAGATAGCGCGCTGTACCATGCACCAATGCCAGACTGCACCCACCAGCCAAGGGAATTCGCGGGTAACGGCGATGTGCTGGCGGATTCCATGAAGCGTAGCGCGCTCGTATCGTTGTAGCCGTGATGTATTAAGAAGCCATCGTTTCCGCTCAATCCCGCATCTCCGCACAGGAAAGGAAAATCTGACCCCGTGACGTCGCGCTGGCAAAACTTCGTTGCCGACCAGCTGTTCGCCCAAAGTTGGCCCGTAATGTCCGTGTATTTGTTCCTGGCATCGGTGACGCTCGTCGAATGAGGATCCTGCGCGAAGTTCACCACCGCGCTGCCTTCCACGTTGATGTTGTTCGTAAAGGTTAAGAGATCAGTGCCGGAGTAAGACGGGGACAACACAACCCAGTTGGAGTTTCCGCCCGTTTTGACACTCGGATCGGAAGGCTGATCAACCAGGCTCGCAACGACAACGCTGTCCCCGGTCAGGTTCACATGGCAGTTGATCCACTGATTGGCGATGCTGATGATGTGTTGGTTGGAGGTGACGTCGCTGTCCCAGCCGACGATGTTGCTGATCAGCGTGATGGGGCGGTTGTCGTCGACGGCATTTGCCGTGAACTCGAAAAACTTCGCATTCATCGTGATGCTGGAATCGTTCTCGGCTTGGATGCTCTGAATTACGGGATTGCCGTGAGGGCCATCGAAGCAGACGACGCATGGATTCGTGCCCTGCATGACACCCGCAGTTCCCTGGGAAATTTCGTAATATCCGGCGTATTCGATACTGAAAGCCCGGTTGATTCCGGCGATGGAAAAGTGATCGAACTTCGTGTAGGCGATGTTGGCGTTTTTCATCCGCACGCCGATGTCGGCATCGGTTACGTTGAAGTCGCTGATCGTGACGCCGTCCACCTGCTCGTCTGAAACGATGTCGTTGTCGCCGAGCGAAATGGCCGCGCCGGCGATATCCATCGTGGAATCACCGAAATGCTCGATAAGCCCGTTCCGAAAAGTGTTCCTTTGCGCTGTTGCGCCGGATTCCGCATCGATCATGTACCCGGTTAGGTTGGCCGTATTCGCGCCGTCGAGGCTGATCCCGTCGACCTTTGTTCCGTTCACGGCATGAACGTTTACCATCGCCGATCCCGTCGCGTAGGCGACGGATGGCGCGCTTCCTGCCCACTTGAGCATGCAGCCGCCGTCCAGACTTGATCCCTGCTGCAAATCGGTCGGTGGGCCGTAGAAATGAACGTAAGCGGGCAGCGTCAGGCCCGCGGTGATCTTATAAGTTCCGACCGGACAGAACAGCGACTTGCCGCCGGTTGATGCGTCCAGCGCCGTCTGGATGGCGGTGGTCGAATCATTCGTCCCGGTCGGGTCGGCACCATAATCCACAATCGACGGAAGCTCATTGTGCAGCTTCGTTTCGATGGCCGAAGTCTCGGCCGCCATCTGGTTGTGCAGCCCCGCCGTTACCCGGCCCTGCACGGCCCGGCTCGCGAGGTGCGACGCCGCCGCGGTTCCGTCGTAGCCGCGCCCATCCGCGTTCGGGCATGCCGATGATCCGACCGTGAAAGCCGTGCCGCTCGCGACAGCGCACACGGCGATCACCTCACTGTCGATCGTGATGACGCCCGGAGCGACGAAGCCGGAGGTGCTGGGAACCGTCAGAGTCGTGGAAGTGGAGTTTACGCCGAGCGAAAGTGTGCTGGCGTAGTTGTTCGATGCGATCTTCAGGTCAGAATTGGTCGCCACGCGTCCGGGGAAAACGGCCGTGCTCTGCGCAAGCAGTGATCCGGCCAGAAAAAGAAGACTCAGTTTTTTCATAGAACCTTGTTGATGGCGCGGAACTGCCGCGCCCAGCGATCGGCCCGGTGACGGGTGTATGTGCCCTGCATTGCCATCTGGGCTCCGCCCTGCCGGCGCGACTCCTCGTTCACCAGCTCGCCCACGCGTTTTTCGAACAGTCCCTCGTGGAGTTGCGCGGCGGCAAGATTGTTCACGCCGGGCAACATGCTGAGATCCGCCCTGCAGCCGGCCTTGAGCGCACCCGGCCGGATCCACGGCAAAAGCGCGACGCCGGTATCGGCGGTGCCGAAAGCCGTCTGTTCGGCGGTAAAGGAAATCAGGATCGAATAGACATTGTCCGGCGCCGGCCACAGTTCGAGCTGCATCGGAATCGGCGAGCCGCTGCCGTCCGCCCACTGGCTCCATCGCGTTGGCGGGCCCACCGCGATTCGCGCTGGATCCGTTACGTCGGCTGACGCGCGATCGCGCTTCTCGATCGGGATCGGCAGGCTGATGTTCCGCAGGCTGCGGACGATCCGACAGCTCGTCGGCAGCGTCAGGATCGACTGAGAGATTACGAAGCCCGCTGTCGCGTTCGGGTCGCCCTCGTACGGCCGGTCGAGCGTCGCGTGCGTCGCATCGACAAAGGTCAGCGTATAGGCTTCCGTGCGCCCGTCGAGGTGGATCTGGCGCCCACTCATTTGAGTGGTGAACGCCCCGTCCGTCAGGACGAGCGCCGTGCTTGCGTTCGTCGTCTGGATCGTGCCGGTGTTGTACTGGGCGACGGTCTGAATTACCGTCTCGGTATCGAGGCGGGACCACGGGAGCCGGTCGAGGATCTGCGTATAGCGGTCGTTGATGATCCCCTGGCGCACGTCGGCATCGACGCCCGGGAACTCCTTGGCAAGAAGAAAGTTGATGTCGCCGAACGTCGACATGGCTACGCCCTGCCTTCGACCTGCAGCGAGAAAGAGATGCCGGTGGCGACCGTTCCCGCGATCACAAGCTCGTAACCCAGCTGGTGGCCCAGGTTGCCATGCCGGACGGAGCCCGCCGCCAGGGTCTTGGTGGCGTTTGTCGAACTGATCAGCAGGATGCCTTCGTTCGTCGCCGCGCCGTTCGACGCCATGATCTGGGGTATCTGGTCCGCCAGAATACGCGCCATGTAACGCTTGGCTCCCGTCGTTATAACCTGCGGAAAGTGGATCAGGTCCCAGCTCGATACGCCGTCGCTCGTGGTGATGTAGACGTCGTACGTTTCATCGCCGGTGTCCCGCTCGGCGGCGGTGATGTCGAGCGTGACGACGAGTTCCCGGAAGCGATTCAGCTTCTGATCGACAGGCGCCAGTGAGAACGAGGCCGCCTTTGTGGCGGCCGCCTGCAGTTGCAGTTTTATGCGTTGCGGCGGCGTCATCCCTGTGGCCCTTAGTAAGTGAGCGCGATCGGTCCGGTCGACGCGGTGAACGTCGTGGGCGGAGTGATCGCGGCGGGCGTATTGAACACCCACGTGAAATTGGCGGCGTTGGTGTCGCCAAACGGCTGCGTGCGCAGCTTCGCCGTGGTTCCATTCGTGGCGACGCCAAGGTAGTAAAGTCCTGGCCCTTTCGCCGCATACGTCGCCGTAAAAGGCACACGCTGGAAAGTGGCTGTGGTTCCGACCGTGACGGAACTGTCGAGCGCCGAGGTGGCGAGAACGGCGCCCCCGGAGTCGAAAAGAAACACAACGACCTTGTCGGTACCGCCCACGCTGCCGATCAGGTAACTGATGCCGGTCAGGGTTTCATTCGTCGGGATGAAAACCTCGGACACCCAGATCTTCGTCGCGATCCCCGCGGTGTCCGTTCCGGTTGTGGTCGCGGCGGGGACGAAGCCGGCCGCATAATTGTGCGTCCCCGACGTCGCGGAAGTCTGCACGATACCCGCGGTGGAAGTGAAGACGCCACCCGAATCGATCTTTGTGAGGATCGTATCCGAGGAGTTCCTCACCTCGAGCGCGTCGACCGACTGGCCGGCCGCGAGTTTGATCACGAGCGGCTTATCGAGCGGAGAGAGCGCCTTGATTAACAGGGCGCGGAGTCCGGTCGGCTTCGCCTGCGCAAAGAGCAAGGAAGCTGCGAGCAGGATGCCGAGGGCGGCGCCGGAAACTTTGAAGCGAGTGGTCATGAAATTCGTCTCCTGAGATTTGGTCTCTTTTGGTCGTTAACGCGACATGTCGCGGTAAATGTCGCGGCGGTGTCGCATAAAAAGGGCGGCGTGCGGATGCAGAGGCCGCCCTCTCGTGGGGTATCCCTTAAACGCCCGGCGTCCCGTAGGTGCCGTAGTAATCGGTCCAGCCGTGCGACTTCTTGTACCGCATGGCGGTTTTGCCGCTTTCGGTGTCGAAGTCGTAGCCGTAGTCCGTATACGGCTTCCGGCGCCAAAAGAATTTCAGCCCGGTTTCCGCCGGCGGCGCAACCAGGAACCATGCCACGGTCGACGTCAGATAATGCCAGACCAGAACCTTCTCGATCGGCCCGGAGTCGCCGTGCTGGAAGGCGTTGATCGTGTGGTTCGCAGTGTCCGACCGCCAGTCGCGGCCGCCCAGAATTTCGTAGGCGCGCCAGCGCGTGTTCGACGGGACGACGAGTCGCGGCGTCGGCAGCCGCAATTTCTTGCCGCTGGAGTCCCGCATGTTCTCGTAGTCTGTGAGCGCCAGCTCGAGCGAAGTGACGTCGAGGTCCGCGGCGACGGAAAGCAGGTTCGATTGCACCCCGCCGACTTTGATCAGCGGATGCGATGCGCTGAAGAGAGCCACGCCGTCGGGGCCGGCGAAGGACCCGTTAAAGCCGTTATTGAAGTGCGCGGCCGGGTCGATCTCGATCGATTCCTTGGCCGAGCGGCCGAGTTCGATTCCCATCTTTTTGACAAGCGAGATCTTGTCGTCTTCGACAACGTCCTGCGACGTCATGAAGCCCAGCCCGTAGCGGAGATGCGTGAGCGTGGAATGAAAGCCCTGCATCGGCTGGTCGTAGCGAACCGGCGAGCCTTCGTTCACCTGCGTGAAGAGCCCAAGGCCGGTCACCTCGCCAAACTGCTCGATCGACCGGTTCGACGTTCCAACGTCGAAGATTTGCGAGTACTCGTCCGGGCGCTGGTTGTAGCGTTTCCAAATCACGCTGTTCAGTGCCGGCAGCATCGTGGTGCCGAAGAAGTCGGAAAATTGTCCTCTGATGATCATGGTGTTTTTCTCCTTCTTCTCCGCTTAGGCGGCGAGCGTCGAGGCAGGCGTCAGGGCATGCCGATTGAAAGACACTTCCACGCGCGAATTCGCGCCGTAGGCGTTGTCAGGCTGGCTGTAAAGCCGGTGGACGTGAACGTCCTTCGCGGCTGTAGTTACCAGCGTGCCGACGATGTGGCCCGAGATGCCGGTGTAGCCGGCGCCCGGGGCGGTCACGGACGGAGCGTTCAGCGTCAGGTTCGCGTTATAGCCCATCAGGGCGAGCGTCGACGTGTCCGAGCACTGGGCTTCGAACATCGCGTCGGGCGAGTTCATCACCACGTGATCGCTGAGCGTCGAGGCAAGACCCGCATTCAGGCTTACGCCGGTGAAAAGGGTTGTGCCGGGTGTGGACGTGCCGGAGACGTAGCCAGCTATGCGGCTGACTGCATCGAACATGTAAAGAGCCTGCGCGTCGCCCGAAGCTTTCTGATAAGTCCCGACGGTCGGAAACCCGCCGGAAAGCGTTCGGCCGAGCGGCCGCAGACCGTGCGGATTGTTTACGTTCGCCATATAGGCGGTTCTCCTTCAAGGTCTTGTTTTTTTTAAAAGCCCTCCCCATCGCCTTGAAGACCTAAATCAGAATCCCCGGGGTGAGGACCTTCCGGTCCGGGATTCTCGAAGTGCGCAAATGAGCGGCCGCGGAGGCTGCTACTGAGATCGCCTTCGTGCTTCGGAGTTCGGTTGACGACCCGCTCCCTGCCGGGATTCCGCGGGTCAAAATCTTCGCCGTACATCTCGCGCTGCGCATCGTGCGACTTCTCTTCGAAGCGCGCCTGGATGGCAGCGGCGCGTTCCTCCGGCATGTAGCCGAGGACAAGCGTGCCGAGCGTCACGGGGTTGCCGTTCTTCATGCAGATCTGATAGCCGCGGGTCATACCCTCGGAATCGACCTTGTCACGCGAAAGAAACTTCGGGCGCATCCCCGGCGGTACGTTTTCGCGGACGAGTTCCAGCATCGGATCCGACGCCTCGAAACCCATACCGCGGTCGAGGTCGTCGCCGCGCTGGCGGATTCGGCCGTGCGTCTCGTCGCGGATGATCGACGTGTGCGCGACGGTCTTGCCCTCGTTCTTTTCCACGTAGCCCTGGTCGGTCATTTCGTACGGGAACATCGCCCAGAGATGCTCCGGAACGGGCTCGCCGTTGATCGTGCAGTTCGAAAGATGGCGCGGGTTGGTCAAGTCGTTCTCGAAGACGCCGTCGGTCGCGATGAACGGGCGGCTTTCCCCCACTCCCTGACTCATCGCGGGGCGCTCTGCGAGTTCTGGTGGTCTTTTCGCCATTTGCTACCTCCGCCTTCCGCTGCCGGCGGCTTTGCGGATCCGCGTGGCTTCCTTCGAAAACTCCTGGTCCGTGAGGCCCATCTGGCGGGCGACATCGCGCGACTGGTCGGACATCACGAATTCGCCGCCGTCGCGACCTGTGCGGCTTTCCTTGCGTCCGCGATCGCCCGACTGTGACGCGATGTGGATATCACGCTCGGTACGGCTGGGCGGCGAGCGTAAGATCGGCTCGCGATCGTCTTCCTCGTCATCCTCGAAAAACTCTTCGCCGCCACGATCGGCGGTTCGGCGGTTTGCGGGCGTTCCGTCGCCCCCTTTGCCCTTGAGTTCCGCCTGGGCTGCTTTCGCGGCAAGGTACAAGGTGACCGGGTTCTTCGCCGCGGCGGGATCGAGCTTTACGGCGGCGCGGACATGTGCCGCGGTGGCCTTGTAAAGCTCGGACTCCGCATCGGCGAGATCCGGAAACTCCCGGATGACAACGCTTTCTCTCCCGACTTCGGTGCGCGCGTGACTGACAACCTGGGTAGCGGCCGTCTTAGCCGCCTTGCGCGATTCCTCGCGCACGATCTTTACGACCTCGGCCTTACGGACAAAACCGCGTTTCGCAAGGGCGTCGCGCCCGAGCTTCGAGAGGTCCTCGACGAGCGCGGCTGGATCTTCGGGCTCATCCTCGTCCTCTTCGGGATCTTCGTCTTTACCCCAGTCGATATCGACGTCATCACCGGGTGCCGGTGTTTCCGTCCGCGGCTGCCCGTTGCCACGGAAGAGATCGAGGAGCTGCCGGTTCGAGGTGCGGAGCTCCGCCACTTCGCGCTCGAGCGAGTCCGTGCGTTCGTCTTTCTCCGGTTTCTCGGGCGGCGGTTGCGCTCCCTGCGGTTGCTGCTGTTGCTGCTGATCGCGCTGGGGCTCCGGATCGGGCGCTTCGAAGGGCCTGCCCATCAGATTGAGTGAGGTGAAGCCTCCCATTTACCGGCGGCCTCCCTTCACGTTGTTCAGGCGGGGGTTGGACTTCTTCGCTGCCGGGCTCGCCTTGCGCGTCATTGATGCGAGGATCGCGCCGGCGTCCTTCATCGGAACGCCTTCGCGTTTCGCGATTGATTTCTGGGCGCCCTTAAATCCGGGATGCGATTTCGCCATCGTTAACAGCCCACCGGCTTGCCGGGTTTCACGCCGTTCGAAATTCCCGTGCCGGCACGCATGCGGGCCGCGGTCGGCATTGGCGCCGCCGTGGTCTTGCGCATCGCGCGGGGCGCGGGCATTCGGCTCGGTTTCGAAATCGGAAGCATCTGCTTTTTCGCCATCTTCTACACGCCTTTGCGTTGCCCATAAAGCGTGCCCCTGAGAAGGTCGGCGCGCTTCCGCTCGTAGGCATCGCTGCACGTACGGCAGAGCAACTGGTAGATTCCGTCTTTGGGGACGAGGAACATTTTGAGTTCTGCCGGGTTATCGCCAGCCTCGAGGCGCAGCCTTAGCTCCGCCCAGGTAACGCGGCACTCGAAGCATCCTTTTGGGGCGCCGTCCTTCGCGAGCGCGTCGATGTTCGCGTCGTGCCACTCGCGGCAGCGGAGGCACATCACGACGCCGCCGATACCGATCGGGAAGACCTCGTGCGGGTTCCGGAAGACCGAGCAGTAGTGACAGCGGACGCTGACAACATTCGGCGCGTTCACGCCGTCTTTCTCTCGAGAGCGTCGATGCGCCGGCCGTGGTCGACGTGGCGCTCGTCCGCCAGTTCTCTCCGGACGAAGGTGTCGTCGAGGTCCTGCAGGAAGCCGGCCAGCTTGCGGTCGATGAGCGCCGAGATTACGAAGACGGCGAACGTGGAGACAGCGCTCGACGCGACGACGAGTGCTGTGACCGCCTCCCACGGAACTGACTGGCTTCCTGCCAATGTCGACCTGCTGTTTACTTTGCTGCGGGTACGGGACTCGCCGGCTGTGCGTTGACGGCGACGACGGCCATCTGGACACCGGTCTGAATCAGTCTGGTTGCTGCGCCTGCGAGTTCGGGTGGCAGGTTCTTCTGCACCGCGGCCGTTGCCGTGTTCAGGAGAATGTTGCCGATCGCCGCGGGATTATCGTCGATCTGCTGCGCGACGGGCCCCACGTATTTCGTCAGGACGGCGGACACTTCCTGCACGGTCCGGTTGGGCGTGAGCGCCGCGATGTCCTCGACGATCGGGATCGCGTGGGGCAGGATGTCGGCCACCTTCGCCAGATCGGCCTCGACAGCGTCGACGACCTCTTTTGCTTTGCCGCGCGTGAAGAACGATTCGACCGCGCCGAAGAACTTCTGAAACACGTTTGCCATTTACTCTCCTGAGTTCGGGGATTTCGCAAAGTAGAGGAGCACGGCGACGACGGCGCCCATGGCGGCCGCCTTCATGTGCTGCGGGCTGAAGTCGAAGTTGCCTTCGCTTATCCAGTGCTGCAGGACCGTCGCGCCGGCGCCAATGCCGACCGCGAGTGCGCCGTGTAAGCTCTTTGCGAGTTTGCCCATTGCGCTCGGGTTATCGGCGCGGGCGGACGGACGGCTTAGAAAACGCCGGCGGCTCCGGCCGCGCGGACGACGCCCGAGCCGGTGGTCAGAATGTCCTTGATCGTCCCGCCTACGCCTCGTGGGGCGACGGCTTTCGATGTAAACGTGTGCACGTCTTCAGTGATGCCCGTCAGGTTCTTCAGAAACAGGGGCGAGTCTTTCGTTATTTCGGCGCCGGTTCGCTCCGCCTCGCCGAGAAGCCCGTTAACGCGGCTCCGCATACAGCCGCCGTAGCCCGTTCCGTCGCTGTGTCTGCAGGTGATCTCCGGTTCGAAAGAGAGCCACGCCGGCGACGCCGCGAGCTGGTCCGGAAGGATCGTGTATCGGTTCATCGCGAGCGTGACGGATCCACGCGGGCCGACGAGCTGGTCGGCTGCGAGGGCGAGCGTATGGTTTGCCGTGCCGAGCTGCGAGGAGATTTCGTCCTGCACGAGCCCCAGCCGTCTGTCGACGGTGGCCGGCAGCGCCTGTGCGATCGCGAGCGCCTGCGACGAGCGGTCGTCGGCATTCTTTCGCGTGCGATCGAGGACCTGCAGCGCCAGGTGCACTTCGTCGAGGGCGCGGTTCGCTTTGCCGTCCACCAGGTCGATTGCGCGGTTGACGTCGCGGTCGCCGCGGTCGAGGCTGTCTTTCGCGTGGCGCTCGATGTTGCCGGCGGCGGCGTCCACCTGATCGATCGCCGCGGCGACGTGGATCCCGATCAGGCCAACGATGCCCACGATCGCGACGAGGGCGGCGGATTTGACGGCTTCGTACGGTGTCATCAGATGAGCGGACTCACGTTCGCGGTGTTCCGGAAAATAATGTTCCAGGAATAGCTTATGTGCCCCGGCGCTGCGAGGTCGCCCTCGTCTACCGGCCCAACAATCTTGTACGGGAAGTACCCGGAGGCCAGGTCGCCAGCCTTGATGGTGCCTTGCACGTGCGAAATCTGAGCCCAGGTAACTGCGTCATATAAATACCAGTCAATTAGCCCAGTTGGTTCCCCAGTGCCCGGGAAAAGCCCGCCGGATCCGGGCGTAAAATCCAGATGCATGCTGCTGTAGTACTCTGCGCCCTGCGTCAACGGGACATCTGGCGTGTGCCCCGTCGAGCCATCCTGCCACGTGCTCTCGATGTTTGCGCAATAACAGCCGGTAGTGCCGTTCCGCAGCTGCAAAACACCATACGGTCCCGCCCCGGAATATAGGCCGTGGAAGGTGAAGAGATTCCCGGCGTTGCCATCATCGTTAGCTCCCGGGATAAAGAACCCCGCCACGGTCCCATAGGGAATTTCGCTGTACGGGTCCTGGTAATTCAAGATGAGCAGCGGACCGGTCTGATACTGCGGGGTCGCATGATCATAGGCGTAAGACTGGGTGGCGAAAGTGGTGTCGTACAAATCACCGTCGACAACCTGAATCTTGCTGTGCAACGGTCCCTGCGATGCGCCGACGAACTGCGGCGGGTTAGTGATCGTAGCCCCGAAGATGTCGCCGCCGTTGACATTTCCGAACGCGCCCGTCACGCCAACATCCGCGCTCATGGTCGCGCCCGGCGTCGCCCCATTCAGGGACATAAAGGTATCGACGGTAAGCGTGGAGGGTGGCGCGGAGCTTCCATACAGGATCCCGCTTACCGAGTTGTCGCTCACTCCCTGCGCCCAGCCTGGGGACGCCATGGCAAGCAGAGCAAACACGGCCTTACTTTTCATACGTGATCGAAGCTCCCTCGCTATTCGTCGCCGAGTCCATCCACCAGTTGTTCAGGTCATGGGAAACGCCGGGAACCTGGTTGAGGGGAATCGCCTGCCCGGCTGTCAGGCAGACGCCGGTGTTTGTGCTGACAAGGGTGGTCGAACCGCCAACGCAGATTTTTCCAGTGTTCGAGGAGAGCGCTTGGATCGTTCCGGAGACGAACGGCGTCGACGACGACGCCAGCCTTACGGGCGTCCCCGCCGTCGTGACGGTCTTCAGGATCGTTGTAACGCTGAGCTGTGCGATGGCGGTCCAGCAGATTACGAAAAATGCGACTAATTTCCTCATTTGTTTCCTTTGTTCCCGCGCGCTTCGGTCGCGATGATCTCGGGTACTTTGAGGGCGAGTTCGAGGGCGAGGATCATTCCGCGCGTTTTATCGCCGCAGCCGTCGCCTTCGATTAACAGCCGAACGCGCCGCGCGTGCTCTTCGCGGATCCGCTTCGCGACCAACGCCCAGCCCGGCGTGCGGAGCGTCTCCTCGATAAATTCACTGTCCAGGCGGTCGACTTCCCGGTCCATGTTCAATCCGCTCCGTTGGCAATGCCGACGCCGGCGAGGTGGACTCCAAGAAGGTCGTTCGGGTCGGATGATCCGGTCCCGCGTTTTACCCGCAGCGCGAGCTCCAGCCGCGACTTGCACCCGAGCTTCTGGTACATCTTCGAGAGGTAGACCTTTACCGTCCCTTCGCTGAGCGAAAGCCGAAAAGCAATCTCTTTGTTCGCGAGCCCTTCGCTTACGAGCGTCGCGATCTGCCCCTCCCGTCTGGTCATAGCGTTGCTCCCGCGGGCGCCGGCGGTCCGGACGGTCCGCCCGCGGGCAAGCCCGGCACAATCCCGCCGGCTGCAGGGGATTGGAGGACCTGTTGCGCCGGCGTCGGCGGAATCGGCGACTGCTGTTGGGGCGCGAGCGAGCGGACGATCTGATTCACCATGGACTGCATCAGCATCTTCTGTCCTTTTTGCGCCTTGTGCTCCTGGATATGAGCCGCCATCTGATTGACGGCTGCTTTGTCGTAGCTCTGCCCTTTCATCTGGACGTAGTCGACGAGCCGGCGCTGGTGATCCTGCAAGTGGAAGTCGTCGTTATCGGCGGGGTTGACGTGCACGTCCTCGCCGCGCTGGATCATCGACCACTCTTCCTTCGGGTTGCGCGGCCGATCGGCATCGGGTGGCTGCGGCACGATCGACGCGAAATCGTCGTCGCCGAGCGCCTTGTGCATTCGGTTGGTCACAAGCCACAGAGCGGTTGGGTTCTGGGCTATAAGCGGGTTCTGCAGGTCGAGCTCGTAGAGCTGCAGGGCTTTCTGTTTGTCCGCCTCGCGCGACCATACGTTCGTCGCGAACTCGATGTCGAAATCGTACATCCCGCCGCGCTCGCTCGGCGTCATGTACGCGCCGCCGTGCTTCGTATCGAAGAGCCCGTCGGCGTCGTCGCCCGTCACGCGGAAGAAAACATCCTCGGTGCAGAACTGCTGATCGAGCTCCCAGATGTCGCGTGCGATCGCGCCGACGTCTTCGCGCAGGAACCGCATGTCGAGGTCCGCCCGGACGTTGCCTTGCTGGATAAGCGCGATCTGTCCGGTCGCGGTCCGCGGCGCGTTCGGCCGGTCGATCGCGCGGCCCATCGCCTGGTCTGAGTTTCCTGTCACCCGCTCGGCGTATGCCAGTACGGACTGTTCTTTGACAACGCAGCCCTGCAGGTCCGCCTGGACTTTTACCACGTTCACCTTCTCAGGGTGCTCGCTCGGGATCGCCTCGCCGGGCCCGTACTTCTGCGCCTTCGGATCCCATCCGGAACTGGGGCTATAGAAAATGAGCGGCCACACCGTGAGTTGCTGAGCATCCGTGAACAGGTTGTGGTTCGCCGAGGCCTCCGCCTCGATTTGTTCGAGCATCTCGCCTATTCCCATCGGCCACCGCGTGCCGTCGCGGTAGCTGAGCGCCTCGACGAACGGGCGGCGGTGCTGCATCTTCGGGTACAGCGTCATCAGGTCCTGGACGCCGATTACCATGTCGCTCAGGTCCGGCAGCGTACGCACGACGATTTCCTGCTCGTACATCGAGCGGCGAGAAAAGTCGAGGGGGTCTGCGTCCGTCTCGCCCTTCAGCAGCGGCCGCCAGCGGCCGTACCATTCGTGGACGATGAGCGAGTCGCCGGCGGATTGTGAGTGGGAGTAGAGGACGCCTTCGTCGAGGTCCTTCTCGGCCTTGATCTCCTCGCCGATCGGCTCGCGCTGCTGCCGTCGGCCGAGTTCGACGATCCGCGAGAAGTTCTGCCGGATTCCCTGGTAGATGGTGCCGTCGCCGCGCAGCAGCTGGTCCGGCGTCGCGCGGTACCGCCGCATGATGAAACTCAGCTCGTGCAGGCTCTCGACATCCTCGGCCGGCTCGATTACGTCGTCGGGCCACAGCGGCAGGAAGTCCGGCCCCTCGTAATAGATCTGCGATTGCACCTGCTGCTCGCCGCGGCGCCCGGGTGCCATCGTGTCGAATCGCTTCTGCACCCACGGCCGGTAAGCGTACGTGTGGCCGAACAGGATCTTGCGGAAGATAAAAACCGATAGCGGGTTCAGCATGCGCATCGAATTGAACATGCGCCAGCTTACGTACAAGCCGACCTTTGGGGTCAGGCTCTCGTCGTTCGGTCCAACCGGTTTCGCGATGATCTGCGCGTCGTCGCCGAAGAGCGCTCCGTTCTCGCGCGCCCACTCGGTGAACTGGTTCCATTGCGTGACAGGCACGCGGAAATTACTTTTCAGCTCGTCGCCGGCGCGCGGCGGATTCACGCGGCCGCGGAATGACTGGAAGTAGGCACGAAACTTTTCCATCCGCTCGTTGTGGTCGATGATCGCGCCGCGGTAGTCTTCAGCCACGCGCTGACCGAGGCGCTGCAGCTCGGCAGCCGGGAGCTTGAGCTGGAAGGAGCGAGGCACGGGTTTAGCCGCGGCTCCGCTTGAGATTCACGAGCGCCCAGGCGGTCAGGTCGATGCCCTGCTCGAAAACGCAAAGCGAGTCGCCACCCTCGGGCGTGGCAAGGTGGAAGTGCAGGTGTATGAGTTCGTGTACGAGGGTCTGCTCGAGGTCCGGTTGGGCGTCACCGCGATCGACGGCGTCGGCAATTTCGACGTCCGCCTCTTTGAACCGGTGCCTCACTCGCGCGCGGCCGAAGCATTCATCCATGTCCCGCATGCGTCGGATACGCACGGTGATCTTCCAGTCCAGAAGGCGCAGGACCTGCTGCCACTGCCGGCAGAGTTCCTCGAGTTCCTGCTCGCTCATACGCGTCCGCATGCCGCGGCGAACGCGAGGAAGGCTGCGGCGAGAATTACCCAGCCATTTCCTATAGCGATGTACTCGGTGTACATCCTTCCATCAGGGCGCGGTGCCCGCCGCAGTTCAAATGCGAATAGTTCGCGCAGCCATTCCATGTCCGGGTTATCGTCCGCGCGTTCCGCGGCGCTTAAGGATGACCTGCGCTCCCACCCGGTAGGGATTCAACGTCGACTGGGGCGACGGGGCGAGGCCTACCGCGTTGCAGAACGTCAGGAATTGCTGAGTCCGTTTTTTCTCGGCGCGGGCCTCGCGCATGCACTCACGGACCCGGGCGCGCCGGGCGTTGATCTGCGCGTCGGGCGACGGGGGCAGGCATGGCATCTCGCGCTCCCTATCGCCGTGCCCGGCTCGCGCGCTTAGTCAGCCGACGCGGGCTGTTCGGCCTTTGCCGCTAGACGAGGAACCGGCGCCAGCTCGCGATTGCATCGCGGTTATGTGCGGACAGGGCTTCATAGCCGGCGCGCGCCGCGCCCCGGTCCCCGAGCAACCGCATTCCGGCCTCGGCGACTTCGACGGCGTCGTCGGGGTTCACAATCCAGTTGCCCGGCACCCAGTCGATCGCCGGCCCGACGACGGACGGCACGCCCTCGGCGATGCCGTCTGCCGTGACGCCGTTGAAGCTCTCGGTAAAGGAAGGCTGGAGCAGCAGGTTCATTCGACGCACGGTGCCCCGGCGGAATTCGAGCCACGTCGACCAGGGCGCCTCGACGAGCGTAACTTCCGCTGCGCTCGCGAACAGTTTCCGGATATTAGCGACCACGGAGGTTGCACCGTCGCCTTCCGTCCTGCCGGCGGATACCCAGAGCTCCGTCTTTACGTTGAAATGGTTTGCGATGATCCGTGTTGCCCAGGCCGCGGTGGGCAGGTTTTTCAGAATGCGCGTCGCGCCGAACGCGCCGATCCGGAGCACGTCCGGATTGTTTGGCCGCTTTCGTTCGATCGGCCCGTGTAGAAAGTACAGGTTGGGCAGCAACGCGCAGGGGGCGTTGTAGGCGCGGCTTACGGCGCGGCAGAACTTCGCGCTGTTTGCCGCGACGCGGAAGTTATGCGCGCGCATCTCAAGTGCGACCTGTTCGCCGAGTACTCCCGTCGACCAGTTGTCGACGCCCAGGAATCCTACATTCGAGTGAAAGACGACGGCGAATCGGAGCGCGGGGAATTCCGCGCATAGTTTCTCAAGGAATGGGGTGTCGAAGAAAGGCGCGCACATCACCAAGGCGGTCACTCCCGGCCAGGCGCCGGCGCGTAGCCTGGCTCGAAGCTGAAAGCCGTCGACGACGGCGTGCACCTCGGCGGGTATTCCGTGTTCGGTTAACATTTCAGCCGCGTTCGCGGCCGTTACGCCGAGTCCGGCGTGGCAAGCATTTGGGTTGTCTGCAGAAGGATTTTTGTAGGCGACGATGACTTTCATCGCTCCGGCTATCGCCGCGGTCAGGCCGGGCTCTTAGCGGGCTCCACCTCCGTCGAGCCTTTCTTCTCCTGCGCTTTGGAGTGATCGGTGGAGCGGGCCCCCTTCGCGAACCGTCAGGGTGCATTTCAGCCACCGCAATACTGCCTTGCCGATCGCCGGTACCCGGAAAGCGTCCGGGTGGTCGATCGCTCGGACGTAGAGCGCGACTTCTCCGAGCGCCAGGATGATTTTGCGATCGTCACGGTGCCTGCGCCTTCGGCGTCTCGGCTTACAGTGCATCTCGACGTTCTCGCCTCGGATGATGTACATCAGTCCTCCTCCGCTCTCGGCCGCTGCGCGCCGAACCGCCCGTACCGTACGATCTGCGCCACGCTGCGCAACGCGCCACCGTCCCCTCCGAACTCCCGCTGCTTCCGCTCCAGTTGCTCGCGTGTCAGCCGCGGCGCGTGCTTGAGTCCGACGATCGCGAGCGCCAGCGCAAGAACGTCGTCGTCGTGGTTTCCCTTGCCGCGCTGCGCGCGCGCCACGCCGTCGGGCCAGATCACGAAGCCCAGGCATTCCTTCAGCGTGTTGGCATCCCGGATGATCACGCTCATCTCGTTGACGGCCTCATCGAGCCCGGAGACGAGCAACGGTCGCGTCGCCGTGTTCGTCAGGAATCCGATCTCGTCCAGCATCGGCGGCCGCCGATCGCCCGGCACGCGGCGTTTCACGTGAATCCGTTCGAGTGGGTATTTCAACCGGAGTACTTCCTGGATGACAGCCTGCCCGTGGTTGTTCGCTTCGATCACGAGGTACGCCCAGTTGAACCATTTGCCGAGCTTGCAGAGGTATTCGGCGAAGAGCGGCGGCGTCCAGCGCTCTCGGATCTTGGCGACCTGTTCGCCGGAGCTCGTATCGAGGGCCTGTGCGCTCGAGTAATCCGGATCCGAGTCGGCCTCGTCGCCGGCGCGGTAGTTTGGATCGGCTCCGGAAGCGGGATCGGCGCCGATCGCGTACAGCTTGCCCGGCTCAGGCCGCCTGTACAGCAGCAGCGGGCCCGGGGGCGCGTCCTCGCCGGCCGCGCGGAAAAGAATCCGTTTCTGCAGCAGTTCGCTGCGCGCGTCCGTTTCGACGCTCTCCAGTTCGCCGGTGATCGGATTGCGGATGATTGGCATGCGTGCGAGCGACACGTGGGTGAACCGCGGGCGCCCGCTGAGGAGGAACGCTTCTTCCGGACACGACGGGTATTCCTGCGCGAACTGTTTTTCCGATCGACCGCACTTATTTGTGATTGCCCACCGGCGCCAGTGGAGCTGCTCGAACGTGAGGTTGTAGGTCCGCTGCAGCACCCGCTCGGCGCCGGTCAGCGATCGGTCGAACTCGTCGTCCGGCACGCTGAGCCGCATTGTGTTCGCGGGATGCTCCCACCAGGCGAGGAAGACGGTGTCCCATCCGGATCCGGAACGCGGATCGGACGCGTCCATCCAGTCTTCGTAAAACTCGCCGCTGGCGCCGTTCGCGGTCGATTCCTTGAACGCCATCGTCTCGGCGTCATCGGGCATCGTGCTCAGCAGGCCGAGGCAGACGCTTCGCATGTGCGCGATGAACGCGGCTTCCGAGATGTGGAGGAAGTGCAACCCCATCGCGCGGCCGATGTCTTTTGAGCCCGCGGTGGCCACCCGGAGCCACGACGAGTTCGCGTAGCGAATTATCTGGCCCTCGTCATTTCCCGCCTTGGCGCGCGCCGGGATCTCGATCGCGCAGTTCAGGTCCGCGCCTGCCGGCTTGTAGCCCTTGGCGAATTGGTTGTAGTAGTCGAAGATTTCCTCGGCCGAATCCTTGCGATGCGCGACGACGAGGCCGTGACGGCCGGGCCAGAACGTGACGTGCTTGAAGCCGTGCGTCGCGATGCCGGCGGACATGAAGACGCGCCGCGCCTTCACGCTGATGATCCGGATCGGCTTGCCCTGGCGGCGCTGCTTCTCGATCGCGAGGTTCAGCTTGTGCGGGCCGGGAAACGTCCGGAACGGCACCGGCATGCCCTGCTGATTGCGGATAGTGAGCGATTCCTCGGCCCAGCGTTCGTGATCGGCGAAGCGGCGGATCGCGGACTCGATGCGGCGCCGCTGGGCCTGGGTCGGGTGCTGCGGGATCGTCACAGCGGGTCGTCGTGGTTTCCGTCGTGGTCTTCGTCGAGGGCGGCGTTCGCGAGTTCATTAAGGCGAACGACGAGCATGTCATGGGCTGCGCGGTCGATGGGGGAACTTAAATCCCTTGCCTTTGATGCCCGCTTCCACGCTTCGACCACGCCGAACGCCGCGCCTTGGAAGCTGCCGAAGCCGCGATGCGGCGGCAGCAGCGCCGGGTCGTGCGGTAATGCGGTTCGGTATTGGCCGTTTCGGTGAACTACTGGCACGCAGTTGCAAAGTTCCAGAGGGTGCCCACATTGCCTGCAGGCATTGCGGGCCCAAGCCTCGGCAACGCCCAGGATGCCACCCGTCGGTGTTTCTTCTTCCCTTATGAACGGGGGCCGCAGCGGGGAGGTTGTGAGGTTGGCGTACTGAGGTATCGACGGTAGCGTGGGCGTCTCAACCTCCAGGACAATGCTCACCTCCGGGCTCCGCTCGTTCCGTTCGAGCGCGATTCCAGTCAGCGTTCGGCCTTCCAGCCCGCACTCGTTAGCGGCCTGCGCGACGGCGCGGATTACCTCGGCCGGGTAGTCGGCCACGTTGGCGACTTCGAGGATCGACGGCGTTTTTACGCGGAAGTACTCGCGCTTCGGCCCGGGTTTGATAGTGTCACTCACAGGCTCAACCTCCCTTGTTCTCCCTGGTTACGCAGCGTCGTCAACGCTTCGCGGTGCAGCTGCGAGACCCGCGACGACACAACGCCGAACTTCGGCGCAATGGCTTCGAGCGTCTGCCCTTCGATGTAATGCAGCCACACAAGAACCGCTAAACGCCCGGGTAGTCTGCCGATCGCGTCGACGGCCCGCACTTTCTGGGCGGCCAGCGCTTCGTCGGCGATGAGTTGCTGTTCGATCGAGGCCTCTGTGTCCTGGCGCGCCTCGCTGGTTTCCTGGTCGAGTCCCGCGGCGTTCGAATTCGTGTAGTGCCGGCGCCGGACGGAATCGACGCAGGCGCCGCGTACGCGCTGCTGCATGTAGAACGCGAACGGAACGTTGAAGGCGGCGTCGAACGTCTCGGCCGCCTGGATCAGTGCCGTCCTGGCAACAGCCGGCAGTTCGTCCCGCATATGTAGAGGAAGGCTTGATGCGACCGAGCGGGCGATCCGGACCGCGAGGGTGGTATGGTCCTCGACGAGTTTGTTGCGAGCGATCAGTTTCTCGCGGTCGATTTTCTTCCTGCGCCAGACCCGCAACACCGTGGTCTGCGAGACCTTCACGCGTTTCGCGATCACGTGAGACCCGAGGCCGTCGCCGGTGAGGCGGACGATCTCGTTCTCCTGTTCCGGGGTGATGCGGTTCGGTATTGGCCGTTTCGGTGAACTACTGGACGAATCGAGTGGGGGAGGGGGAAACATGCGGGTGTGTTTCGGTACCTGTTTCGCCCTGTAAGATCGCCGCTGCCGCGCGGACTCTTAATCCGGCGCGGACCTCTCAACCGTCAGGCGCCGGTACTCGAGGACAAAATCCTCGAGCGTGCCTCGCAGCGTTCCGCCGGCGCGGTCCGCCGCCTCCTTCGCCGCGTTGTCGCTCACGCTATGAAAATCAATCAGTTCAACCATTTTGCGCAGTCTGTCGACCGCGCGCAACCGCATGAGGTGGTCGGCTTTTCGGCCGCCGGGCGTCATCGCTTTTAGCGCCTGCTCGATGGCGTCGAGCGAGCGCGGGATCATGCTGGAGATCCGCTGCCGGTGCGGTTCGAGGAGATTTTGAGCGATCTCGCGCGTCCGCGGATCCCGCTGCAGGTTGGCCGTGTGCTCGGCCGTGATCCCCAGTTGGGGCGCGAGCTGCTCCGGCGGGAGCGGATGCGGGCTGAGGAGATTCGCCGCGACTTTCGTCCGCCGGGCGCGCGCCGTGATCTTCGTCGAGGATGCCATCCGACCGTACAATCGGCAGCGCTGGCGCGAGACTGAGGCGTCAACGCCGAACTCTCAGTGTTTACAGTGTCTTAGGATCGATTCCGTTGCAAAACCTTTTGCTTTTGCAACACGAAAATCGCTCTCGTAAGTCCTGTAGATCCGTGCTCTCCAGATGGCTATTTCAGGGATGGTTTTGCAACACCCGCAAGCCGGCGCGAGACGGTCGCGAAGTTGACCCCGAGTTTGCCGGCGATCGCCCGCAACCCGTGACCCTGTCTCTGGAGCCGAAGCGCCTCATCGATGGAGAATATCCGTTTCGGACGTCCGCAGTGTTTCCCCTGCCGTTTCGCCTCGGCGATGCCGGCGTTCACCCGCGCCACAATGATCCGGCGCTCGAGCTGGGCAAGGAGGGCGAGCAGTCCCCGCTGGAATTCGGCGAATGGGTTGTCGTCTCCAGTGTCCACGTTCTCGGTTGTCGAGATCAGCCGGACCTTCCAGCGGTACAGATCGAGCGTCGTATTGACGTAGTCCTTCATCGAGCGCGCGAAGCGATCGATCCGCCAGACGAGGATCACTCCGACCCGCCCCTCCCGCGCCGCGGTCAACATTGAATCGAACACCGGCCGCTTTTTGACCGAGCTCTCTTTCTCGAGGAACTCGACCGACTGCCAGCCCATCCGCTTCGCGTAGGCGCGGAGGTCGTGGAGCTGCATCTCGTACTGCTGGTCTTTGGTCGAAACTCGCGCGTAGATCGCGGCGGTGATGGTTGGCTGGGTGAGGCGACGCACGCCTGGGTAGTCGTCGCGGCCAGTCTGCTCTATGATCGTTAGCACGACATGTCGCGGCAAATGTCGCGGTGGTGTCGCATAGAAATTCCCGGAGGTTCCTTATGGAATCACTGCAAAACTTACAAAATGGATACGACGCAGCCTCCTGGCTTCCAAAGTTGAACGCCGCAGAAGTGCTCGGTATCTCCGCTCGCCAACTCGAGCGCCTCGCCGCGAAGGGTCAGATCGAGACGCAGCTCACGGCCCGCGATCGCGGCCGCGGGAAGCTCGCACTCTATGCGCGGGCCGATCTCGAAGCGATCCTCGCCGGCCATCCGAACAGCCATGCGGTGCCAGTTGACCAGGAAGCGGACGGGAATGCTCCGGCCGGAGCTCTCCAGCTCAACCCGGCTCAACCCGCGGCGCCCGCCGTAGCCGTCCGCAAAACGGGCGGGGAAGCGATGGCGGTCTCTTTTCTGCAGCAACTGGCTGCGAGCTTCGCCCCTGCGGCGCCGTGCAAGCCCTGGCTGACACTGACGGAGGCCGCGGAATACTCCGGACTCCCCGCGGCCTGGCTGCGCCGTCAGGCGCGAGCTGGTGCGGCGTGTGCGGTCAACGTCGGATCGCCCGCTTCTCCGCGGTGGCGGTTCAGCCGCGAGTTGCTCGGCGATCTTTCGGCCGTGCGTCCCGATTCGGCCTCCGCGTAGCGCCTCGATCGCCCGGACGGCGAGGTTTCCACGTCATAGATTGCCTTTGGGTTTCTGGTGCTGTCGGCCGATCGGGATACTGCTCGGATTGACAGTATCGTGCAGGCGGCCTAAGGAAGCCGCGCGGGCCGCGCCGCCCTTTTCAACAGCACACCCGCTTATTACCGTGAGGGTTTAGTCCCTATACCTAATACAAGGTATCGGTCTGCCAAAGTGGCAAAGACTATGCAGGATCGAGCTGGTATCTGGCACAGTCTTTGCCAGTCCGGAGCGCGGCTGAGGGAATTCGCGGTCTAAATATTCAGGCTCGACGGGACCGGGACCGGAAATACGTCGGCAACAGCACCACAATGGGCGGTATTTAACTCGACTTACGCCGGATTCGCTGTTTGTTCGGCTAGTAATGCCGCGGGACCGCGGTGGTCTGGGGTTAGGATCGCGGCCCGCGAGTGCCTGTCGCGAGGGTGGGAACGAGAGTGTCTAATTGCCAGCGTTCGACATACCCGCCGATCCGGAGGCGCACGAAGTCAGGCGTGATGGGATTCTTGTTGCCCGTCTTCACGCGAGTTTGGCGTATCGCGTAAACCATCGACGCGATGTCCATCACAGGCGGAATAGGGCGCGCGCCGCAGGCTTGCGCCACGTGCCCCCAGAGGTAACGCGCGTCTTTTACGTCCGCCGCGCCGCATACATTCAAGAGCGCGAGCTTCAGCTCCTCGAGGTCCGCATCGGATTTCTTCGGCAGCGGGGCCGGTGCCGATTTGGAGGGCTCGTCGACGGGCATTCGCCGGGCGTGTGCGCGCGGATCAGCTTCGGCGGCGAAGTGATTTAACTTCCATGATTCGAGTTCCGCCGGCGTCAGATGTCTGCGACCCTTCCCGATTACATAGAAGGCGCGCTTGCCGACAGTTCCGATCTCGGAATCGTCAGCCCATTGCTGCAGAATTTCATCGAAGCGCAGTATCCGCCAGTTTGTGCCGAACGGGCTCGTGCTGGAAGACGTGCGCGATATCGATTCGACATCCCAGCGCTCGATGAACTTCTTCTTCTCCAGCGCGACGAGGCAGTGCGCCACCGTCCGCAGCGGCATGGGCTCACCGGGCGCGTCGGAGTGAATATTCGTGAATCGCACGGTTTCCTTTTGAATGCGCCTGATGCTGGCATTCAAAAGCAGGTCGCCGCGATCGCGGCC
Organism: Bryobacteraceae bacterium; assembly: GCA_036272235.1. Classification (GTDB taxonomy): domain Bacteria; phylum Acidobacteriota; class Terriglobia; order Bryobacterales; family Bryobacteraceae; genus BOG-234. Next base: position 16,533 of record DATAZF010000138.1, on the reverse strand, counting down.
GTCTTTCCCCATCGGCAGGGGTTTGGGCTTGAGCGTCCACATCGCCTTCAGCACAATCGAATAACTCATGATCAGCGCGTGCTGCGCGAGCCAGGCGAAATGGGGCACGCCGCCGTTCTTCGCGACGTCCGGTGGCCGCGTGCAATAGAAATCGCCGCGCGTCTTCGCGCGTTTCTTCGCGGCGGTCTGGGCTGCGCTGCTCAAGCCTTGACACCCTCGCGCTGCTCTTCGCCTAACGCGGTATCAATGCGGATCAGCAGATCTTCTGACCGCCGCCGAAGCCGCCGATCGCGCCGCACGGCCTCGACTTCATTCCTGTCCGTGGCATAGGCGGGGGGATAAAGGGCATCTCCGATCGTCACGGACTCAATTGATGCCTCGATGTGCTCGTTGAGCTTATCCAGCAGAGCTTGCAGCATGCGCATCTCGCGATGGTTCAAGATAAGATCGCCCATCGGCATCTAAAACCACCTCTGCGGATTCGCGATCGCGATGCAGACGTCATCACCGGCGCGGATCGGCAAGCCGATCGTCTCCGCCGCGCGGATGATTTCCTCGACTTCTCCGCCGCCCTTCCATTTCAGATATGCGGCGATTCGCTCGAGCGTCTCGCGCGGCATTTCCGCGAGGTCGAAGAAATAGACGAGCTGCGGTTCGCTGAAGCCCTCGATCATCACGCGCTCCGGAATCGGTGTCCGGATGAAAAACGTGCACTGTCCGACCGCCCGCTCCCATTGCGCTCCGCGCGAGCCGGTGATCGTGGCGGTGAAATCGCGGGCCATCAGTGCGGCGCCTTCTCCGCTATTTCGTACGGTGTGAAGTCCGGATTGCCCTCGTTCAGCCGATTCACGAGGCCCAGAATGCGGCCAGACGTGATCGGGAATTGCCCTTCGAGCGCCGCGCCTGTCGCAAAGCCCAGCACGATCAACAGCATGTTCCAATCGTCGAAGTTCATCTCGATCGATACGCGATCGCCTTCGCGTTTCCAGCTCATTTCTCCGGCGCTCCCGGGCCATCGATCAGAAAACTGAACGGCGAGGCATGCCCCTTACAGGCGACCAGCGTGAAGTCTTTTCGAAGGCAGAGGGTCAAGCGCTCGTAGCAGCCGCGATCGATCTTCGCTTGTGCCCAGAACATCTCTCGCACGACGTCGGCGAGGTCCGCGAGCAACGACGCTTCGCGCCGGTGCTCATCCTCGAAGTTCTTTTCGAGTGCCGCGCTGGCCTGTATCTCCTGTACCGCCGAATCTGTGCGCAGTACCAGCGAAAGCACATAAAGTCCCTGCGTCGCCCGGTTCGTCACCGTGCCGATGATGCGCTCGCCTTTCGCCACCTCGTTATCGATGCGACGGCCGGTCCAGTCGAACTGCGCTTGCGTGAGCGCCTCCACGCGCTCGCGAATGTCGTTTAAAACCGTTATTTCCGATGAATTGATCATGCCGTTGGCTCCTCGCCTCTGAATTTTTCGGACAGATATTCTTCCATTCGTCTCTTCGCTGCGGCCAGACTGCCCGCAACTTCGTTCAGCCCGTCTGCTAGGATTTCCCATTCCCCGCGCCGGCCAACGATGACTCCTCTCGCCCATCCATCGAGACGGAACACCCACACGGTTTCGCGAGAGCCAAATCTACGGTGAGGAGAGCAGGCGATATTCACTTATCGCCTTTCCTGACTTCGTGGGTTTGCTGCGCCCAGCGCAGCACGGACGCCGGCGACGTGTGCGCGCGATTGCGAAAGATCGCGTCGTAAACAATCTGCTCGAGCTCCTCCGCGCTGACTGCCTTGCGCGGCGGATGCATTGCGCGCTGGTAGGCGGCGTCTTTGACGATCTGCCGGACGCTCACGCGGCCCTGAATGAAGTCCGGCAAGCGGCCGCCGCGCGATTTCGTTTTCATCGCGAGGCCCCCTCGTACAGGAGGGCTTCATTCCGTCTGAGAGCGGCGACGCGCTGCTCTGGCTTCGCATCAATAAACGCGTCGTATTGCCGGCACACGTAAATCCAGATGGCTTTATCGTGCGCCGTGACGGCCGGGCATGCGGCGCCGATCGCAACGTGAACTAGAATCTCCGGCAGCGCAGCGGATTCGCGCAGTACGCGCTCGATGATCGGCACGTAAGAGCGCGCCTTGCGCTCGTCTTCTTCGGGCGACGGGCGCCGCCAGTTGAGCGTTGTGGTGAGAGGCGGCGGGACGGGCGCGGAGGGATCTCTCATTGGGGACCCTTCTCGGCGCAGCGGCTGCAGCGCGCGTCTTTCGACTTCTCGCACCACGCGATAAACCAGATCGCAAAAATCACGAAGAGCATCGCCCCAAGGGCCACCGTGAAAATCGCGATCGCGTCGACGTCCGGCTGCTCTATCTGCGGCGGTCTCATCGTCGGCCCTCCGCTTCCCGTGCCGCCCGCATGCTCGTCGCCCACCCGACGAGCTGCCGGTCGCGCAATCGCTCGCCGCGGGCGACGCATTCGGTCAGGTGTTCATCGAGCTCCTCGATACGTTTGGATGCGACCAGATACTTCGCTCTCCGGATCTCCGGGCGCGGCGGTCGAAACGCGTGCGCGTTGCGGATCGGCGCGAATAGAGCATCGACGACTCGATCACTCAGCATTGGTTCCTCCGGTGGCCGGCAGATGATTGCGCCGCGCCCAGCAGGCGAGCGCATCCGGAGTCCAGCCATGCTCCGGGGAATCGTAGATCCATAGCTTGAGGTCGACGGGCCGCAAGCCCAGCTCCTGCGCTTTCGCTATCAGGGTGTCCGGAAGCGCGTCGTCGGCGTGGAGCGGCACGCCGCTGGCTTCCTCGATCGCGCCGAGCACGCTGCCGCGGTCCCAGTCGGTAGGCCAGGCCATCAGTCACCTGCCTTTCGCTTCGCGGGCCGCGGCTTCATCGCCGCTTTGAGCTGCGCGAGGAACTCATCGCGCTCCTCCGGCATAAGCGCCGCCGCCAGCAGCACGCCGAGACCATCCCAGATTCGCTGCTGTTGATCCTGCGGAATTGTTTTCGTGTCGAAGCTGAGTTTCATGGCGACGCTAACCACGCTGCCTTTCGCGCGCTTGATCGAAACGTTCCTCACTTGCTTCATTGCTCGGCCTCCGTGCAGACTGAATCGTCGAAAAGCGGCTCGTCGAGCGCGCCGCCGGCGGCGACGTCGACGTCGCGCTGGAGCGGCGGTGCGAGTTGAATCGTTCGGGTATCCATATCAGCGTTCTCTCTTTCGGTGGCCGTGCTTCATGCACGGCTTCGGCAGCGGGATCTCCGCGACGGGGATCGACGCGGTGGCCGTCCGCCAGATCGCCGCGACTTCGTCGACCGTCATGCGTGCGAGTTTCGCGAAACCGTCCTGCATCGCCTGCACGGCCTGCGCCTCGGGGATTGTTTCTTCGCCCGGCGCGATTTCGATCCGGACTGTCATCGTGGGCATCAGTGCGCGCTCCTTCCAATAACTGCGGCAGTTCTTGCTTCCACGTGCGCGGCGCCCGCCGGCTGCCGGCGGCGCCGCAGCGCCTCGCGGATATACCAGCCGTAGTTCGCGTCCGGGATCGCGCGCTCCGCAGTGAGCTCGTGAATCAGGTTTTCGATCTGCAGCGGATCCAGAATCGCGGTCAGCCGCTCGACAACCTCATCCGGAGGCGCCGCGTACCCTGGCATCCGGAACCGCTGGTGATACCGGTGGATCCAGCGGCGGGCATGATCGAGAGTGGCCTCCGTATTTTTCTGATGCGGTGGCCCTGATTCAGGGCCACCTGTGGAGGCTAAATCCGGGAGCAGAATGCTGAATTCGGTTGGCCGCTGCCTCGCGGAGTCCGCCTTGATCAGCCCTTTTTCGGCCAGGCTCGCGACGGCAATCTGGGCGTTCGATCGCGAGACGCCGGCGCGCGCCGCGAGGTCGCGCTCGCTGATCGTTCCTTTCCGCCCAGGCGCCTCAAGGAAGAGGGAAATGATCGCGATGAGTACCTTCAGCTCGCATTCGCGCAGATCGGGGGCTAAGCGCGCAATTGTGCGAAATACTGCGCAAGCGCCTGTCTTTTGGCCTTCTGGGCCGGTTTCCACTGCATGAGGTCCTTGAAATTAACGCGGAAGGTGCGTCAGAATGGTGGGGCACGCACAGTCGTAAGACATGTGCCCTTCGCTAGTGCCTGTTTGGGTCCGCGATGCCGCCTCTGTGGCTACCAACCGTTCGGCGGTGCCGCGGAATGCGGGTAAAGGCGGAGGGCGACACGTAGCCTTCGGTTCCGTACAATAAATCCATGTGCGGAATCGTAGGCTACGTGGGAACGCAACGCGCCGTCCCTATCATTCTTGACGGACTCAAACGGCTCGAATATCGCGGCTATGACTCCGCCGGACTCGCCGTTTACCAGGACGACCACACCCTCGGCATCCGCCGCGCCTCGGGCAAACTCCGCAACCTGGAGGACGTACTCCGCCTCGACCCCGTCGACGGCAACTATGGCATTGGCCACACCCGCTGGGCCACGCACGGCCGCCCGACCGAGGAAAACGCCCACCCACACCGCGACTGCACCGGCGACATTGTCGTCGTTCACAACGGTATCGTCGAAAACTTCCTTCCGCTGAAGGAACAACTCCAGCACGAAGGCCACACCTTCAACACTGAGACCGACACCGAAGTCATCGCGCACCTCGTCGAAAAGTATTACGACGGCAATCTGGAAAACGCCGTCCGCTCCGCCGTCAAGCAGCTTCGCGGCGTATTCGCGCTATCGGTTCTGAGCCGCCGCGATCCCAACAAGATCGTCGCCGCCCGCGAAGGCCCGCCCGTTGTCATTGGACTCGGCAAGGGCGAATACTTCGTCGGCTCCGATGTTCCCGCCATTCTGAGCCACACGCGCGACATGTTCTTCCTCGCCGATGGCGACATGGCCGTTCTCACGCCGGATGGCGTACAGTTGACCGACTTCGACGGACGGCCCATCAACCGCCAGGTCCAGCACGTCCTCTGGGACCCCATCATGGCGGAAAAAGGCGGCTACAAGCACTTCATGCTCAAGGAGATTTTCGAGCAGCCGCGCGCCATCCGCGACACCACGCTCGGACGGGTCAGCCAGGAAAGCGGCCACATCTTCCTTGACGAGATGGATATCACGCCCGACCAGTTCAAGGCTTTTACCTCGGTGAAGATCATCGCCTGCGGCACGAGTTGGCACTCCGCGCTTGCCGGCAAGTTCATGATCGAAAAGCTGGCGCGCATCCCTGTCGAAGTCGACTACGGCAGCGAGTTCCGCTATCGCGATCCGATTGTTTCTCCGGACATCCTCACCGTCGTCATCTCGCAATCGGGCGAGACCGCCGACACGCTCGCCGCCCAGCGCGAGGCAAAGCAGAAGGGCTCGAAGACGCTCGCCATCTGCAATGTCGTCGGCTCCATGATCACTCGCGAGGCTTCGGGAACGATCTATACGCACGCGGGACCGGAGATCGGCGTGGCGTCAACGAAAGCCTTCACCTGCCAGCTCACCGCGCTCGCAATCCTCGCCCTGCATCTCGCCGAAGTGCGCGGCCGCCTCACGGATGAGTGCGCGCGTTCATTTGTGCACGAGCTTGTCATGATCCCCGGCAAGCTGGAAACGATCCTGGCCAACGATGCACAGTATGAGGATCTCGGACGCAAGCTCTTCCGCGCCAGCGACTTTCTCTTCCTTGGCCGTGGCATTCATTTTCCGATCGCTCTCGAAGGCGCGCTCAAGCTCAAGGAAATTTCCTACATTCACGCCGAGGGCTACCCGGCGGGCGAGATGAAGCACGGGCCTAACGCGCTTATCGACGAGAATCTTCCCGTAGTTGTGCTGGCGACCCACGACCCCACCAGCCCCGAGAGCACTCTGCTTTACGAGAAGACGCTTTCGAATATTCAGGAAGTAAAAGCGCGTGAGGGCAAGGTGCTGGCCATCGTCACCGAAGGCGACACTGAAGTGAGCAAGGTCGCCGACTTCGTCATCGAAATTCCGGCGGCGCCGGATCTCTTCACGCCGATCCTCGAGATTGTGCCTCTGCAGCTGCTGGCTTACCACATCGCGGTGCGGCGCGGATGCGACGTTGACCAGCCGCGCAATCTCGCCAAAAGCGTTACGGTCGAATAATCGTTGAAGGATGACGCAGGCTCAGGGTGAACTCAGAGTCACGACGCGCGCCAAAGGCTTGTACGAAATCACGCGAGACGTTCGGAAATGGGTCGCCGCGCAGGCGATCCGCGACGGCGTCCTAACTGTCTTCATCCAGCACACCTCATCCTCTCTGCTCATACAGGAAAACGCCGACCCCGACGTTCGCCGGGACCTCGCCGAATTCTTCGAGCGCCTCGTTCCGGAGAGCACGCCGTGGTTCCGCCACACCACCGAAGGCCCCGACGACATGCCCTCGCACATCCGCTCAGCCCTGACCACCACACAGCTCTCCATCCCCGTACGCGGTGGCGAGCCCGCCCTCGGCACCTGGCAGGGCATCTACGTCTTCGAACATCGTTCGGAGCAGCAACTCCGGCACGTTCTGCTGCATCTGATCGGCGATTGAAATGGAACGAGCGGGACGTATTCCTCGTCGTTTCTGACATGCAACGATTAACCATGAAAAGGGTCTTCATATTCGGCTTATTCTGCGCCGCGTCCGCGTGCGCCCAGGGAATTTCGGTCGGCGTAATCGGCGGCGCTCCGTTTACCGACGTCGTCAACGCCACCAATCAGAACAATCTCGCATTTGTTCCGAAGAGCACCAATTTCACGATTGGTCCCGCTTTGCAGGTTAATTTGCCTCTGAGCCTCCGTATCGAGGTGGATGCGCTTTATCGGCCCTACAGCTTCACCGGAACCTCCACGCTGGCCCCGACACTACTCTTTGCAAACACGCCGATCAACGTCTCCGGAAGCCAGTGGCGTTTTCCTGTCCTCGCCGCATATCGCTTCAAAGCTCCCGTGGTCAAACCTTTCGTGGAAGCCGGTGTCTCGTTCGACCACCTCTCGAACCTTTCGGCCGCCGCGAAGAACATCACCTCCGGCGCAGGAACGCTCGTCCAGCAATCGCACGCCGGCGTCGTGCTCGGCGGTGGCGTCGACGTGAAGATCCCGTTCTTCCGCATCAGCGGAGAGCTCCGCTACACGCACCAGGGGTCAGCCGACTTCCAGTCGATCTCAAACCTGAATCAGGCTGAAGTTCTCGTCGGCGTCCATTTCTAACAAGCGCGCGATCGCCAGCACGATATCCTCGCGCCACCGATTCGCCGCAATCTGCACGCCGATCGGCAGCCCGTCCTTCGACGTTCCGCAGCGCACCACAGCCGCCGGCCACCCGGTCAGGTTGTAAGTCATCGTGTAGCTGAAGCCGCGGAACACATCGTCGTCGATGGACGCCCCATGCGGCACCGCGGGCCGGCTCGCGACGGGCGATACGATCGCGTCGAACCTGTTGCCGAATTCGTACATGCTCTTGCGGAACTTGTCGAGGCTCGCCCAGTAGTCCGCGAACCCCTTGATATCGGTGCGATAAGGCTGCAGCTTATGGATCCAGCCGTCCAGCAGCCGATGCGTGCGCGTGCTGCCGATGTCTTTGAGGTATTCGCGCAGCCCGTCGCCTCCGTCCGGACCGATCATTTTCATCTCAAGCCCGTAGCTCTCTTCAACGCGCCCGGGCCTGCACTCTTCCACCGATCGCACCTCGCTCGCCAGCGCCATCGCCGCGGCTTCCACCACACCCTTCGTCTCTGCGTCCGCCGGAACAATGCCGTTGTCCGTAAAGTAAGCCACACGCAGATCGCGCAACGGAACTTGTGCCGGGTCGCCATAAGGCATCGGCACCACAGTGTGATCGCGCCCGTCGAGCCCGAGCAGAATCGGCATCATGGTCCACAGATCTTCCACCCGCCTCGCCATCGGACCGATCTGCCAGACCATCTCCAACCACCCGCCCGCGGCCGGAACATGACCCGTGCGTGCGAGCCTGCCGGATGTCGGTTTCAGGCTGGCGATCCCGCAGTAGTGCGCGGGAAGCCGAACGCTGCCTGCCGCGTCGCTCCCCAGTCCGAACGGCGATCCGCCTGCCGCGATCAACGCGGCTTCACCGCCGCTCGATCCGCCCGAACTGCGCGTGAGATCGTACGGATTGTTCGTGCGCCCGAAAATCAGATTGTCACTTTCGAATGCGAACAGGAGATCCGGCAGATTCGTGCGCGCGGCAGGGATTGCCCCCGCGTCGCGCAGGCGAGCGACGAGTGTCGCATCCTCCGTCGATCGCTCCGCGTTCTGAAATCCCAGCGTTCCCGCCGAGCACACCGTGCCTGCAACTTCGATTGAGTCTTTGATCGAGAAGGGAACGCCTTCCAGCGGGCGCATCGGTTCGCCCGCCGCGCGCCGGCGATCGACCGCCTCGGCCTCCCGCTTCGCCGACTCCCGCAGGATCTCGACTGCCGCGTTGAGCTTGGGATTTACCTCGTCGATCCGGGCGAGATGCGCCGCGATCAATTCTTCGGATGACACCGCACCTTCCCGAATCAGCTCGGCTTGTCTGGTCCCCGACATTGTCAGCAAGTTATTCATTCCGATTTCTCCGCCTCCAACGAAGACTCTCCAGATGCTGTTTTCACAACCCAAACCAGGCGGATTATCAACCTGCCCTACAGCGCCAGGGCCAATGCTCCCAGCACTCCCGACAACTCGCCCAACCGCGGAGCTGCGATCTCCGGAAGCGCCGCGACATAACCGGCAAGCAGCCGCTCGACCTTGCTCCGCACGAGGTCGTACAACCGCGCCTGCCGCATCACTCCCCCGCCGATCAGAATCCGCTCCGGCGATAACGTGCAGATGAAGTTCGCTATTCCCAGCGCCAGATACGAAGCCTCGAGATCCCAGGCCACGTGATCCGACGGTAACTCTTCGCCTGCCTTCCCCCACCGCGCTTCAATCGCCGGACCCGACGCCAAACCCTCCAGACAATCGCCATGATACGGGCACGTCCCCTCAAACGGATCGGCGTTCACATCGTGCGGAACGCGTACGTGCCCCATTTCCGGATGCGTGAGCCCGCGCACGATCGCGCCGCCCGCGATTGCGCCCCCGCCGATCCCGGTCCCCACTGTCAGGTACAGGCAGTTGGCGATTCCCCGCGCCGCTCCCCAACGAGCCTCACCCAGGACCGCGGCATTGACGTCGGTATCGAGCCGGACCGGAACACCCAGTCCGCGCGCAACCGCGCCCGCGAGATTGTAGTTTCGCCACTCGGCTTTTGGCGTCGAAGTAATCCAGCCGCGCTTCAAATCAACCGGACCGAACGATCCGATCCCGACTGCGCTCAGCCTTCCGCCCGACTCCGCATGCAGCCACGCGACTGCTGCAGCCACGGTCGCCTCGGGCGCGGTGGTCGCGATCCGCGTCGTGACGAGATCCTCCGGACCAGTGCCGATGCCGCAAACAAACTTCGTTCCTCCGGCCTCTATGCCTCCAATCAATCTTCAACCTTCGTGAAATTCGCCAGCTCGGCTTCGCGCACGATGTAGTTCCGCTCCAGCTGCCGGCACAACTCCGCGCCGAGCCTCTCGGGGGTTTCCTTCTCGTCATGTTCCACTATGACCTTGATGAACAAATTCGTCCGCATACTTTTTCTGCCTCGCCTCCTATACTGGGGGACGTGAATTGCGTTCTCTGCAACAGCCGCAAGGCGCGCCGCCATTGTCCCGCTGTCCACGGCGAGATCTGTTCTGTCTGCTGCGGCACCGAGCGCGAGCAATCCATTGACTGCCCGCTCGAATGCGCTTATCTGCAGGACGCCCACGAGCACGAACGTCAGCCCGATCTCGACGCTGCCACCATCCCGAATCAGGATATCTCCGTCACTGAGGAGTTCCTGCGCGAGAACGAAGTCATCATGGCATTTCTCGCCGTCGCCATCTTTGAAGCCGCGCTCCAGCAACCCGGCGCGACCGATTACGACGTCCGCGATGCACTGGAAGCCCTGATCAGGACTGCCCGCACTCTCCAGTCCGGCATCTATTACGAGACTGTTCCGGATAACAAATTCGCGGCCTCAATCGCCGCCCATGTGCAGGCGAAGATCGCGGAGATTAAAAAACGGGAGCTCGAAGCCACCGGCGTTTCCACAATCCGCGACGCGACGTTGCTTGGCGTGCTCGCCTTCCTCCAGCGGCTCGAATATTCGCGCAACAACGGCCGCAAACGCAGCCGCGCCTTCATGGACTTCCTGCGCGGCTTTTACGTTCCCTCGGAGGAATCCGCCGAAACGATCGCGGAACCGGACGAGCCGCGCGTCATCCTATAAACGTGAGGAGTCTGGGAATAGTAGTCTTCGGTCACGGCTCGAGTGTTGCCTCGGCCAATGAAGCCGTACGCACCATCGCGGCCCGCGCCGCGGTTGAGGGCTCATGGGATTTGTTCGAGACCGCGTTTCTTGAAACCGCCCCTCGCCTCGACGAAGCCGTCGGCAAACTCGCCGCCGCCGGTGCACGGGAAATTCTCGTGCTGCCCTACTTTCTCACTCTGGGTATTCACCTGCAGCGCGACCTTCCCAATCTGGTCGAAGATCTGGCCACCCGCCACAACATTCCGATCCGCGTCGCGGAACCGCTCGACGGACATGCTGCGCTGAGCCGGATCCTCGTCGAGCGCGCCGCGGAGTGTACACAATGAAAGCCCAACTCGTCCAATCGCGAGAAATCGGGCCCAACACCCGCCACTTCGTTTTTGAAAGCTCCGACTGGAGCGCCGCCTTCGTTCCCGGCCAGTTTCTCTCCATCACCGCGCCGGTGGGCGACGACGAGATCACGCGCGCCTACTCGATCGTGTCGCCGCCGGATGGCAACCGCTTCGCCCTGTGCGCCAATCTCGTTCAGGATGGGCACCTGTCGCCGTTCCTGTTCGCGCTTCATCCCGGCGATCCGATCCAGTTCAAAGGCCCATACGGGGCGTTCATCCTGCGCCGCCCGGTCTCTGATTCCATACTTGTCGCGACCGGAACCGGCATCGCCCCGTTCCGCTCCATGCTTCTTTCGCATCTGAAAGTTTATCCGGATAATCGCTTCACCCTCATCTTCGGAGTCCGCCACGAACAGGGGTTGCTCTATCACGACGAACTCACTGCGCTGGCCGCGTCTCACCCCAACTTTCATTACCACCCGACTCTCACTCGTCCATCGGAAGATTGGACGGGCCGCGCGGGCCGCGTTCAGGGTTTGACGCTCGAAGCCCTCGGCGACAGGCGCGATGTGGATGTCTACATTTGCGGACTGCGCGAGATGGTCGACGACATTCGCGCAAAGCTCAAGGCACTTGGGCTGGATCGCAAACGCATTATTTACGAGAAGTACGACTAACCCGCCACCAGGCCCGCGGCAAGCAGCGCGAGCACCAGAGCGCTGATTCCCACAAATACCCACTGCTTCTGCCGTGCGAACCCGTAGACCGCGAACACCACCCGCAGCACCGGCGTCGCGATCAGCGCCAGCGCGCCCAGCTGGATAATCCCGCGAGCCGAGCCCGCCCGCGCTTGCCCCAAAACTCCGCGCACGCTTTCAAGCGGAGCCGGCACGCCTTGAAATACCGCGAACGACTCCCGCTCGCCGCCGTGGCGCATCACATAGAGGATTCCACCGATGAGGATGATCGCGCACGACGTCACTACGCCGGCCCGCAGCAGCGATCCCATCTGGCTCTCCATCTTCTGATCTGAATACATCTCAAATTCTCCCGGCCCAACCGTTATAAATCATCTCCACTCCCAGCGCCAGAATCACCACGCGAAACAATATCCGCAATTGCGCGCTGCCGGCCGACGCGAGCACCTTCGCGCCTGCCAGCGATCCCACGACTACGCCCAGCGTTACCGGCATTGCGAGTCCTGGCGCGATATAGCCGCGGTGCAAATAGACGCCAGCGCTGGCCGCGGCTGTCACGCCGATCATAAAGTTGCTGGTCGTTGTCGACACTTTGAATGGAAGCCCCATCGCCAGATCCATCGCGAGCACTTTCACCGCGCCCGAGCCGATTCCCAGCAGGCCCGACAGCATTCCGGCCACGCCCATCATCCCGAAGCCCAGCGGAAGCCGCCGCACCGTATAGGCCACCATTCCACCCGGGCCGGGATAGCTGCTGTCGAGCCGCAGGCGTGCACCGAGCGAATCCGGATCCGGCGCCGCTTTCGGTTTCATATCTTCCTTGTGCGCCGGTGCGAATGCTGAAAACAGCAGCACCACTCCAAGCAGGATGGCCAGGCCGGCGGTGGGCACGAACGCCGCTGCCGCCGCCCCCGCCAAAGCTCCGGAGGCGGTGGCGATCTCGAGCAGCATTCCCACACGCACATTCGAGAATCCCTCGCGAACATATGCAGATGCCGCCCCCGACGATGTCGCGATAACCGACACCAGCGACGCTCCGATCGCATAGCGAATATCGACTCCAAACGCGATCGTTAGCAGCGGGACTATTACCACGCCGCCGCCGAGGCCGGTCAACGATCCGAGAAAGCCCGCGACCAGCGATCCCGCGAAGACAAGCGTGCTGAACAGTACATTAGTCATGCGGATACCGGTGCGACTTGAAACGAGGATTGCAGCCGATGCACTATGTGCTGCAAAAAACAAAAGTACCGGCGGCCAAACCGCACGCAGCCGTCCGGCCAGCCCGCTTTTCGAACCGAAGGAGATACATCAGTGTCCTCAGCGCTCCACGTCCGCGCGTATATGGCAATTGTCCTCGGCTTCCTCATTGGGCTTCCCCAATCAGCCAGCGCACAAATCAAGTTACCGAACCTTTTTCCTTTTCCCAACGCCCACGGCATTTCGCAAACCGAAAACACGAATGGAAATGGCCAGATCGATTTCGGGAACGCCTTCTTCCAGAGCCTCGGCACCAACGGCCGCAGTTGCTCGTCCTGCCATCTGCCGGACCAGGGATGGAGCATTTCCTCTTCGAGCGTCGCACTGCGCTTCCTCCTGACCGCTGGCCTTGACCCAATCTTCCGAACCGTCGACGGCTCGGTCTGCGACCACGGGGTCAATACCTCGACAGTCAGCGGCCGGCAGCAAGCCTACAAGCTTCTGATCGAGCGTGGTCTGATCCGTATCGGTATCGCCGTACCCGCGGGCGCCGAATTCGATGTCGTCGGCGTCAACAATCCATACGGCTGCAACGAGACCGACACGATCTCGACCTACCGGCGACCGCTCCCTTCGACCAATCTGAAATTCCTGAGTGCGGTGATGTGGGATGGGCGCGAGTCGAATCCGCCGGATACCCAGAAGATCGCGGTCCCCGCCGACCTCATCGCCGATCTCGGTCATCAGGCGCAGGACGCTACCTCCGGACATGCGCAGGGCGCCGTTCCGCTCACGACCGCGCAGATGAACGCAATCGTCAACTTCGAAACCGGCCTCTACACCGCACAGGGTACCGACTTCGCAGCCGGAGTGCTTTCGGCCAACGGAGCCACCGGCGGTCCCACGGCTCTTGCCGGCCAGCAATTTTTCATCGGCATCAACGATCCTCTCGGGCTAAACCCGACCAATGCTCCGTTCACATCCGTCATCTTTACGCTCTTCAACTCGTGGACCAATTCGCAGACCTTTTTGGTAGGCCCGGCCCGTGCCAGCATCGCCCGCGGCCAGGCTCTCTTCAATAATCGTTCGATCAATATCACCGGCGTGGCCGGCCTGAACGATGCGACGGGGCAAGCCGTCATCCAGGGTAGCTGCGGGACTTGCCACAGTTCTCCGAACGCCGGCGATCATTCCGTTGCCGCCGCGTTGAATATCGGCGTCGCCGATCTCAGCAATTCCCTCGGCGTTCAGTATCTTCCTGTCGTGACGCTTAAGAACAAGACCACGGGCCAGATCGTGCAGACAACGGACCCAGGCCGCGCGCTGATCTCCGGCAAATGGGCGGATATCGGCAAAGTGAAGGGGCCGGTCCTGCGCGGCCTCGCCGCTCGCGCGCCTTACTTCCACAATGGCTCGGCCGGCTCTCTCGCGGATGTTGTCGACTTTTACGACACTCGCTTCGCCATCGGCTTCACCGCCCGGGAGAAAGCCGATCTGGTCGCATTCCTCAACGCGCTGTAATCACGCGGAATACACGAAAGGGACTGCCGGCAGAACAGGGCGGGGAGGCGATTGTTACGAAGCGATTGCTAAAATGAAGTTGCAGTCGCCTCCCCATGATTTCCTCATTTACTACCGTTTCCGAAGAAATTCTGGAGCTCAAGCGCGACCGGCGGGCCATCCTCCTCGCCCACCACTATCAGGAAGCCGAGATTCAGGAGGTTGCCGATGTCGTCGGCGACAGCCTCGAACTGGCCCGTAAAGCGCGCGAGGCCGAGGGGGACGTCATCGCGTTCTGCGGCGTGTGGTTTATGGCGGAGACGGCGAAGGTCCTGAATCCCTCGCGCATCGTCATCGTTCCGGATAAAAACGCCAGTTGCAGTCTGGTGGAAGGGTGCCCTGTGGCGCCGATCCGCGAATTCAGGCGCCGCAATCCCGACCATGTCATCGTCAGCTACATCAACACCTCCGTCGAAGTGAAAGCGGAGTCGGACATCCTCTGTACGTCCCGCAACGCGGTGAAGATCGTGAATTCAATTCCCCGCGAAAAGCCGGTTCTCTTCCTCCCCGACCGCAATCTCGGCAACTATGTCAAGCAGCAGACCGGTCGCGAAAACATGAAGATCTGGCAGGGCGCCTGTATCGTTCATGAAACCTTTCCGGCGCGCCGTTTGCTCGATGCGAAGGCGCAGTTTCCGCAGGCTGTCGTCGTGGCGCATCCGGAGTGCACCGAAGCGGTTCTCCGCCACGCGGATTTCATCGGCTCGACCTCCGCGATTATCGAATACTGCGCGGCAAGCCCGGCATCCGAGTTCATTGTGATGACGGAAAGCGGCGTGCAATTCTCGCTTGAGCGCGCGGCGCCCGGAAAGAGCTTCCACTACGTGCGGAACGAGAACTGCAACTGCAGCGAATGCCCGTATATGCGGCTGAATACGCTGGAAAAACTGCGCGACGCGCTGGTGAATCTCACACCGCGCGTGGAGTTGCCGGCCGACCTGATGCGCCGGGCTTTGATTCCAATTCAGCGTATGCTGGAAGTAACGTAACGCGTAATGGATCCTCTCATCGATAATTTCGGACGTCTGCACGACAGCCTGCGCATCAGCGTGACCGATCGGTGCAATATCCGCTGCTTCTACTGCATGCCGGAAGAAGCGGTTGCATTCGCGCCCCGCCAGGAGATCCTCACGTTCGAGGAAATCGAGCGCTTCGTGCGTGTGGCGGCGCGACTCGGAGTCAACAAACTGCGGCTCACCGGCGGTGAACCATTGTTGCGGCGCGATCTGCCTCGCCTGATCGCGCGGCTCGCGAGTATTCCATGCATTCACGATCTCGCGCTCACCACCAATGCCGTACTGCTCGAGCAGCATGCGCAGGCGTTGCGTGATGCGGGTCTGAATCGCCTGAACATTCATCTCGATACTCTCGATCGTGAGCGCTTCAGGCAAATTACGCGCCGCGACGACCTGCCCCGCGTGCTGGCCGGAATCGACGCCGCGGTCAAGGCCGGCTTCGAACAGATCAAGATCAACATCGTCGCGGTCAAGAATCTTGTCGAGCCGGATATCGTTCCGATGGCGCTCTACTGCCGCGAACGCGGCTTCGAGCCACGCTTCATCGAATTCATGCCGCTCGATGCGCAGTCGATCTGGGACCGCGGCAAAGTTCTCATGGCCGACGACATCGCCGCGTTGCTTTCACGCGAGATCTCGCCGCTGGTCGAAATCCCAGACCGCGACGTGCGCGCGCCGGCTACCGACTTTGCCTACGCGGATGGTGGCGGCAAGGTCGGCTTCGTGGCCTCCATCAGCAAGCCGTTTTGCCTCAACTGCAACCGGCTGCGGCTGACCTCCGACGGCAAGATGCGTTACTGTCTTTTTGCGATCGAAGAAACGGACGTCAAGCATCTGCTGCGCTCGAACGCGCCGGATGAAGACATCGCGGCCACAATCAGGCAAAACGTATCCGAGAAGTGGATCGGACACGAGATCAACTCCGCCCGGTTCATTCCTCCGCCACGGCCGATGTATTCGATCGGCGGCTGACCGCTTCCAAAACCTCAGGAACTTCTGTTCCATACATGGGGTCTACTTCGGCAAGAGAGGAGATTCTCTTGTTCGATCAAACTTTCGTCAATGCACAAGCACAGACTCGCAGGCCATGGACCGTCGCGCTTTCACTCGCACTGCAGGCCAGTCTCGTCGCGGCTGCTCTGATCATTCCCATTCTCCGCGTGGCGCCGCTCAATGCGCCTCCGAAGATGCCGGTCTGGCTGCCGGTCCAGAAGCTCGATCTCCGGATGAAGCCCGAGATAAAGGCCACGGTGCCCGCGACACCGTCGGCGCGGCCCGTTTTCCGCCTCGCAACGATCCTTGCGCCAACCCGCGTACCGGACCACATCAACCTCGCGCCGGATGCGCCCGAACTTGCCGTGGTGGCGGGCGGCCTTGCGATCACATCTCTCAACACGCTGCTGCCGG